>DATFJV010000026.1:0-2570 GCA_035268985.1 Anaerovoracaceae bacterium | reverse complement strand
ATCCTTTAAAACCAATAGCTCTAGAAAACCTTATTATTGAGACGTCACTTAAGTTTAACTTATCTCCAATCTGAGATGATGACATAAATGGTATTTCTTCAAAATTATCAATTATATATTTTCCGATTTTTTTCTGACTGTAGGTCAAATTCTGATACTCTTTTTTTAACAGGCTTAATACATCTTCCATAAATTTACTCCTTAGATAATCCAACTATATTCATATTTATTAATATTTTAGCCTATCATTTTGAAAATATCAAATATATAATTAATTTAAAAATAAAACAAGCCTTTGGTATTTTAAAGGCTTGTTAATCTATAGTTTTATTTCAAATTTTCTTGTTTTTCTTGTATCTCAAATACTAAGGAACTTAAGAGAACAAGTGCTTTTTTTACAGCTTTTTCATTGATATCGAAATTATGAGAGTGAGCTCCATCTCCTATGCTACCAGCACCAAGACCAATATTTACAGCTTTTCCTCCATTTTCTTGTACTCGGCTCATCATATATGTAAAATCCTCACTACCTCCACTTTTGTGAATATCCAATAAGGTATACCCTCCTAATTTTTCAGAAAGATTTTCTACTAATTCTACCATTTCTATGTCACTCATCCCACTTGGAGCCTCACCCATTGGTTTTATTTCATAAGTACAGTCCTGCATTTCCGTTGAATTTTTAATTATTTTTACTGCTTTTTCATACATATAGTCACTAATTTGTGTTGTAGACCCTCTTGTTTCAATTACCATCTTAGCTTCATCAGGTATAATGTTTCTACCGGTTCCAGCACTCATTTTACCAACATTAACTCTTGTTTCTCCACTTTTATGTCTTGCTATAGAATATAGGTTTAATACTGCTGTTGAAGCAGCTATCAATGCATTGTTTCCATCTTGTGGACTACCACCTGCATGAGAAGGTTTGCCGTGGATAGTAACATCAAACTTTTTGGTTGCTTTATAACCGCTCAAACCACTTGAAATTTCTCCTACTTTATAATCTCTTACGTGATGTCCAAATATATAATCTACATCATCCAATAATCCTTTTTTAACTATTGACTTAGCTCCTCTAACTCCTTCTTCTGCAGGTTGAAATATTATTTTTACTTTTCCACCTAAATTTTCTTTATTTTCAGCAATGATTTCTGCTACTCCCAGGCCAACAGCTGCATGAAAATCATGTCCACAAGCATGCATTACTCCATCGTTTACTGAAGAAAAGCCATTTTGTGTTGGGTAATGATTTTTGTCAGAAATTTCCTGTATAGGAAGTGCATCTATATCGAATCTTAAGGCTATAGTAGGACCTTGACCATTAGAAATTATACCTACAGCCCCTGTTAATCCGTATTTCATTTTTTCTAAATATTTTCCTACTCCACCTTGTTCCTTAGCTCTTTGCCAGTTCTTTTTCAAGTCTTCTTCTGGCGGTAGTCCCATCCTATCATCTTCTTTAAGGATATCTTTTCCAACTAAAACTTCAAATCCTAAATCTTCTAGTCTATTTGCTATTATCGATGATGTACGATATTCAGTCCATCCTAATTCAGCATATTTATGGAAATCTCTTCTGTAATCTATTATTTTATGTTCTAATTTTTCTGAATTAATTTTTATTTTATCTATCATGTGTCCTCCAAATTTATTTTACAATCCTAATCTTTGTAATGTCTCTTCCTTTGGATACCCTTTTTCATCCCATCCAAAGTGTTCATAGTAGTAATGTTTCATTTCTATAAATTTATCTCTATCCATAGATACACCTTCTAATGCTCCATTTTCCAAAGGTTGATACAATCTTTTTGGTAATTCCTCGTAGCTTTCATCCACTCCTAAGTCGTAGTTTACCTTCCTAGCTGCTGTTATACCTCTTTCTCCTACTTCCATACATTCTTCTGGAGTAACGTCCCATCCTGTTGATGCATTTATTAATTCTATAAATTTATCGATAGGCATAGATCCTCTTGGAGCAGGGATAAAATCACACATACCTATCATATTTAAAAAACCCCACCATTTTTCATTTAGGGCATAAAATTCAGCCTTATCTTTACCATAAGCCTTAGGATCTGCAGGTTTTGTTATACCAAGTGTTTTTACAGAGTCAAGCATAGGTCCTTCTTCTGTAATCATAGTGTCATGGGCTGCCTGCATATGGTCTGCTCCTGTTGGAGATACAGAGTATCCCAGTCCTACTCCTATTTTTCCTCTAGGTTCATGCATAGGAAGTTCCTGTCCCTTTACTTGCATTGCAAATTCTTCAGAGCCTCCACCAAATATCTCTGATGCTTTTTTTACTCCTTTAGAAAGAATTTTACCAAGTCCTTTTTTCTCAGAAATATCTTTGATTAATTTTAATAGAGCTTCTTCATTCCCAAAGTTTAATTCTAATCCTTCTGTTTCTTTTTTAGTTATTATATCTCGTTCATAGCATTCCATAGCAAATGAAATAGATACTCCTGTAGATATTGTATCTAAACCTAAATCGTTACACATTTCGTGGGCTTTTGCTATTACATCTAAATTTCCGATGCCGCACATAGAACCCATTGATCCTATAG
>DATFJV010000025.1:0-14583 GCA_035268985.1 Anaerovoracaceae bacterium | reverse complement strand
ATGCTTTTCTTTAAATATTATACTGTAGTTACAAATCTGAGAACTAAATATTTCGAGTTTAAGAAATATATTCTATAGTTCTCACACTAAACTGTAATCATAGAGGGTCAAAACCATCTATTTACAGACTTTAGTTCACACACTCATTTATATTGTTTTAAATGATATGGTAAGTTCAGACTTACTTGGCTTAAGTTGTTTAAAACTGACGCCTGCACTCTTAAGCATTCTTTTAGAAGCTTTTGTCATCTTATCATCTGCGTACTTATCCGACAGGAATATCACTTCTTTTATTCCCGATTGTATTATTGCTTTAGCACATTCGTTACAAGGGAATAATGCTACGTATAGTCGGGCATTTTTGAGTGATTTACCGTTTGCATTTAGTATTGCGTTTAGTTCAGCATGTACTACAAAGGGATACTTATTATCGTCGCCATCACGATTCCATGGGAATGTATCATCTGAGCAACCTTTAGGGAAGCCGTTATAACCAGTTGATAGAATAACATTGCAATCATCAACTATACAAGCGCCAACTTGAGTGCTAGGATCTTTACTTCTCTTAGCAGCAAGCAATGCTACACCCATGAAGTATTCATCCCAAGTAATGTAGTCTGTTCTTTTCATAAATTACTCCTTGGAAATACTATAATCTTTAGGTACTTCGAATGATTTTTCATCAATATTTAAGTTAATCTTATTGATTTTAATTATTTTGTCATTATTTTCTTCAGAGAATACAATATAACTCAAATCATCACTTTGATTATAGCAGTATTTAACTGTTGTGTCCAATAGAGTAGTTATTTTGAACATTTCATAAATATAATCGTTTTCATCAATTGTTATAGTTCCATCTTCAATCATTGTAGAACTGATATTTGAAAAGTTTTTGAAATTATTCAATGTGGATATTAAAGCATCTTCGCTGCTGTTCTCCATCACATACCCCATTTTTATGTCATTTGAAAGGACATATGTTTCAGTTTCATTTTGTATTATAGTTCTTGGTTCTCCATTAATGTTAGTATCCACTGACATATTATCACCGGCTATTTGAACGTCCATGATTATCTTTTCATCATCTATTACTGTTTCAATATCCAAATGTATTCCTTCTTGTTCTTGGACTATGTCTAATACTGCATCTGTTTTAGAATTAGCACTTCCATTTGCCACGCTTGAAGAAATACTCGAGCAAGATGATAAGGCAATTACGGATACTAAAGTTAATAACATTATTGTTAATTTCTTCATATATTACCTCCATATAAGCTTACTCATGTATTCTACAATATAATTAAAGTTTTTTAAAGGTAAAAAGGAATTATTTGTGTGAAAAATAATTCACAATATCAAAATAATATTAACAAACGTTATAAACTATAATATATATGAATATTTTGTACAAACAAATAATCAAGATACAAAATATAGCTTTTAATAAGTGATTAAAAGTATTTGAATAAAAAGTTGAAATTGTGTATAATAACTAGACGTAAGTAGTAATTATACTGCCAATGGAGGAATTTATGAATTATACCCCAACAAGGTTAATAAAATTAGTAATCATATCATTAATATTTTTGTTTATAATTGGATTATATAGTAACAAGAGTTACGGTGATAGCGAATTGTCTTCGGAAGTTGAAACTTCCAAATATAATGTGAATGTTTTGGTGAACAAAAACCATTCTTATTATATAACTAAGAACATATCCTTTAAATTTAATGAAGGTACTAGGTTCTTTGATATCAATATACCAAAAGAAAGAATGGCAATAGAAGATATTGAGGTTAAAGGAGCTAAATATACAATTAATGAAAATGATGACCATATTAGGGTTAGATTATCAAGTGAAGAAGGTGAGCTTAAAGGAACTAAAGATATAGAGCTTACATATAAAGTATATGAATATGCGGATGAATTGAGGGAAATGGATCTACTTTACTTGGAGTTGTTACCATATGATTGGCCTTCGGCGGTTGATAATACAGTTGTTGGTATTGTTTTCCCACAGGATTTTCCTATAAATGATATAAAGTACTTTGCAGACCAATATGGTGCAGTTTTGACTGGAAATGAATTAAATGTAAAGATTATTACAGAAGATTCAAAGATAGTTTTTACTGGGAGTTATTTAGAAAGAGGCGTTGGTTTAAGTGTAAAGGCGGAACTACCTCAGGGCTATTGGGTTGGTGAAAAAAACAATAATTGGGCTAAGAATTATGTCTATTATATTTTAATATCATTGATGGCGATACTTTCATTAATGTGGTATTTCTTTGGTCGAGACCCTAAAATAGAGATTAAAGAAGAATATTATCCACCTGATGCTATTACACCTCCAGAGATAGGATACATTCTAGATGGTCATGTAGGGAAAAAGGATATCGTTGCATTGCTTTTTTATTTGGCAGATAGAAGACAGATTAAAATAGTTGAATATGAAAGAAAAAAATTTAAAATCATCAAAAATAGGGAACCCAAGACAGAAAAACGTTATGTAAGACAAGCAGTTAGTGCTATGTTTGATCGTAATAAAGAAGTAAATGTAAATGAAATAAGAAAAAATTTAGGTAAAGCTTATGGCAGAATAAAAAGGGGAATCGAAGATCAATTTGAGTCAAGTAATAGCAGAATCTATACTGCATCATCAGAATTTGCAAAGGTGTTTGGGTGCTTTATTTTGTCAATGGCAATACTAGCGATAGGGATATTGGCAGAGATATATGCATTTGATTCATATTCATATATTTTCTATATAATTATAGCTATACTTGTTTTTGTTACTAGTATGTTAACATCAATTGAGTATGACTTGATAGTATTATCAAGGAACAATAGACCCTCAATTCTTATGGCGATTTTTAGCTTGATGTTGTTTGTTGTTTTGCTAATTTTTACTATATTTGTAATTAGATCATTTGGAGATTTCTTTATAGGAATGACTATGATCCTTTGCTTAATTGTTTCTATGATATTAATATGCTTAATGAAAGCTCGCACTAAACAAAGTTCGGAAATGCTGGGAAGGGTATTAGGATTCAGAAATTTCATTAAAAAACCCAATATGGAAATAGTATTGCAGTTATCTAGAGACAATCCTTTATATTTCTATGATATATTACCATATGCCTATGCTTTTGGACTTTCCGCTGTTTGGACGAAGAGTTTTAATATTGTAAATGTGAAAGAACCTGAATGGTTTGAACCGTTTACTCATTTTGAACAAAAAAAGCATTCGCTTGGTATAAATACATTGCAATTTAATACTGTAATTAATAATTTTAGTAGAAATTTTGCTGATAATATAGATGTGAGTGATGAATTAAAGGTGTAAATGTGAACAAAAAATTAGTTTATCTATATATAGCAATAGCAGGTGTTACTGCCACAGTTTTAAATTTAAGTAACACAATAATGGCAGACTCTTATGATGTAATATACGGTAATTTAGCATATTACGCAGTAACTGTAATTGCTTCTTTTATTACATATTTTTTATTAAAAGAGAACAATACATTGGCTAAATATGGTAGTCTCAAGAATTTATTTGGAGGTCCTTTAGGGGCCTTCGTACCTATTTTTGTGGCTTTGGGTTTTATAAATCTAGGTGCCTTTCTAACTACAATGCTATTAATAACAGGTCAATTTTTGACATCATTTATTATTGATGTTAAGGGTAAATTTGATTTGCCAAAAATGAAAATGAATAAAATGAAATGGTTTTCAGTAGTTCTTATAATAATTGGAACTGTTGTAATGTCATTATAGGAGGATAAGTGTATACAATATATTTAATTTTAGCGCTCTTGGCAGGTTCATTTATAGTTTTGCAGAGAAACTATAATATGAAATTAGCTAAGAATGTTGGTGTACTAGGTTCAAATTTAATAAATTATGCAGTAGGTTTCTTTTTCGCAATATTAATATACATTATTACTGCATATATTGGAATCACAGATGTTACATATTTAGGCGGATTACATTATATTCTTATCTTAGCAGCTATTTGTGGAGTTGCTATTGTGCTTCTTTCAAATTGGTTAGTGCCAAAGGCTTCAGCAATTACTTTTACAATATTCACTTTAATAGGACAATGTTTATCCTCAGTTGCTTTTGATGCGTTTGTTTTTCATAAAGAAATAACTATGACTAATCTAATTGGAGCAGCCATAGTTATATGTGGAATTATTTTATACGATTATGAAAAGTCTTAGAGCAAATCTATGGATGGATTTACTTGATAAAAATCTTTTAATTTCGCATACTCATTGATAGCATTTTGGGCCTTGGCATCATTCTCATGGCCCGTTTTTATTGCTTTAATTAATATGTTTTTTGAAGTATGTTCAAGACTAGTGAATTCTATCATAGAAACATCATATCCTTTTGATTCTAATTTTAAACCTCTGAGTCCATCAGTAAGATATTCGGTAAGCCTATCTTTTAATATACCGTGTTTTAGCATAGGTTCGTGAATATCATTGGAAATTTGGTTAAAAAGTTCATGTTGACAACAAGGCACAGATAGTATGACTTTTGTGTTCCATTTAACTGCATTCATCAGGGCAAAATCTGTGGCAGTGTCACAAGCATGTAATGTTACCACCAAGTCTGCATAATCACTTTTATATTCTACAATATCTCCTAGTAAAAATTTCAATCCTGTGTAACCTAAACAATTCGCTTTCTCGTTACAAAAATCGATTACACCCTTTTTTAAATCCAAACCGATAATTTGGACATCCAGATTTTTCAGCTCTTTTAAATAGTGATAAATAGCAAAAGTTAGGTAGGCTTTGCCGCATCCAAAATCAATGATTTTTATAGTTCGATTTTTAGGAAGATATTCATATATATCATCAATTATTTCTAGATATCTATTAATTTGTCTAAATTTACTATAATGTTTTGGTATTACATTGCCATCTTTTGTCATCACATTTAACTCGATTAAAAAATCACATGGTTTACCATCTTCAATTATATAATTTTTAGTGTTGTCGTGAGAAGGTACACAAGCTTCCATAGTTGGTTTATGCCTAACAATTCTTGGCTTATCCAATTTTGAAGCTAGTATATTAATATCATTTTCTGATGTGAATATATTACATTGTTTAAAGTTTATATCCATAAGTTCAATTATTTTGTCTGTAGAAGTTTTACTGTCTAAGTTAAGATGGGTTGCTTTGTTATCGTAAAAGAACTCAAATTGATATAACTGTTCACCTTTAATAATAACTGGTCTTATATCAACTTTTTTAATGTCTAATGTTTTTTTTCTTTTATTGCTAAGAATTATTTTTATTATATTATTTTTATCAAAGCATTTTCTGATGATATCATTGAGGTTTTCCATAGTTTCTCCCATACATTTTTTTTTTGATTATATCAGAGAATTTCCATTGCAACAAGTAATTATCTTGCAATAAACACACTTAATTGATATAATAAATTGTAAAACTATTTTTAAATCAAAATACAAATGAAAGGTATTGACTAAATTAATGAATGACAAAAAAAAAATAATAAATATTGCAGTAATTGCCCATGTAGATGCAGGAAAATCAACATTGGTAGATGCTTTTTTAAATCAAAGTGGAGTGTTCAGAGCTAATGAGGATGTTGTTGATTGTGTAATGGACAGTGATGATATAGAAAGAGAAAGAGGAATCACAATATATTCTAAAAATTGTTCAGTAATGTACAATGATTATAAAATAAATATTGTGGACACTCCAGGACATGCTGACTTTAGCTCAGAGGTTGAACGTATTATGAAAACAGTGGACACTGTTATTCTGCTAGTGGATTCAAGTGAAGGGCCGATGCCTCAAACTAGATTTGTTCTCAAAAAGTCACTTGAAGAAGGTATTATTCCAATTCTATTTATCAATAAAATTGATAAAAAAGATTCTAGAATAGAAGAAGTAGTTGACGAAGTATATGAACTATTTATGGAGTTGGAAGCCAGTGATGAACAATTGGATTTTCCAATCCTATATGGGGTTGCTAGGCAAGGAACCGCAGTAATGGACCCAGCTGAAGTTGAGGCTATAAACATAGCGCAAGGTGAAAATAAGATTAAGAAAAGTCCAGAAGGTTATGGTGGTTTAAATATCAACCCTTTATTTGAAACAATTGTTAAGCATTGCAAGCCATATGAAGATTTAAATGAAGAACCTTTACAGTTTCAAATATCTTCCCTCGGTTATGATGACTATATTGGAAGACTTGGTATAGGAAGAATAACAAAAGGCACTATAAAAGAAGCTCAAAATGTTTTGCTTGCAAAGGCAAATGGGGATTTAGTACAGAGAAAAGTAAATCAAGTATTTGTATATAGAGGGCTAAAAAGAGTCGCGGTTCCATATGCAGAATGCGGAGACATAATTGTAGTTTCTGGTATATCTGATATCTCAATTGGAGAAACTGTATGTGATACAAAAAAACCAGAACCAATGGAAACCATAAGTATTGAAGAACCTACTTTATCAATGAACTTTTTAGTTAATAAGTCACCGTTTGCAGGTAAATCTGGTAAATTTGTCACAAGTAGACATATTAAAGAAAGACTTAATAAGGAACTTGAAGTTAATGTTGGATTGTTGGTTGAAGAAACTGATTCAACAGACAGTTTTAAGGTTTCAGGAAGAGGTGAACTACATATATCAATTCTTATAGAAAATATGAGAAGAGAGGGATATGAGTTGGCGGTTTCAAAACCTGAGGTTATTCTTAAAAGAGATGAAAAAGGCAGAAAGCTTGAACCTATAGAAGAAGTAATAATATCTGTACCTGATGAGTTTTCAGGTTCTGTTATTTCGAAGCTTAATCTTAGAAAAGGGATTATGACTCAAATGGCAGCAGAGAATGGATATAGCAGATTGGAATATTTAGTACCAACTAGAGGGTTATTGGGATACAGATCTGAATTCATAAATGATACCAGAGGAGAAGGTACTATAGTAAGAAAGTTTAATGGTTTTGAGGAATTTAAAGGTGATATACCTCAAAGAACAAATGGAGTTGCCATTGCACAAGAGGAAGGAAATTGTACTCCTTATGCTATATTTAATATACAAGAAAGAGTCCAGATGTTTATTTCCCCAGGGAAAAGGGTATATGAAGGTATGATAGTTGGTATGAATTCTAGAAATGAAGATATGATTGTAAACCCATGTAAAGCTAAGAGGGTAACTAATATGAGAGCTTCTGGGACTGATGAGAATATTAAATTGGCGCCACCTAGGACATTTACGTTAGAAGAAGCATTGGAATTTATAAATGATGATGAACTTGTGGAAGTGACTCCCGATGATATTAGAATTAGGAAGAAATTGCTAAGGGAGTTAAATAGAAGGAGGAGTGGTAAATAATGTTTAGCAACTTTGAATATTTATGGGCTCATGCTTATCTAGAATATATTATTAAAGCAATTATAGTTCTAGTGATTGGCTTGATTCTTATAAAAATCATATTAAATGCGATTAGAAAATTACTTAGGAAAACCAAGCTAGATGAAGCATCCCATAAATTCTTTTTAGGCGTCATAAGAATAGTTCTATGGATTGTATTAGTTGTTGCAATATTAGGGACTTTTAATGTTTCTACAGCTCCTATTGTAACTGTTATAGGTGCAGCTGGTGCAGCAATAGCTTTTGCTCTAAAGGATACTTTAAGTAATGTAGTAGGCGGCATTATGATAATGTATAACAAATTATTCATAAAAGACGAGTACATTGAAGTTACTGGAACCTCGGGACTTGTTAGCCAAATAGGCCTATTTGTAACTACTGTTAGAACTTTTGATAATAAGATGGTAAATATACCAAATGGATTAATCATGAATTCAGTATTAACCAATTATTCTAGGGAAGAAGATCGCAGAGTTGATTTGAAATTTGGTATAAGCTATGATGCTGATATTGCAAAAGCAAAGAATGCGTTATATAAAGTTGCATATGAATGTGAACAGACAGATACTACCATTGAACCGTTAACATTAGTCAATGCACATGGTGATAGCTATATTGAATTAGCATTAAAAGTATGGTGTAAAACTCCAGATTATTGGGATGTTTACTATTACTTAATGGAAAATGTAAAACTTGCATTTGATAGGGAAGGTATAGAAATACCTTACCCACAGGTGGATGTACATCAAAGATAAGCGAAAGGGGTATTTAGATGGAGAATGTGAGAAGATTTAAAAGAGTATTAGTCGCGAATAGAGGCGAAATAGCAATTAGAATATTTCGTGCTTGCGGAGAATTGGGGATAAGAACTGTAGCTATTTATTCTGAAGAGGATAAAAATGCTCTATTTAGAACAAAAGCAGATGAAGCTTATGAAATTGGTAAAGGTAAAAGTCCGATTGATGCTTATCTTGATATTGATGAAATAATTAATCTTGCAGTAGCTAAAGGTGTAGAGGCTATACATCCAGGATACGGGTTTTTATCTGAGAATCCTGAATTTGTCGAGGCATGCCAAAATGCCGATATAGAATTTATTGGTCCAACTGATACGATGATGAACAGTTTGGGTGATAAGATTCAATCTAAAATTGTAGCATCAAGTGTTGACGTTCCAACTATTCCTGGCATTGAATCTGCAATAGGGTCGGAGGATCAGGCTTATGAATTTGCCAATGAATGTGGTTATCCTGTTATGCTTAAGGCAGCAGCAGGTGGCGGTGGAAGAGGCATGCGCATAGTTAGAAAAGAAGATGACTTATTACCTCAGTATAAAAGTGCTAAAAGTGAAGCTAAAAAGGCTTTCGGAGTAGATGATATTTTTATTGAGAAATATTTGGAAAATCCTAAACATATAGAAGTTCAAGTATTAGGTGATAAATATGGCAACATAGTTCATCTTTATGAAAGAGACTGCTCTGTGCAAAGAAGACATCAAAAGGTAATTGAGTTTACTCCTGCATTATGTCTAACCGATGAGCAAAGAAAGAACATTTGTAATGATGCAATTAAGATTGCAAGTGCAGTAAAATATAGAAGTGCAGGGACTGTGGAATTTCTATTGGATAAAGATGGTAAGCACTATTTTATCGAAATGAATCCAAGAATACAGGTGGAACATACAGTTACTGAAATGGTTACAGGCATTGACTTAGTTCAATCACAAATCATGGTTGCAGAGGGATATCCATTGGATTCTGACGAAATAGGTATATATAATCAAGATAATATAAAAATTAATGGTTATGCAATACAGTGCAGAGTTACTACTGAGGACCCAACCAATGGATTCGCTCCTGATACAGGAACAATTAATCTTTATAGAAGTGCTTCAGGATATGGGATAAGATTAGATGGTGGGTCTGGATTTACAGGCTCTGTAATTTCACCATATTATGATAGTCTTTTGGTTAAAGTAACTGCATGGGCGAAGAGATTCCCTGATGCTAGAAAGAAAGCTGAAAGAGCTTTATCCGAAATGGATGTTAAGGGCATTAAAACAAATATTGAGTTCCTATTAAATGTATTGAATCATGAGAAATTCAAAACAGGCGATTGCGATACTGGTTTTGTCGCTAATAATCCTGCTCTTATGAATGTAAGAGAACTCGTGGATGATGAGCTAAGACTTTTAGATTTCTTAGGAGATAAAATAGTAAATGAAACAAAAGGACAAAAAGCAGATTTTAATGTACCTAAGGTACCAAAAGTTCCGTTAGATGAAATTAAAAATCTATCGGGGACAAAGCAGCTTTTTGATGAAAAAGGACCAAAGGGTGTTGCTGATTGGGTATTGGGCCAGCAGAAGCTATTAGTAACAGATACTACTTTTAGAGATGCTCAGCAATCACTTATGGCAACAAGAATGAGGTCAATTGATATGGAAAAAATTGCGCCTGCAGTTTCATATTATGGCAGAGACTTTTTTAGCTTAGAAATGTGGGGCGGAGCAACTTTTGATGTATCCATGAGATTTTTAAAGGAAGACCCATGGGAAAGATTGGCTAAGTTAAGAGAGAAAGTGCCAAATCTTATGTTCCAAATGCTCATAAGAGGCTCAAATGCTGTAGGATATAAAAACTATCCTGATAACGTAATAAGAAGATTCGTAAAAGAAGCCAAAGCATCGGGTATAGATGTTTTTAGGATATTTGACTCACTAAACTGGATTGAAGGAATGTCGATTGCTTTAGATGAGACATTAAATCAAGGTGGTTTAGCAGAGGGATGCCTATGCTATACAGGTGATATCTTGGATCCTTCTAGGGAAAAATATGACTTAAATTACTACATCAAGAATGCAAAAGAATTGGAAAAACGTGGTGCGCATATACTAGGGATTAAGGATATGTCTGGGTTATTAAGACCTATGGCAGCGAAGAAACTAGTTACTGCACTTAAAGATGAAATATCAATTCCTATTCATTTGCATACCCATGACACTTCAGGAAATGGTGTTGCTACATTAGTGATGGCAGCTGAAGCTGGCGTTGATATTGCGGATTCTGCATTCAATTCAATGGCGGGTCTAACATCACAACCAGGATTAAACTCGTTGGTAGCAGCTACTGAAAACAGTGATAGAGACACAGGTATTTGCACTGAAGGATTACAAAAAATTTCTGAATATTGGGCTGATGTAAGGCCAGTATATAGCAGTTTTGAATCAGGCCTTTCTTCATCAACAGCAGAGATATATAGATTGGAAATTCCAGGTGGTCAGTACTCTAATCTTAAACCGCAAGTTGAAAGCTTTGGAATAGGTCATAAATTTAATGCTGTTAAAGACATGTATGTTGACGTAAATCAAATGCTAGGGGACATTATCAAGGTTACTCCATCATCTAAGGTTGTAGGAGACTTGGCAATTTTCATGGTACAAAATGATTTAACTGTAGAAAACATTTTAGTCAAGGGAAGGGACATGGATTATCCTGATTCAGTAGTTTCATACTTTGAAGGAATGATAGGCCAACCTGAAGGAGGTTTCCCTGAAGAATTACAAAAAATTGTATTAAAGGATAAAACACCAATTACTTGTAGACCTGGTGAATTATTAGAACCTGAAGATTTTGATAAAATAACTGAACATTTAGTTAATGATCTTGGGCTTGAAGGGACTGAGAAGGAGGCGCTTAGCTATGCTATGTATCCTAAAGTGTTTGATGAGTACATTAAATATCTTGTAGAAAAAGGTAACTTTAGAAATATGGGAAGCGATATATTCTTCCATGGACTAAGAGAAGGTGAAACTGGTGAAGTTAAACTAAAAGAAGGTAGCGTTAACGTAATTAAGTTAGTAGAAATAAGAAATACCGGTGAATCGGGCAATAGAGATTTGGTGTTTAGTGTTGATGGAAATCAAAGAGTTGTATCCATTAAGGATAAGTCAGCACTTACCACGTCAGTATCGGGAAGTAGTATTCAATATGCCAATTCTGAAGATCCTAGTGAAATAGGTGCTAGCATAACTGGAACCGTAATAAAGGTTTTTGTTGAAGTAGGAGACAAAGTTAAGAAAAACCAACCTATTGCAGTAATAGAGGCAATGAAGATGGAAACGAATGTGTTGAGCTCTAGAGATGGCGTAATTGAAAAAGTTTATTCCAAGGAAGGCGGCCAAGTAAAAACTGGTGAGTTAATTGCAAAACTTGAGGAAAATGAAGAATAAAGCAGTTGAAGAAATACAAAAAGATCTTTTTGAATTATCAGAAGAAAGCTATAGGGAGTTTTCAAGTAAGCTAATACCTAACGTGAACAAAGAAAACATATTAGGTATAAGAACTCCTATGCTTAGAAAGTATGCGAAGCAAATAAAAAACTTTGAGGTAAAGAATCTATTTTTGTATTCTTTGCCTCATAAATATTTAGAGGAAAATTCTTTGCATATGTTTTTGCTAGAAGATATGAGTGAGGAACCAGAGGTAATTATTGATTACCTAAATGAATTTTTACCCTATGTGGACAATTGGGCTACTTGTGATAGCTATAAAGCGAAAAAGTTAATAAAAGAACCTGAGCTATTTAAAAATGCAATACTGAATTGGTTAGATGGAAACAGCACATATGAAATAAGGTTTGGTATAGTAATGTCTTTAAAAGTACTGCTAGGAGATAACTTTTCTAAAAAGGCATTTGATAAAATAGTAAATATAGAAAGTAAAGAATTCTATATAAACATTGCTATAGCTTGGTATTTATGCGAAGCTGTAATTAAGAACTACGATGAAGCTATTAATATTATTCAAAAGGGCCTATTGAACAAATGGATTCATAATAAGGCCATACAAAAATGTAGAGAGAGCTATAGAGTTACCGAAGAACAAAAAGATTATCTAAAAGGATTAAAAAAATGAATGGTATAGAGCTTAGCAATCAATATTATGAAGATTATGTTAAAGATATGATTAAAAATAGTTTTTCTTCCTACGAGGATATAATTGCCGTGGGAATTGCCGGGAATGGTTCTGAGTGCTTTGGTTATGATGATGAATATTCAAGGGATCATGACTATAATATTGGTGTTTGTATATGGCTTGATAATGAAACATATAGTAAAATAGGGGAAGAATTAAATGAGGAATATAATAAATTGCCGAAAGAAGTATATGGAATTAAATTGGGAAGAAAAAGCTTAGGGTATGATGATAAATATGGAGTGGAAACCATAGAAGATTTTTTTATTAAAACCATAGGCAGCAAAAAACTCCCTAAAACAAAAAAGGAATGGCTAAGAATTCCCGAATATGCATTGGCAAATGCGGTTAATGGTGAAATATTTTATGACAGTAAAGGCGAAGTGTTAGCAAAAAGAGCATATTTAATTGTGGGAGCGGGAAGCGATGTTAGAAGAAAAAAGATAGGTGCATATTTATCCTTAGCAGGTCAAGCAGGACAATATAACTATTATAGGTCATTAAAAAGAAAAGATGAAGGTGCCATTAAAGTTTCTCTGTTCGAATTTACCAACAACATAGTACATGCAATTTTTTGGCTTAATAACAGATATTGCCCATACTATAAATGGAGATATAGAGCTCTTAGAGATTTGCCTAAACTTAGCTATTTAGAAAGAGATTTAATTGAACTTTTGGATGGTGGCGATGACAAGAGAAAAGTTATTGAAGAAATATGCTGGGAAGTAATTTTAGAATTGCGAAAACAATTCCTTACTAAGTCAGATAGTGTGTATTTAGAAGACCATGCATATTCAGTAGCTGATGGTATAATAGATAACGAATTAAAAAACATGCATATAATGGATTTTGGACAATAATACTTGCATAAAAATAAAATTTATGTTATTCTAATTTGGCGTCTTGGAGGATTGACCGAGTGGCTAAGGGGCTTGATTGGAAATCAAGTAAGGCGTAACAGCCCCGCGGGTTCGAGTCCCGTGTCCTCCGCCAATAAAAGCCTGTAACCGCAATGGTTACAGGCTTTTCTAGTATGACGGGCATGCCGTCAGTCTGTGGTGAAAGTCCATAAGTATAACTTTATATATAATAAAGATATGTACAGAGCTAGCCGACAAACTAAAAGATAGTATTATATATCTACCGTTATAGGCAATAATTAATTTATAAATGAGATATACGTGGGTTGCTTTTTTAGTGAGTGCAGAAAGAGACTATGATGCAGTACATATAATGGAATAAAGATTGTAAATACTATTTTAATTTAGATTCAGGTACAACACTTACGGGGATAAAAGGGCGTAAATGGGAAGAATTTATACAAAATATAGCTTAATTTAAAGCATAAAAAAGCCTTGTAAACGTTGAAGTTACAAGGATTTTAGATTGGTACACCGAAATTAATACAAATGCTGTAAACAGGAATTTGAAGAATTTATTAGGATTGTAAATCATTAGTATATGGATGTGACTAGAGTGCATTAAATAGTTTTATTTTTGGTTGCCATAAAAAAGCAGATGCTAAAAAATGAGTTCAGACATACCTATGGTATGACCTGTTTTAACAATGAGCATAAATAAATGAGAACGAATATTAGATTTTGCTTATTTGTCACAAACGAAAGCTTATTATCAATTAAACTTTGTAAACTTAATTTTTTCACAAATGAAATGTAATAAAATAACAATTTAATATAATATTTAGTCGTTTAAGGAACTTCTGATTATGATACAATAATATAGGAAGGGTGAAATGTAAAGCGAGAATCCCGTTTTGTAAAGTAGATTCACCTTTTGTAAGTTAAAATCCATAGATGAAATATTTTTTTTCATATGATATAATATGTTTAGCAAAAAATTGCACACTTCAAGCGGGGTTAATTAAACCTACAATAAATTTGTAAGAGAAAATCTACCCCAAGTATTTAATATTAATATACTTGCTAGTGGCAATTGAACTGAATTACTTTTTGAGAAGATTTTTAGTAAGGGTTATGTTTTCCGGTTGAATATTTAAGCAGCCCAATTTACTTAAAATTTCTTCTCCGTGTAAAAAGCTAAACGTATCATAGGGACTACGATCGTTTAGTTTTTTTCTTTTGTAAGAATTAATATGATTCATCATACGAGTTATATCGATTTGATCTAAATTATCAAAGCTAGTTCCTTTAGGTAATAT
>DATFJV010000024.1:0-14510 GCA_035268985.1 Anaerovoracaceae bacterium | reverse complement strand
ATGGTAACACAATCAGAGCTCAGGATGATGATTCGGCAAGAAGTCACCCATGCTCTGGAACCTATTGTAAATCATTTAAAGGCTCAGAAAAAGTTTGAGGAAAAGCGCTATTTCACTATAAAAGAAACAGCTAAATACCTCGGCATAGGCGTCTCTACGGTGCACTACTGGGTTAAAATTGGGAAGCTTCGTAAGCATTATATCAAAGGCTCTCCCCGATTTGATAAAAAAGAGATCGACGCAGATCTTCAAGGTAATAATATAAATACCGATACTCACATATAATCTCTTAATTGGCCTCCTAATAAGGTCGATTCGCAACACCATTTTAACGCTCTCAGTAGCAAATTTTTAAATCATTAGCCTTTTGGGTATTCCAAAGGATGTAATTCCTGTGCAATACCCGACAGGCTAATATAAAACAAATAGAATGCAAATAGCAAAACAGCCTACCAGGCCCAGAAACTATAAAGATACCAAGCAGCTATTAAAATATGTGATCAAAATGATACTGTACCATGATATGCAGGATGGCCATTACACACATAATCAGTTTGCCAACAAGATATTTGGTAAAGCTGATGAAGTGAATATGGTTTATCTCAACAAAGTCTTTGAGCACTATAAACGATATGTAGAGTACTCAGCAGATAAGAAGTCTCAGTTCAGATTTGACGTAGAAAAAATCTTGAAAGATCATCCAGATATAATAAGAGATAACACAAAATCTAATAACCTAGCATTTGCTAGAGGTAAAATTAAGGTGCTAAGTTCTCAACAAAAGATTGACGAAATGATAATAGCTGTCGAGGATGAAATTGTTGCTGCCAAAGAGGATCTCCAAAATAACATCTTTTATATAAAGAGTCACAGACAACTCAAATATGGCGGAATGAAAGGAGTTTTTGACCTAAAACTTGACATTGAAAATGATCAATTGGTTAAAGTGTATGAAGGTATGCCCGCATTATTAAAAGTCGGAGATACTGAATATGAGTTAGATATTTTGTCTTATGATCAAGTAAAAGGAGTTCTCACTATAGATTGTTTATATGATGGAGTGGATGAAATCCTGACAGACAATAGCTGTCAAGTAATCATTGATCCAATATGGCTACTGGAGACGCTTATTGACCGACTGGGTGAAATACGGCTGGTTAAAGGAGAACCTATTAACCGCCTACTGAATGGAAACTATTCACCTCGAGTAGTGACCACGGATACATCATTAGTTCTTGCGCCGTCCCTTTACAAAAATCAGAATGCAGCTATTAAAGCCGCCCACAAAAATGATCTGAGTATAATTTGGGGTCCTCCAGGAACAGGCAAGACATTTACTTTAAGCCACTACTTAGCTAACTCATTAATGAGACAGGAAAGAACTCTCGTCTGCTGCATTGCTAACGTTGCCGTAGATAATGTTACAAGAGCACTAATAGAGACCCTGGAGAACGAAAAGCAATTCAATTTGAGATTTAAAAACGGCCAGGTACTGAGAGTTGGGAATACGAGAGATCCAGAACTAGTAGACCTAGATTATTTGTTCCCTCGTTCACATCAAATTGATGACCTAAGAAAACGAATTCGTCAAAAAAATAAGGAGTTGAGCAATGCTAAGTTTGGCGATGAAAAAAATGTACTCAAATCACTTAGAAATCGATTGAAAAAAGATCTTGCGAATAGGGTTAGAAACAGGGTGTCAAATGCTAAGGTCATTTTCTCGACAGCTGCAAAATTTCATGTAGACCCATCTGTAAACAGTATTGATTATGATAACTTAGTGATCGATGAAGCGAGTATGATGTCGGTACCGCACTTCATGCCAATGGCTGCTAAAGCCAATAAGCGTATCATTATCACTGGAGACTTTCGCCAATTGGGGCCAGTAGTCTTATCTAGATCAAAATTGGCTGACAAATGGCTTTTTAATGATTTATTCAAATTTGCAGGATTGAATTACAATAGAAGTCTGTCTCACCCTGGACTTACACAACTTGACGTTCAAAGACGATTTCACCCTCAAATATGTAGCTTAATCAACAGTCCGTTTTATAAAGGTAAGTTGAAAACAGACCCCCATCCCAAACAGCGCTTACTTAAACCCCACAACCCCAATTCAGGCAATGTGATAAGCTATCACGATCTCAGTAAAGAGCCTGGTTTTGTATGCAAAAGCTCTTCCAGAGGTTCACGGTACAATATTGCTTCAGCTGAGTATATTGTCAACGACCTTTTAACTTCTCTTACAACACATCCTAAAGTAAGCGAAATGAATGATGGGATTGGGGTGATAACACCATATCGAGCACAGGTCAATCAAATTCACAAATTAATTGCTCAAAAAAAATGGTCGAAAGCGTTTACCGATAAAATTAATGTTGGTACAATACATGCCTTTCAAGGTTCTCAGGCGGATCTTTTAATTTTGGATTTAGTAGAATCAAAAGAGCGTCAGCTAGGAGTTTTATACAGGCACGGAATAGGAGCCAGATTAACCAATGTTGCAGTGAGTAGGGCAAGATCAAAACTTATTGTGGTAGGTGATATTAATGCTATATTAAAAGGTAGAGGAAATATTAATATGACCTTTGAAGTAAGGAAGTTATTTCAGCGTTTAAAGAAATATATGATTGTCGGCAGTAAAACTGTTGTTTATTGAATCTGAAAGTCCCTGGAGAGATCTGGGGACTTTTAACTATTTTCCCCATAAACCAATCCTCCCCTTTCATGCCTTAGTTGAACGATTAAATACATTGAATACTTGATATAATTGCATTTATTTATTATTAATACCCAAAAGAGTATAAGATGGCTTCACAATAGATAATAAACAGAAAACCTAGCCGATAGAATCGAATATCCCTGAAGCATAAAAAAGACTTCAGTAAAAGGTGCAGATCAAGTATTTACAATAAACATCTCCTTTAGTTACAAGTTACTTTTTTATTACATAACTAAGATATCATCGTCCCTAATAAAGGTTTTTAATTAAAATATTAAAACCCATCAAAACATAACAATCAAACAATCTATAAGTCATAGAGGCTATCAATTAAAATATCAAGACCTAATTATATATAAACATACCTATTTGAGTTGGAAACTCAATTTTTCAAGTAACGGTTGAAAGGACATTTACTCAGAAGATTCTAATTGGTCAACTAGCAATCAATATGAGTTAGTGTGGTATCATGTAAAAGGTTCATTTACATTATACAGCATTGTTTGAACATCGATTATATATCAATCTACATTCTAAAAAAACTATATTAATAGCTACGTAAATTTCGCGCAGACTAAATAGAATCATTTTAATTTTAGTTTAAAAGTAGAAGGACTTATAAAGTTGTTCTTAAGTTGATATAAATATCCCTCTAATTTTCCTTTTCGGGAAAATCTGACAGATAATTACTTACCTGCGATATTAACCTTAGACTTCTAATAAGCAGTGCATCCAGCTTTCGCCTTATACCTCATATAACTTCAAAAAGCCCAACCCTCTGTAGGGCATATGTTATATACACTCACCTTTATACTAAGGCAATTTGCGTAGCTATCGGGGACATTCACTGTATATATGTTTCGCTACAGCTAAACCCGACTTCTGAACCTGTGCTTTTTCTTTTACTTAAAAGATGCTATTATCCAGGCTGATCCAATCATATGCTGGTCACGCAGCTATTATGACGAGCTACTTCACTAAAGGATATACCTTTCTTAGTGATATTATAAAAATACGAGGCTTTATCTGCGCTGACAAGTACTTAGCAAAATGTAAAGAAGAAATTGTCCAGATTTATATAATCTTTGTGCAAAGACTTGTAAATGCTGGAGGTTTAAAGAGAGTTTGCATGTTTACATTGTTGTACTTCTTTAATGAACCTGTAGACTTACGTTATTTTCGGACAGTCCAAAAATATCGTAAATCTTCATTGTGAATAAGGTATATTATTCCATGTTTGCATTTTTCATGATGCCTTTAGATGCAAAAGCAAATTACCTTTCTTAATTATTATGCCATTAAGACTTAATAGATCGTACGGACTTACTATATTTGGAAACAGAGTTAATGGTGGTTTCGTCTACAGATAAAGATTATCAATATGTTGAATAAATTATTTGTTGTTTTTTTAGTTCTATTTTCAGTATTCTTTATCGTCTCTTGTGATGATCAACACTTTTATGTGCGTAGCGATATTGAAGATTTTAGAGAGTACCAATTGAAGGGTAAGGTAAAGGAAGTCACTATTAATGAATATAAACCAATAAAAATAAGAGGGAAAATAATGCCTGGTGAAAGAGGTAAATATGTTGAAATTGAAGAATTAAAGTTTAATGAGAAAGGTTACCTCTTATCTAAAAAAATAAAAACTAGAAATGGAGAATTGAAGTGGAAATATTTATTTACTTATGAAAATGGAAAAAACTTAATTTCACGATGGTATTGTGATATCGACCATAAAAATAGTTATAAGTCCATTGTTCATGGAGTTTGGGCTAATAGTTTAGAATCTAATTTGGAAGATTTTTTTGGAAAGACCAATGATAAGACCCTAGAATATGTTGATGGAAAGGGAATGATTCCTGGCTCTGTATTAAAGAATATTTTGGATACTTACTTAAGTCATGACAGCTTCAAAAACAAGGAGGAGTCTAAACTTCCGACTTTTGATGATTTTATTGAGTTACTCAAAAAAAGTATGACGGATAAAGCATTTTATAACCAATTTGTTTTAAACTTTCCAGAGATTGAAAACCCAATGAAAGGGCTAGATGGTTTTAGACGAATCATTGAAGACTATTTTGCTCATCAAGGATATAATAATTTTGACATTGAACTTTATTGTAGGAACAACAAGCATCTATATGAAGTTTTGTCAGATAAAGTAACGTTTAATAAATTTTTTAATAAATATTACGTTAGCAATGGTTATTATTCAGAAGATGATTTCGATCAATTTCAATATTTGCAGTATCATTTAGATAATAAGTTTCTCATACAAGATTATATTTCAGCAATCACCTATGATAAGGACTCTAAGACACGTATACGAAATGATCACTTTATGTTTAAAGATGATCAAGATAGTTCTGTTGTGATGGTTTATAACGATGAGGGTTATCTAGTAGAAGAAATATATAGCAATTCTCGCATTAGTTATGAATATAGTGACACGAAAATTAAGTATAGCCGATATAGCAATGGAGATCTTTCCTTTGTTGAAGAAAGTACATTAGATGAAAAAGGAAGAACTTCATTAAATAAAATTTTTTCTGTGCCTATATTTAAAAGAGGAAAACCAAACCCTATAGATGAAAACGTTTTTGTTGCTGTATCCTACGAATATAATAATAAAGATTTAGCCACAGAATCTCTCCTTTATGAAGTAAATCAAAATAGTGGATTAGGCGGTGAAAATGGCAGAGTAACTCGATACGAATATGAATATGATTCGAGTGGTAATTGGATTAAAAAGATTTCATTTTCCAACGGCAAAGCCACTCGATACATAGAGAGGTTAATTACTTACTATTAATCATTAACAAAACAGGAACATTCAGTTCAAAAAAGTAGGTAGTTGTCTTAAACAACTTTAAGTAATAAAATTTTATACCCCCCAATGAAAAGGTTATAAAAGAACTTACACTTTGGTTGCAACATATCAAAACTGACTAACTAAAGTCTATCAATTCGGTCCTGTTGTTTTGTAGACTTACGTTATTTTCGGAGAGTTCAAAGAATAGCAAGTATTCACATTCACCCCTTAAGGTTGTTTATTTTATTGAAAAAGTAATCAGTAATAAGTTTAGACATGTTTACATCTGTTGCTTGTTCGAAAGCAGACCATAAAGGAGCTCTATTAGCTTCAATTATATAATATTTACCTTTTTTCGTTACTGCAACATCCACCCCATACAAACCAGAATCGTCTAAATTTTCTACTACAAAACTCTCTAATTCATGATTCCGCTGGAGATTAAATACGGTTCCAGTGGCGGAATTTGCTGTTACTGAATTTGCCTCTGGAATTTTTATTACACTAGATACAACTTTTCCTCCTAGAACCATTACTCTATATTCATCCTTTATATCAATCTTTTCTTGAACGAAGAAAGGTTCATTTAAAGTTGGACCACCTTTAAAATGACGCATTGCAATTGACTTTAATTCAGAGCGATTCCTCGCTAGCTCTATACCTCTACCTTTACTTCCAAAGATAGGTTTAGATAAATATTTTTTATTCTTAAAATCAAGTTGGTCAATCATATTATTTGCATCATCAATAGAAAATGCATAGCAACTTGTAATACCAACTCCAGTATCAATCCTATCAATACTTGTAAACATTTTGCTAGGCTCTTCACCATTATGCCTCTCAGGAGAATCAAGGAAAACACAACCATTAAAATTCAAAGCTTTAACAAGTATCTCTAACGATTTTTTAAATTTCCTGCTGCTTCTAACTATTAGTCCATCAATTCCTGATATATCCCGACCATCATGTAATATTTTACATTTCCCTTGGTGGGAATCAAAAATCGTTGCTACTTTTCTCGGGTCAATTACAATGACTTCGCTAAAAATCTCGTCAAGTTGAAAAAGTAAATCGACTGTTTCTCTGTTACTATCTTCCCCTTTGTTTAAGTAGTGGGCACTTACAAAGCCAATAGAGTACTTACCTTTATTTTCCTTCATACAAGTTTTTTAATATACTCTTTTATTTCTTTTTCAGTCTCCGTGGAAATAACTATTTCATCCCTATTTAGTGAATTGAGTAGGAACTTCTCTATTCTTTCCTTATAAAAATTTACGTTTTGACCTTCTAAGTATAAATCTAATGATTGTAAGGATTTTTTTACATGATTATTCGATCCAAAAAAAGCCTTAATCCGAATATTCCACAGATAATATTTTAGTAATTTACTAGAATTTATTTTATTGCTATAATCAGTGAAATCCTTATATTGTTGCAAAGCTTCATCTACAACTTTTGACGGATCATGGTTTTTCTGTACTTCAAATTGCAACTTATTTATTTTTATCTCTGTTATAATTTTGGAAAGATCTAATAAGCATAAAGCTAAACTTTTATATCCCCTAGGAGTTCTGCCCATTTTATGAACATATTTTTTATAGTGATTTTCCTTTGCTTCATATGCATCAACTATAATTTCATAGGCCTTTTTTAAGTACTGAAAATTTTGGGGACTCGCGTATTTGTAACAATAATACAAGGAAACGGCATGTGCATTTAGATATTTCCCTTTGATTAGTAGCAAATTTTTCATTTCACTTGTCCTATTAGAAAGCAGGTTGCCAGTGTAGATAAGCTTATTTACTAAATTGATAATTTGGAATTCATTATTTTCAATTTTGATAGCATCTCTAATTATTACATTTTGTTGATAGTAAAGTTTCAGAATAACATCATCTTTTAAATCTTGATTGAACTCTAAATTATTGATAGCTTCTATACCGTCATCTATAACTTCTATAGCTTTTTTACGAGATGCTGATTTATTTGAAAGCTCCTTCTTGTGGACAGTACTTTTCAGTTTTATGAACCTGCCATACATTTTAAATATATACTTATCCTCTTTGGACTTAATATCAGAAAGGTAATTTTTAATATCAAGAAGGTGGTTTCTAATATCAGAGAGTAAATTTATGCTATCATCTTGATTATATACATATTTAGTCAATACTTTATGTGATAAACTTATTTTATATTTGAAATTAAGACTACTAAAGTTATCCTTTTTATAGCTTTTAAATAGTTCAGTATACAGGTAATTAAATAATATATAAATCCCCTCTTGTTTACCATACTCTAGCAAATAATGACACAAAATTTTAAACTCTTTATTGATGCCATTCTTATTTTCTATGTATTTTTTTAAAAAGAAATTGGCTTCAAAGATGGTGGATCCTACAGATTTTTCGGAGGCAGGACTACTAAGATTGACAGCAATTTTTTTTCTGTAATATTTTAGAATTCGGCTCTTTAAGCTTTGATGACTGCCATTTGTCCATAACTTGTGTTCAACAGCCAAAAACTCTCTATAAATATTATGTAGCTTAAAAAAATTAGCTTTCTTTTGATTATTGTAATATCTTTCTAAACAATACTCATTATCGATAATATTGTTATATATTTCAAGTCTTGTAACTACATTTTCTGTTTTCTTTTTAGGGGAAATTATTTCAGCTACATCAGAAAGTTTGTACTCCCCAGAAGGTAAAAGGGCTAATAAATAGTGAACTTCCTTAAATTGATATTGGCTTGTCATCAACCTAAGCCATTCTCTTAACCTGCGATTTTTATGGTCAGTGCCTTTGCTACTAGTATAGTCGGATAAATGGTCTCGAATATTCCACAAATAACCTTGGTTGCTACCCTCAGATTCAATGTCAGGTAAAGGGTTTGGTAATTTACCTTTATTAACATTTATCAATTGATTTAAGTGATTCGCGAACAAGACTATTACGAATGGTAAATATCCTGATACTTTGTTCAAATAGGCTGAGTATTTATTCCACACTCGCTGTTTATCATCTTTACGGTAATTAAAGTTTTTGTAGAATATTTTCTCAGCTACTGATTCCTCGATATTATTAAATGGAATAACAAGCAAATCATCTATTTTTTCTATTTGAGTTATATTGTTGTGTGAAACACTGCAAATAACTTTCCACCCCGCCGTGGTTAATGGAATAAAAACATTGTTTATAATATAAAGAAGTTCATTTAGCTTAGCTCCAACATGATCTAAAATAAGAGCTTTGTTACCTTTTTTTATAGGATCAGTTATAATACGATTAAACTTAATATTACTGTCACCTAGACCTATTAAATTATCATATAAATCAAAATTACTCAGGTGATGGTTAACGACTAATTCCTTTAAATAAGCCCCACTTGCCTTTCCTGTTATATTTATCAAACCCACGTATTCATAAGAAAACCAAGTGAGCAGTTTATCATTTAGATATTTAAGATATTCTGATTTCCCACTGCCTGAAATACCGTTCAAGATAATAATACTATTATCCAATAAACTTCGTTTTATAAAAGCCTTTTCACAATATGGTTGGGACTCTACATAATTTTTGCTTGTCATTTTGTTCTGTAGTGACATACTTGGGGGTTAAACTAAGTTGTATTTTACAAGTTCATTGTTCAACCGTTTCCACGATCGCCAAAATTCATTGATATTATAAGTCGTTTTATATTTTTCGAATGACTTTTCAAACTGTTTTTTTTCTGAATCTGGAATGACATAAACTTTACATATCAAAGTATAGTATGATTCAATCATTTCTTTCAGTTGATTACTCAAAGTTCTATTAGTTGACTCTGTTTGACTCTCTAAAAGTTCGGCACGTTTTAGTCTTATCTCTATATCCATTTTCTTATAAGAATCATACCTTATTTGATTTCTGAATATTTTCTTATCCAGCTTTGATACTAAGTGAGAAACATAAATAAAAACAATTAAATTAGCTAAGCTTATTAAGACACCAATTGTCCCACTTATATAAGTCCCGAAAAAAGCCCAATCTTTTCCATCACTTGACAATTCGCCAAAAGTTCTAAAATATAGCCAAAGAGCTATGGAACTTATCAAAACAATAATAATTCCAAATAAAATAACAATAATCCTCATAGAGCCAGATTTGGTTGCTAAGTTCTTAATCATGATGTGACTATTTTCATGCTAGGCAATTACGAGTACTAAGTAACTAGCTTTTAGTTAGAACTTTATTTATATTATGACTAAAAATAAGAATAGTTTGCTAAACAAGAATCGCAGACTTAAATCATTTTCAGACTGTCCAAAACAAATCAAACTTATACTACTGTAAAAAAGTCCGTAGATTGTTCCAGAGACTCTCGTTACAGCGCAGTAAAAAGACTTCCAAATTAAGCAGCTATTTAATCCTGTAGACTTAAGATATTCTCTGACAATTCAAAAATCTACTAAATATTGCCTAAATACTGTGAACCCTTTATTCTAATAGTTCCAATAGGAGAGAAAAGATTATTCATCTAGCATATTCCAAGCCATTCTAAGTTGTTCTTCAAGCCTTGATAAAACTAGTATAGCTTCAGGGATAAGCCTTTTAGAATTTTCTTGTTTGAATTTCGCGAAATCATCTAACAGAGAAGATAGATGTTTTTTAAATTGGATTTTATCGATTGCTGAAGACTGAAGATCAACTATAAGTGCTTCATATTCATTAAGCAGTTCGTCAATTTCGTAAGTCAAATAATCATTTTGCTCTTCAATTTGGTCGTAAAATTGATTATAGAACTCATTGAGCTCATCGTACTTTTCATAAATCTCAGTTGCTTTTTTCTCATTTGGAAAATCGAGTAGATCTACAATAATCGCCTCATCTGACCAATCTTCGTACTTGGAATCAATATCATACTCTTCTCGGGTTTCTTCTAATGATAATACAATGCTATTATAAGGATCAAATCCAATGCCTTTCGTATTTACTAAAGTGCCTCCAACTATTATGGAACCGCACTTGTTGATAAGTTTCTGTTCCAACTCTTCTGCTCTTTGAGCAGTCAAATTCTTTTTTACGATTAGAACTTTTGGATCACCTTTAAATTGTTTTACGTATTTCTTCCAGCCCCTACCTCTTTTTTTAAAGTCATATCCTCTATTCCCAATTCCTTTTCCCACATAGAAAACCTGATTACTATTAGGATGTAAATGTATGTATGTATAAAAAAAAATTTTCAAAGGTTCTTGTTCTTGGTTATGTATTAAAGCGGTTCATTTGCTAATTACTATTAAACCCACTTTGTGTTATCTAACATAAGGATAAAAAATCACTCTATTTTTCGCAACCTTAACTTAATGAAAAGAGGCTTCAATAATCTAACTATTTAGGAACTTTTTTTTCATGGCAGCCCAAATTCAGTTTGTTTTTTGGCTACCAGATATAATGCAAGTTCTTGGCTTTGGCAAAATTTATGAGCGCGAAAGAAAACTATATCTCAACTTGAATCTGCAAATTCGATTTGTTAATGGAATCCGCTGTCAATTGAACTAGCAGGGATTGCTCGCGAACACTCCCGGCGGCGAAGCCGCCAGGGAGTTCTTTTCTTGAACTACCCGATCCTGTAGAAATTATGCTTCAAAGTATATTAACCTAACGATTAAAATGATTATTGGGGTGGTGTAGACTTACGTTTTTTTCGGACAGCCTAAAAATAAACAAAATTTGGAGGATTATGAAAAAGCGGAGGTATGTGGGCACTCCAATTTTCCCTTTAAGCCCAAAGAAACTTGTCATATTGTGACCCTTTATTGAAAATAATTATAGGGTGTCCGAAGAATTGTAAGTCTTCAGGCTTCCTAAGATATTTCGCGTAAATTTAAAACCTGGAAAGCTGCACAGAAAGTTTAATTCACCGACCTCAAAAAGGCAATTGACGAGAATGAGAATGAGAATGAGAGAAGGTCTGAAATGATAAAGAAGATCATTTTTATCTATTAAGGACTTGATTAGTGTATAAAATTTGAGTTTAAATAGTTTTTATATTCTATCCCTGTTCAAGTAATCGCCTGTATAATTAAATGCCACCCTTACTATTTTAAATAGGAAGTAATCTAAGGCAAAAACACCTGTAATATAATTAAATGGAGATTGTAATTCAAAAAATCCGGCTATTCCTACAAAGGCAAGCAAGAATCCTAAGATACTACTCATGCAATATTGTGATGATAAGATCATTGTAATTAATGGAAGTACAAAAGCTGCTATAAGTTGCAAGAAACTTCCTTCCTCAGAAAAAAAAAGTAGGATTAGAGCACCTGATAAAAATAAAATAGAGCCACTAGCAAAAATCCCTATAAAATATTTAAGAACATCCATCAGACATCCAGTGCTCAGACATCCGTTGCTGTATTTTGGTGGTAATTCTTGACTGCTTTTCATTAATAAGGGGCTATATCGTTTAATATATATGCTGATTCAAATAGATTTCAACCAAATATATAATAATAAAATGATAAAAAAATAGAGAAAAGAGAATAAATAGAAAACTTTAAATAAATCACATATGCCTTTGAAAACAACAAATAGAGTACTAAATATCACAAGATATTAATTGTGAATTTTGCGAGAAAACTAGAACCGGTCATCTTATACGTTATCTATAGACTTACGTTATTTTCGGACAGTCAAAAAACAAACTAAATTTGGGAAATTATGAAAAGTACAGGTATGTAGCCACTCCAATTTTTTCTTCTGCCCAAATAAATTCGCTACCTAAGACCCTTTATTGAAAAAAAATGTAAGTTATAGGCTGTCAAAAGAATCGTAAGTCTTTAGAATCTCTTGATTCCTAGATTTTTTTATTTTAGATTAATCAAAAAAAATGTTCGAATATGAAGTGTTTCTTTATAACCTCAATTCTTGTTATTGTTTTGTGCTTTAATAGTCATTCCCAAAGATCTGAAATAACCACCACCCCTTGTTACAATTTAATTGCCATCACGACTTCTGAAAGTGCGACTAGTTTATTATCAAATGATTCAAATTTTAGAAATTATTTTGCTATTAGAAGTTCAAACGAAGATTCAAGTTTTATTTGGGATGTTCTCCTATACTTTGCCCTACCTGTGGGGTCTATGCTTATCTTTATTTTTTTTGCATCCGTTTTATCTGTCATCATTTCAGGAATTTTATGGTTATTTTATATTAAACAAGGCTCAAAAAATAAAATTTATTATTCGCTATTAAATTTTCCAGCAATATATTTTTATGGCTTTGTCGGAGCTTACTATGCAGAACTCAATAACATTTACTATACGGCATATGACAGTTTGGGCCCATTCATTGGCATTTTTCTTTACTCGTTCTTTGTTATACTTGTTACCAAAGAAGCTTTTTTAGGCCAAATACAAATAATGGCTATGGAGGGTCCCAATGCGCATTTTATGCAGACTTCTGATCAAGTTTCTACATTAGCAACACTAATCCTTTTAAAGAATGGATGGGCAGTGGTTTGGTCGTTTTTAATATTTTTTTTAATTGGATTTGACTGGATTCAAGTACTATATGGTAAAATACCATATAAACTAGCATCCTTTTTCTTTTATTAATCTGGCAATTTATACAAATTTTGTTGTCCTTAATTTATAATTTATGGAGGTGACTTGAGACAATGCAAGCACTTACCTAATAATTATACTCTCGGGTTTTTTTTACTTTCATTTTCTATTTCACTTAACTACATACCGTATAGAGTATGATATCAAAAAAAAGCCCCTCCTATAATTGGAGAGGCTTTGTTTTACATCATTCCATCATCAGCAAAGCTAAAGTATCCATCCAGAGTGATGATCAGATGGTCTAACACGGTAATTTCGAATAACTCCGCAGCCTTTCTAATCTTGTCGGTCAGGTTCTTATCATTGCGACTCGGCTTCAAACTACCTGACGGATGATTGTGCATAAGGATAAGTCCCGTGGCATTTACCTTCAAGGCAATGGCCAATATCTGCTTGACAGAGACAATCGTGGCTACATCCGAACCGATACTATGTAAATAATGACCAATGACTCCGTGTCGCCGATCTAAATACAAGACAACAAACTCTTCCCGATACTCGATCTTATCCATGTTCCATATATCATGAATCATGGCATATGCATCAGTGCTCGACCTAATCAAGCATCGATCCTTCGGTGGCGTAGTCGGATGGTAACTCACTGTGATTTCTGCAGCTTTCATATCATCTGTTTTAAATACCAGAAATCCTCACCGTGCAACGCTGAGATGAACTGACCAACCATATCCCCTGCATTGATATTTCGTTCTAAGGCTTTATCAATGTAGGATGACTTGTTAGCCGCTGTAAGGAAATTATAGAGCGACCAGAGATCAATATATCCATTGTCATTTTTAAAGGCCTTATCCTCGAAATATCCCTGCGCTACACTTGATATCTGTGAGTCACCTAATAGCAACTCAGGAACTTGTTTGCGTTTCTTATAGGGCATTTGATGGTACATCTTACACCGTCCAAGGAAATAGGTAAACTGATCCTCATCCAAGGCATATTTAGGCCACTCCTCAAGCAAATCTCTTTGCTGCTCAAATTGATAGGATAGAGCTAGACTTTGAATACATCCCCGTAGCTCTTTGAGGCTTGTCACTTTGACATCCATTTGAGCACCGTCTGTAAACACACATAGGTTAGCACAGACCTTCACCTGCATACCGACGAAGATCTTGAAATGCTGGTGTGTATTCTGATAGGAATCCAATCGATCCTGATTGTAGGCTTTAATGCCACCCGCTACAAGTTCCACTTGCTGTCCGTTCAGTTGATGCATTGATGTATTTATGCGAACAATGAACATCATTCTCTGATAGTAAAGGGTCTTTTCATGCGGTAGTAAGTCAGCTGCTTTTTTATTCCGTGCAGCTGGTACTCGACCTTTAATCGGATGGGAAACTCGGACCTCTAGATTGTTG
>DATFJV010000023.1:0-7024 GCA_035268985.1 Anaerovoracaceae bacterium | reverse complement strand
TCCTATATTAACTATTCTTAATTTTATGATACTCTCCTTACAAACTCATTGCAATTGGATGTGTTTACAAATATTTACCAATATCTTTGTAATTATTACATACTTGCGCTATTGTATGTGATAACCTGTTTCTGCTATAATCCCGTTTTCGACAGTTAAAAAATTAAAAGAGGTTACAAATGGCTTTAAATAGCTGTTTGTGACCTCTTTCTTAGATCTGATTATGTTGTACGGAAATACTATCCTAAAATTTTTTTAATTTTTTTGTTAAGTTCTTTTGGTTGATAATATTTTTTGTTTAATTCTAAATCAAATACAGTATTTAAAGCTGTGCAGACTTGTGAACATTTGTAGGTCGACATATAACACATATCTTCGATATTAGCCACTTCCATATTTCTTAGCGTTTCAACAATGTTTTCGACAGAAAAATGTGTTTGATTCAAGTCAAGTTTCTTTTCTAGCAAACGATATATCAGAAGAGATGTATAACATATCATGAAATGCGCGATAATTCTCTCCTTGTTCTGATGAAATACTGGGCGAGCTGAAAAGTTTGTTTTCATAACCCTGAAGCAGTCTTCGATTTTGTGTCGTTTAGAACTGATTTTAATAATATCTTTAGCAGGATCATCAAGATTAGTGGCTATTGCATAATAGCCATCGTACTTTTCTTCTTCGTCAATGGTATCTTGGTCAAGAACATAATGAACAATAACTTTATCACCTGTTTTTGAAGAAGAAGTCCTTTTAATAAATCGAGTAATGTCATTAGGTCCTTTTTTGTATAAGTCGGGATCTATATTTTTAAGCAGAATTCTAGCTTTATCTATCTGGCGGTTTCTGATGAATCTCTGATATTCCATCATCTTTCTTGAAAAAGTAATGATGATTTTCTGTTTAACAACAGCTTTAGCTTTTACTTTCTTTGTCTTGCCATTTTTGAGGATTTTTTCTTCATAAAGACCAAGGTCCATAGCTTTGTCTGCTGTTATAATCTTATATATTTTGTCGTTATACATACTCAAGTTTGCTAGGTCGTTTTTATCGAAATTCTTCATATCTGCTACGGATACGTCGCTATCAGAGGATAGTAGTCTGTAATCAATGTCGTTAAACACGGCTTCTTTTAAGGTACCCGAAAGTTTCTTAATGGATTGTGTAACGATAAACGATCTTCCACCCATAGAATTAAAATTTCTGATGCTGAGAGAACCAAGACCTGCATCTGCACAATATATAAACTTCTTTCCCTTAAACATTTGAGTCAGTTTTTTTTCTAATGGAATGGCGGTTGTCTGCTCGTTATCTGAACCAGAAGTAAGATACATGGAAAGTGGTATTCCGTCTGAATCCATAAAAAGACCCATCTGAACGAGAGGAGCTGGTTGGTGTTGCTTGGACATGCCGTATTTGCGAAAGCCCTTAATGATTTCACCTGTAACCTCATCAACATAATCATCATCTGGAGATTCGATTTCGAAATAATAATTGGTGCAGTCATAATAGCAGACTGATGTATCACGTTTCACTATATTCTTGCTTTTCTCAAAAAGATAAGCAATATAGTCATCGTAATGGGCTTCTAGAAGATCCATAGTGCGAAGTATATGAACATAGTCAAAACAAGGTTTTTCGAAATAGTGACCAAGATGTTGGTGTGTTCCTAACTTGGAATCAGGGTAAAGAATCCTTGCAAATGTAAGGAAACGATAAACAGTGTTTGGGTCGAAAGTAATCTTAGAATCATTGGTAATGCTTTTAAAGAAGGATCCGATTTCCAAGTCATGATAAAGCTGCTGCAAAAACAGATAACCTATATTCAAGTTTGTGCTAGAAGAAACAAGGTCGTTGCTGAGTTTGATTTTTTCAGCAAAATCGATTTTAACCTCCATAGTCACCTTGCTGTTTTTTTCTTCATCATTATACTTAGCAACCTGTTCTTTAGCATAAGCCAAAGGATCATCTGTAATCATTAGCAGTTCAGAATGCTTTCCAATTCTAGCAATGTTCTTTGTGGTAGTCTTATTACCGTTACGGTAACCTTTTTGCACAAAGTAGCTGGGGTCTTTTGATTTTTTATCATAATTTAATTTCATACTTTATTATAACATAAAATACAACTCCGTACAACATATAATTTCAAAAATTTGACAACAAAATAAGCCTTATATGGCTTACATACTGAGTTCTGTGAAAAATGTGGCATTCACAAGTGTCGAAAACCCGCGCTATTGTATGTGATAACCTGTTTCTGCTATAATATGCAAAGTATATTAAGGGTGGTGGCTTATGTCTAAAAAAACAAGAGGGAATATTTTACTATTTATTACAGCTTTTATTTGGGGGTCTGCTTTTGTTGCACAGAGAACTGGCATGGAACATATTGGTCCTTATACTTTTTCAGCTGTTAGATTTCTAATAGCAAGCTTAACTCTATTGCCAGTAGTTTTTCTTTTTTCCCCTACTAAAGAACAAACCTCAAAACATAAAAAAAGCGAAAAGACCTTACTTCTAAAGGGTGGTTTAATATGTGGTTTTATTTTATTTGTTGGCGCAATGTTACAGCAAATAGGATTGCAATATACAACTGCAGGTAAAACAGGCTTCATAACTGCTCTTTATGTAGTTCTAGTTCCAATTATAGGAAGTATTTTTTTTCGTAAAAAAGTACCTACTTTAATTTGGTTTTGTGCTCTTTTAGCCTCAATCGGACTATATTTCTTATGCATTCCTTCAACTGGTTTTCATGTATCCAGAGGAGATACTTTAGTATTTATATGTGCGTTTGCTTTCGCTTTACATATATTAGTAATCGACTATTTCTCTCCTAAAGTAGACTGTATAAAAATGTCCGCAATACAGTTTCTAACAGCCGGAGTTTTATCTACAGTGTTTATGTTCATATTGGAAAAACCAGAGATAACGTCTATATTGGCCAGTGCAATTCCTATATTATATGCCGCTGTACTTTCTGCTGGGGTTGGTTTCACATTCCAAATAATTGCTCAAAAGGATACTGATCCTACAATTGCCTCATTGATACTATGTTTAGAATCTGTATTTGCAGTTTTGGCAGGAGCTATAATGCTTAACGAAACTATGACTTTGAGAGAAGTCATAGGATGTGTTATAATGTTTATAGCTATTACACTGGCTCAATTCCCAGTAAAAGCGAAAAATAAAAATGCTTGCTAACTAAATAGAAAGGAACTGATTATGTTAACTAGAGATAATGCTTTTAAATTACTAAAAAAATACAACAAAGACAATTTTCATATTATACATGGGGAAACTGTAGAAGGAGTAATGCGATACTTTGCTTTGGAAAAAGGTTATGATCCAGAATTTTGGGGAATCGTAGGACTTCTACACGATATTGATTTTGAAATGTGGCCTGATGAGCATTGCAAAAAAGCTCCTGAATTACTAGACGAAATAGAAGCTCCTAAGGAAATGGTTCATGCCATTGTCTCCCACGGTTATGGTTTGTGCGCAGATATAAAGCCTGAACACGAAATGGAAAAGATCCTTTTCGCCACAGACGAATTAACAGGCTTGATTGGTGCCGCTGCACTTATGCGCCCATCTAAGAGTTGCAAAGACATGGAATTAAAGTCCATAAAAAAGAAATTTAAGGACAAAAAGTTTGCAGCAGGATGTGACAGGGATGTTATTAAGCAAGGAGCAGAAATGCTTGATTTAGAGCTAGATGAATTAATGCAAAAAACTTTAGATGCAATGAAGACTCTCCCCAACTCATAATATTAACGATCAAACCCTCTAATTTAGCCAAATATGTAATTAATGCAATGATGTCTGTGGATAAGTATATTAAAGACATATTATACGTTTTGAAGGTTACTCACGACTATATGATAGATTTGGCAAATTATTTTAAATCAACTTTTACTCGACTTAAAGCAATTACTCTGGAATTACTGCCAATTCACAGTATCTTACTATCAATAATTTAAAGGACATAGGTTTTATGCAAATTAACGTAGGAAACAAGACCTCAAATAAAGATAATCTTAACAAATTAAGTATGCAGAAGTTTTTTACATTATACAGAATCTTAGCAATTACTTGTTTAGTAGCAGTCGTAATTTTTGAACTAGCATTGATACAGTTAAATGTTCTACCTGCTAAATACCTCTTAGGTGCTCTATCAATACTTACTCTCCTTGGTGTGATTGTTTTTATAGGATTGTTTTTTAATTTTGTTAAAAAAGCTCCTAAGATTATATCGGTCGGGGTTAGCATAATTTTAATAGTTTTATCATTAATAGGGACTTCATATGTTACTGGTACTATGAACTTTCTAGATAACATTAGCTCAACTGGTGAAACGGTAAAATATGAAACGTATAATGTAATTGTTAATGCGAACAGTGAATATGAAGTAGTAACAGAATTAAACGAAAGTGATGTAGGAATTTATTCTATACCAAATGTAAACTATTCTACTGCTAGAAATGAATTAAAAAAGCAAATAGAATGCGAGTATAAAAGTGTTGATGATATAAACACTTTAGGAAACAATTTACTTGAAGGTAAATATGAGAGTATATTAATTAGTGATACTAACTATACAGTTCTAAATGAGAATAACGAAGGGTATATAGATAAAACTAAAATTATATACTCCATAGATGTGAAAATCGTAAACAAAGATACAGTGAAAAGAACAGGTGTCACTGAAGAATCCTTCAATATATATGTTAGTGGCATAGATTGTTACGGTTCAATAAATAAAGTTTCTAGAAGTGATGTTAACATGATTGTAACAGTAAACCCCAAAACTAATAAGATTCTACTAACCTCTATACCTAGAGACTGCGTTGTAACTTTGCCTAGTTTTAACCAAACAGATAAATTGACACATTCTGGAATATACGGGGAAAGCGAATCAATTGGTGCTATAGAAAATTTGATAGGAATAAAGATAAACTATTATATCAAAGTAAATTTTAGTTCTGTTGAAGGTTTAGTTAATTCTATTGGAGGGATAGACGTATACTCAGACTACAGTTTCAAAACCTCTAACTATTACTTCACAAAGGGCACAAATCATATGAATGGAAAACAGGCGCTTGCATTTTCTAGAGAAAGACATTCTTTCTCTAGGGGAGATTTCCAGAGAGTCCTTAACCAACAAAAGGTCATTGAAGCTATTATAAGTAAAGTATCTAGTAGTTCAACTTTATTGCTAAATTATAATAGTATACTTGGAGCAGTGGAAAACAGCATGGACACTAATATTTCACCTAATGAAATAAAGTCGTTAGTTAAAATGCAAATAAATGATATGCCTTCATGGGAATTTGAACAATCATCAATAGATCAAGGTAGTGATGCTATGTTAACAGGTTACAGCTATCAGTATCAGAAGCTATATATGTTTATTCCAAATGAAAATGCCATTATAGAAGCGGAAGACACAATTAATGCTGTAATGAATGAAGAATAGATGATAACATAAAATAACTGAAGAAACGAAAACATCAGGATGTCTGCCGAATAGTGCATGGGAGACATCCTATTTATTTACAAATACTATGGTATTCCTTAAGGATGAGTATAATAGATTTACTTAGGGCATATTCTTATTTTCAAATCACCTCTACAGTTAAATTATGGGCAATGGTAGCTCAAGAATATTTTGATAGAATTGAATCAGCCATAGTATTAAGTACCCAATATGGCCCTAGTGACATTACATTTCGTTAATGGTCTTAACTGTACAACACCCATGATATTAATACTTTTGTCAAGCAAAATCATAAACTAGATACGCATTTGAATTTGAAAATACAAATGCGTATTTCTTTTTTGCATCGATTCGATTATCACATTTAAATATATCTTTAACCCTCTGCCGTAGCTAATATTCGTCTCTTAGTCTTTCTTCTTTATTAGCAATACATTAAACTTTACTAATTTCATCTTGTTTCGGTTTTATTGACTTCTATGAGTAAAGATGGCGAAAGGTAGAATAAGATTTCCTTTTTCATTCAACCCTCAAAAAATCAAATTTGTTTGAGGGGATTTTTGTGTTACAAAAAAGTGACATTGTGTTACAAATGTGTTTTAATGAGTTTCATAAGTGTTATAATACGTATTAAGGTTTTATTATATAGATTATATAAATAAGAAATATAGCTTAATCAAGATATTTTAATACAAGAGGTAATTTATGGCAAAAGATTTATTAGTAAAAGATAAAAAAGTTTTAATTAGAAGATTAATATTAATTGTTTATGATATTATTGCAGTATATGTTTCGGCCTTTTTTGCGCTGTTTATTAGATTTGAATTTACTTTAAGTGATGAATTTTTAAGATACTTTAATGAATTTTTAGATAGTGCATATATCCTTGTTGTCATTACGGTTATAACCTTCTATATTTTTAAACTCTATTCCAGTCTTTGGCTATATGCCAGTGTTAAGGAGATGGAAAATGTCTTTAAGTCATGTATAGTAGTCGTTGTCGCTACTTTATCCATATCTCATTTAAGTAATCATGCTTTATTTAATCTTCCAAGAAGTTTTTATGTGATATATTTATTTATTTTCTTTTTCATGATATTCGTTAGCCGTTTTCTCTATAGGGAAATTCGAGAGATAAAAAACAATTTAACAGATGACAGTAAAAAGAAAAAAGTGCTTATCGTAGGTGCTGGAGTCGCTGGATCAACTATTTTAAAAGAAATTAATAGCAGTAAAAAGCTTAACAAAAAAGTAGTATGCATGGTAGATGATGACCCTAAAAAAATAGGAAATTATCTAGGCGGAGTTTTAGTTGCCGGAAGCATTAATGATATACCCAATTTAGCTTATCGGTATGAAGTTGAAAAAATAATAATAGCTATTCCTTCAGCTGGAAATGATGAAATGAAAAGAATAGTAGAAATATGTAAAGAAACAGAACTTGAGCTTATGACATTACCTGGTATATATCAGCTCGTAAATGGAGAAATGAGCGTATCTCAACTTAGAAAAGTTGATATAGAAGATCTA
>DATFJV010000022.1:0-38823 GCA_035268985.1 Anaerovoracaceae bacterium | reverse complement strand
CAAAGTGATGAGATAGCCCAGATAACTGCAAATATGTTTGGTTTACCAGTTATTAAAACACAAACCCATGAAGCTGCTGTAATAGGAAGTGCTGCCTTGGCATTTACAGGAATTAAAAGATATGAAAACATTGATGATGCATTAGATAATATGATCCACGTTAAAAATAGATTTGAACCAGATATGGAAGAACATGATATATATAGAAAACTGTATTCTGACATATACTGTAAGATATTTGATAAGTTAAGACCTTTATATGATAGAGAATGTGAATTGGAGGAAATATAATGACACATAAATACAAAGAATTTGAACCTAAATGGTTTGATGAAGATTATTCAAATGAATCCTATAGATCCGTATTTAAATGGGGAGAAAAAAGAGAGATTAAACCTCCAAGGGAATCCCTATATAGACTATTAAAGGATAAGTTCGAATTAACAGATGAAGATTTTAATAACTATACTGAAGATTTAGGCCTAGATAAGGTGGAATATGATATTCCGTGCAAACTTAGCAAAAAGCATGTTGATGCCTTTAAAAAAATATTTGGCGATGATTTTGTTAGGACAGATGAATACGCAAGATTATCTGTTGCTTATGGAAAGACCATGTATGATATTCTAAGACTAAGACGTAAGATAGTTGAAAATGTTCCCGATGTAGTTTGTTATCCAGATACCAAAGAACAAATAAACGAATGCGTGGATTATTGTAATAAAAATAAGATTCCGGTATATGTTTATGGAGGAGGTTCTTCAGTAACTAGAGGCGTTGAATGCATGAAAGGCGGAATAAGCCTAGACATGAGACTTAGATATGATAAGGTTATTGAGTTTAATGAAACAGATCAAACAATAACAGTACAGCCTGGAATGAGCGGCCCAACTTTAGAGCGAGTTTTAAATGAAGCCCAAGAAAGATTTGGGGCAAAGAGGGCATATACCTGTGGACATTTTCCTCAAAGCTTTGAATATTCTTCAGTGGGAGGCTGGGTAGTAACTAGAGGGGCCGGTCAAAATTCCACATACTATGGCTGCATTTCTGACATTGTTTTAGCCCAAGAATACAAGACTCCGGTGGGCGTAATAAAAACGGATACGTATCCTAGAAAAGCTTGTGGTCCTGATATTGACCAGATGATGATGGGTAATGAAGGCAGCTTTGGTATATTAACGGAAGTGACATTAAAGATATTTAGATATATGCCTGAAACTATAAAAAGATTTTCATATATGTTTGCTGACTGGGAAACAGCACAAAAAGCCGCCAGGGAAATGATGCAATCCGAAGCTGGATATCCTTCAGTATTTAGACTATCAGATCCTGAAGAAACAAGTATAATGTTATATATGTATGGGGTAATGGATTCCCCCCTTAAACATATTTTTCAATTTAAAGGTTTTAAAGAAGGTGAGATGTGCTTATTTATAGGATTCACCAATGGTGAAAAAGGTTTTTCAAAAAATGCTGCAAAGCACGCTAAAAAAGTAGCAAAAAAATATGGAGGGATATCGCTTACTGGTTATGTAACTAAATCTTGGGAAAAGGGAAGATTCAATGATCCTTACATGAGAGATACAATGCAAGACTTTGGAATAGCTATAGACACGATGGAGGCTTCTGTCAATTGGAGCAATATGACTAAAGTTCATGAAGAAGTAAGGGCATTTTGTAAATCTAGACCAAAGACTGTTTGTATGACTCATATGTCCCATGTTTATCCTCAAGGTGCCAATCTTTATTGGATATTCATTACAAAGGTTAGTGACCCTGAAGAATTTAAAGAGTATCATGGGGGAATTTTAACTGCTATTCAAAAAAGTGGTGCATCCATGAGTCATCATCATGGAATTGGTAAGATGTTTGCTCCTTGGTTAGAAGGTTTTTTAGGAGAAGATGAGTACAAAGCTATAAAGGCTTTAAAGGAACATTTTGATCCAAATAATATTATGAATCCAGGAGGAACCTTAGGATTTGATTTAAAAGAGGCGCAAAAAGTGAAAAGTCAATAAAAGCATTTGAATATTGCGTGTTTTTTTGTGATATTACTTGAATAATTCTTCGCCTTTTTATATAATTGAATAATAATGGGCAAAAGGGGAAACGAAATGGGAATAAAAGTAGCGAAATTTGGCGGTTCATCAGTAGCTGACGCCATACAATTTAAAAAGACAAAAGAAATAATCGAGTCAGACAAAGATAGAAAGTATGTAATCGTATCGGCACCTGGGAAAAGATTTGAAGGGGATACAAAAATTACGGATATACTTTATCTGTGTAAGGCTCATATCGAAAATAATTTACCATATGAACAACTTTTTCAAGTTGTAGTTGACAGATATATGTCGTTTAAAGTTAATCTTGAAATAGAGATTGATTTAATTAAAGAGTTTGAAACTATTGAAGAAAATTTAAAAAACGGTATTGGCAAAGCATATTTGGCTAGCAGAGGCGAATACTTGAATGCTGTATTGATGGCAGCATATCTTGGTTATGATTTAGTTGATACTGCAGCTTTCATTAAATTTGATGAAGGTGATAATTTGTTATTAGAAGAAACTAATGAGGCATTAAAAAAGGAACTTAAAAAACATAAAAGAGCTGTAATGCCTGGTTTTTATGGTGGGAATGATAACGGTGAGATTGTTACATTTTCAAGGGGAGGCTCTGATGTAACGGGTGCATTAATTGCTAGGGCGATCGATGCTGATGTATATGAAAACTGGACGGATGTTTCGGGGTTCTTAATGGCGGATCCTAGAATAATAGATAATCCAGAGCCAATATCGTCTATTTCATATAAGGAGCTCAGAGAGCTTTCATATATGGGGGCTACAGTACTTCATGAGGATGCTATATATCCCGCAAAACTGGGAAATGTACCCATTAATATAAGAAATACAAATGAGCCGGGTTCAAAAGGAACATTTATAACTGAAGAGAGAAGAGGCGATGATAATAGAATCATAACAGGGATTGCAGGAAGCAAGGATTTTACTGTTATTGCCATTTACAAGAATTTAATGGCCACTGAAAAGGGTTTTATCAGAAGAATATTAAATATACTTGAAGATAACGATGTTAATTTGGAACATATCCCCAGTGGAATAGATTCTGTTTCCTTAGTAATATCAAATGAGGAATTAAAGGGAAAGCTTGGCAAAGTAATTGAAGACATAGAGAATCAAGTTAAACCAGATTCCATTGAGGTTTTCCCTGAAATGGCATTGATTGCCACAGTAGGTCTTGGAATGTCTCAAAGGACAGGAACATCTGCTAAATTATTCACAGCCCTTGCTGAAAACAAAGTAAACATTAGGATGATTGATCAAGGGTCAAGTGAATTAAATATTATAGTCGGCGTTGAAAATAGCCAATTTGAAGAGGCAATAAAGGCCATTTATTTAGCCTTTGTTGGTTAGTTGATTTTATATCTTAGTTTAAAGTAAGGAGGTATCATTATGGATAAAGCTAAAACAGTAAAAACAGGATTAACAATAATAGGTGTAGGACTGGCTGCAGGACTTGCACTTGTTATCGCAACTAAAAAAGTTTTTGATGAAATATTTGTAGAAGATGATTGGTCCGATGAAGATTGGTCAGGGGAAGACGATCTGGAAGAAAAAATAAATTAATCATATGATTAACGAAAGGATTTAAGATGACGGAAAAAAAGGGAACTTATTATATCACTACACCTATATACTATCCTAGCTCAAAACTACATATAGGTCACACTTATTGTACAGTGATGGCAGATGCTATGGCTAGATTTAAAAGACTAGCAGGGTATGATGTAAGATTTTTAACTGGTACTGATGAGCACGGCCAGAAGATTGAAACGGTGGCAAAAGAAAAAAACATGACACCACAAGAATATGTAGATGATGTAGTCGATGGAATAAAAAAGCTATGGGAAACTATGGAGATTAGTTATGATGATTTTATTAGGACGACTGAACCAAGACATGTAAAAAGAGTTCAAGAAATTTTCATGAAACTTTATGAAAAAGGGGATATTTACAAAGGTAAGTACGAAGGATGGTACTGTACACCTTGTGAATCCTTTTGGACGGAAACTCAAGTGGTTAATGGTGAATGCCCTGATTGTGGAAGATCAGTTGAAAAAGCGGAAGAAGAAGCATATTTCTTTAAGCTTTCCAAGTACCAAGACAGGTTATTAGACCTATTTGAAAACAATCCGGATTTTTTACAACCAGAAACTAGAAGAAACGAAATGATCCAGTTTGTAAAAAAAGGTTTGGATGATTTGTGTATTTCCAGATCAACCTTCGATTGGGGTATTGAGGTACCAATTGATGAAAAACATGTAATTTATGTTTGGTTAGATGCCCTAACAAACTATATTACAGCTTTAGGTTATCCAGATGAGCCTGATCTTTATGAAAAATATTGGCCAGCAAATATTCATTTAGTAGGTAAAGAAATTGTAAGATTTCATACTATAATATGGCCAGCTATGCTAATGTCAATGGAAGTTCCTCTACCAACTCAAGTTTTAGGTCATGGGTGGCTGTTGTTGGAAGGTGGAAAGATGTCAAAATCCAAGGGTAATATTGTAGACCCTGAAGTTTTAATAGATAGATATGGCGTTGATGCTCTTAAATATTTCTTATTAAGAGAATATACTTTTGGTCAAGACGGTGTATATACCAATGAAGTAATGCTGAGAAGAATGAACTTTGATTTGGCAAATGATTTAGGCAATCTTTTATCTAGAACTGTGGCAATGATTGAAAAATATAACGGTGGAATTGTGCCTGATGCGAAAGTATCAGATGATATTGATGAAGATTTAAAAGCCATTGCCGAAGGTGCAGCAGCCAAGGTGGAATCTAATATGGATAAGTTTGAATATAACTTGGCTTTGGAAGAAATATGGATTTTAATTAGAAGAGCAAATAAATATATCGATGAAAAGATGCCATGGATACTTGCAAAAAATGATAAAGAAAAAGATAAACTTGATACTGTTTTACACAATCTAGCTGAGTCTTTAAGAATTGTAACCATATTAATCTATCCATTTATGCATAATACATCTGATAAGATGAGGAAGCAACTTGGATTATGGTATACTGATGTACAATGGGAAGATTCATTTACCTTCGAAATGATGAGCGGAGAACAGGTTAAAAAAGGTAAAGCGCTATTTCCTAGACTAGATATAGATAAAGAACTTGAAGAGCTTGAAAAAATGCAAGGTCCGAAGGAAGATGAAAATATACCTTTAGAACTAAAACCTGAAATAGTTTATGATGATTTTGATAAAATTGATTTTAGAGTAGGAACTATACTTACTGCTGAAAAGCATCCCAAAGCTGATAGATTGCTTGTTTTCCAAGTAAAAATGGGAACTGAGAGAAGGCAGATAATTTCAGGCATAGCAAATGACTTTAAACCTGAAGAAATGGTAGGGCAAAAGGTTATAGTTGTTGCCAATTTAAAACCAAGAAAACTAAGAGGACTTGAGTCAAAAGGAATGATTATGTTTGCTGAAAATGGTAAAAGATGCGAAATAGTTACAACAATTGCAGATGATGGCGTTGTTGTTGACTAATTAATAGAATAAAAGTCTCGAAGGTCTCTTGGCCTTCGAGGCTTAATTTATGTTTAGGAGAAAAAATGTTATTTGATGCACACACACATTTAAATTTTGAAAAATACGATGAGGCAAAAAGAGAAAATCTTGCAAAAGAAATCAGAGGTTCTCAGATTAAATATATAATGGATGCTGGAGATACTTTGGAGTCTTCGATGCAGGTTGTAAAGAATTGTGAAAAGTACGATTTTTGCTATGGTGCTGTGGGAATTCATCCACATAACGCCAAGGATATTGATGAAGAGACTTTACTTTTTATAGAAAATCTTGCAAAAAAAAATAAGATTATGGCAATAGGAGAGATAGGACTTGATTACCATTATAATAAGTCCGAAAGGGATGTACAAAAATATTGGTTTAGAAAACAAATCAAATTAGCCAATAAGCTAAAAATGCCAATTATGATTCATTCTAGAAGTGCTGATCAAGACACCTTAGACATACTTAAACAAGAAGATGCTTTTTCTGATGAAAGAAAATCATGGTTTCCGAGAAGAAAAGGCCCTTATGAGGAAGATGCTAGGGTTCAAATACATTGTTATTCTGGTTCAAAGGAAATGGCATTACAGTATATAGCATTGGGTGCAACCATCTCTATTGCAGGGCCAATAACGTATAAAAATAACAGAAAAACTGTGGAGGTTGTACAGACGATACCAATTGAATATTTGTTATCTGAAACAGATGCGCCTTATTTAGCGCCGGTGCCCTTTAGGGGAAGGGAAAATAAATCTGTTTATGTAGAACATGTGGTTAGAAGGATAGCATTGTTAAAACAGATAAACTACGAAGAAGCTGCAGATATAACTTTAAACAACGCAAAAGTTTTTTTTAACATTAAATAGGAGTGAAAATGAATAAAGTAGTTCAAAAGATATTAGATAGTGGTTTAATTGAAGAAAAAGCAAATATAGTGTTGGGTCTTTCAGGAGGACCGGATTCATTGTGCCTTTTTTATGCTTTGGATTCACTAGCAGAAGAAATGAATTTAAACATATATCCAGTCCATCTTAATCATAAATTTAGACCTACTGCTTGTGATGAAGAACAAAAGAGGGTAGAAGATTTATGTCTAGAGAAAGGCTGGCCTTGTCGAAGTTTTGTTAAAGACTGCATAAAAATAGCTGAAGAAGAAAAAATTGGCTCAGAAGAAGCGGGTAGAAACGAAAGATATAGCGCTTTTGCTAAAGTTGCTAAAGAGTTAAAAGAAAATGGTACAAACAATATTAGAATTGCTGTTGCCCAAAATGCCAATGATCAAAGCGAAACTATAATGTTTAGAATAGTTAGAGGTACTGCGATTGGTGGTTTAAGCGGTATAAAAGCAGAAAGAACTGATGAATATGGCAATATTATAATTAGACCTTTATTAAATGTTACGAGAAAAGAAATTGATGACTATATAGAAAACTTGGGAGTATCCCCAAACGTTGATAAAAGTAATTTCGAACCGGTATATAATAGAAACAAAATCAGACTTGAACTTTTTCCATATATAGAAGAAAACATAAACAGTGGTTGTCAAGATGCTTTGAGAAGGCTTGGGGAGATTGCAACCTTGGAAAATGATTATATGGATGAGATTGTGGATAAGGTGTTAAAGGACTGTGTGGTGAATTATGATAGCAGTCAAGATGTTTTAAAAGCTATAACCTTGGATACAACAAAACTAATAGAACATCATAAAGCTATTGTATTTAGGGCAATTGATAAGATAATATACAATATGAGCTTAAAGGACAACGTTGGCCGCAATGTTATTAAAGATATATATGACATTATAAACAGTGATAATCCTTCAGCTAGATATGATATAACAAAAAAACATGTGGCTAGAAGAAAGTACAATTTGATAATATTTGAAAAGAGCGAAGAGGCTAAAAAAGCAAATATGGTTAAATTTAAAGTAAGTGTTCTGGAAAAACCGGAATACATTAAAGACAAAGCGGGCTGTTTTGCTGCTTTTGATTATGTGAAGTTTTTAGCTGAACATGGAAAGACAGAAGGCAACATTAAATTCAGAAATAGACAAGAGGGTGATTATTTACCTTTTAAAAATGGCACCAAAAAATTACATGACTTTTTTATAGATGAAAAAATACCAAGGGAATCAAGGGATGAAGTAGGACTTTTTGCCATAGGAAGGGAAATACTTTGGATTGCGCCAAGTGAACATTTCGTAAAGAAAGATGATGAAGAGAGAGGGAGATTTTCACAGAAATATCAGATAGACAACAGCACAAGATTAGTGTTGCTTCTTGAAATTATTGGTTAACTGTGGTAAAATATCAAGACAGTTTTGTTATAATAGACAAAATTTGTACTAAATTAACAACTAAAGAGAGGAAACAAAATTGAAAAAATTTGGAAAAAATATAAGTATATATTTAATAATATTTGCAGTCGTTCTTACAGCAGCCTTTATGTATAAAGGAGTTGAAAATCCAACTTCAGTTAAGGAAATAAAATTCTCTGAATTTGTGCAGCAAGTAGAAAGCGGGAAAATTGAAACATTAAACATATCTGACAGGAAACTTTCGGGGACTTTGGAATCTGGAGATATAGTTTATGCATATGCATCTTCGTATATAGATATAGACTATTTGAATAGTACATATGTATACCCTATGATGGAAGAAGGCAAGATTATAATAGAAAGTGATCCACCGGAAAGTGGTTTTTCCTTCATATCTATATTACCAACATTAGTTATGATAGCAGCTTTAGGATTCCTATTCTACTTTATGATGAACCAAGGAGGCAATAACAAAGCCTTCCAATTTGGGAAAAACAAATCCAAGATGTATAAAGATACTGGCAAAAAGCTTAAATTTGATGATGTAGCCGGTTTGGATGAGGAAAAAGAAGAGCTTGAAGAAATAGTTGATTTCTTAAAGGATGCATCCAAGTATGACATGCTTGGGGCAAGAATTCCAAAGGGTGTATTGTTGGTTGGTAGACCAGGTACGGGTAAAACATATATATCAAAAGCAGCAGCAGGAGAAGCAGGAGTACCATTTTTTACCATAAGTGGTTCTGACTTTGTTGAAATGTTCGTTGGTGTTGGTGCATCTCGTGTTAGGGATTTATTTGAACAAGCTAAGAAAAATGCACCATGTATAATCTTTATAGATGAAATTGATGCAGTTGGTCGTAAGAGAGGCGCTGGACTTGGTGGCGGCAATGATGAAAGAGAACAGACCTTAAATCAACTATTAGTTGAGATGGACGGTTTCGAAGAAAATGCTGGTATAATAATTTTGGCCGCAACAAATAGACCAGACATTTTAGATCCTGCGTTATTAAGGCCAGGTAGATTTGATAGACAAGTAGTAATAGGTATGCCTGATGTTAAAGCTAGAGAGGCAATATTTAAGGTACATAGCAAGAACAAACCTTTGGCAGAAGGGGTCTCTCCTCTGATACTAGCTAGAAGAACACCGGGATTTTCTCCTGCAGATATTGAAAACTTAATAAATGAAGCTGCACTGATTACGGCGAAACGTAATGGAACAAAGATAAAAATGGACGAGATAGAAGAAGCTACTACGAAGGTTATGGCAGGTCCTGCTAAAAAATCGCGAGTGATGAGTGAAAAAGAAAGAAAACTCACAGCTTATCACGAAGCTGGTCATGCGATTGTTATGAGAGCTCTTCCTGATTCGGATCCAGTACATCAAGTTACAATAGTTCCTAGAGGTTCAGCAGGTGGATTTACTATGTATCTTCCTGAAGATGATAAATACTTTGAAACTAGAGGAAGAATGATATCTACTATCAAGCATTTATTAGCAGGTAGGGTAGCTGAGGAACTTACTTTGGATGATATCAGTACTGGGGCTTCCAATGATTTACAAAGAGCTACGGCCATAGCTAAGGAAATGATTACAAAATATGGGTTTAGTGAAAAAATGGGACCAGTGAGTTATACTTCAAATGATGAAGTCTTCTTAGGAAAAGATTTTTCAACAAGGCAGAATTATTCGGAAATGGTAGCTTCTGAAATCGATTATGAAATTAAGACAATGTTGGAAAGTGCTTATGAAGAGACTAAAAAACTAATAAGTGATAATATGGATAAATTAGTTAATATAGCAGAAACTTTATTAGAAGTTGAAACCATTGATGCTGAACAATTTGAAGCATTATTTACTGGAGTAATGACGCCAGAAGAGATGGTAGAAGCTGTTAAGATTAAAGATGAACAAACTAAAAAGGCAAATGAAGAAGAATCTCAAGAAAGAATAAAAAAACAAGAAGAAGAGAAGAAAAAATTAGAGGAAGAACTTGCGAAATTTGATTCCGACTATCTTTCTGATGATGACGAGAATGAAGAAAAAGAATCAAAGAAAAAAACCGAGGAAGAAACTGAAGAAGAATCAAAGGAAGAATCTGAAGTCGACGAGGATAATTAGGAGATTGTTATGAGGATTACAATTAGTGACTGTTTGCAGTTGGAAGTTTTTAAAAACAGCATTGTATTAGCAGGGGATAAAAGACTAGATAATAGGGTGAGAACAATATCCGTTTTAGATGAAACTAACTTAAAAATAGGAATCAAAAATAACGGAGTGAGGGAACAACTTGTTTTGACTCATTTTTGGCAATGCATAGATGATATTGAATTGCAGTGTAAATTTGTGGAAGGATTAGCAAAAGCTTCCGTTGCTGCGTTAGTTATATTTTGTACTAACGACGGTGTAAAAAGTGTTCACAAAAAAGTAATAGAAAGAGCGGAAGAACTCAATTTTCCTTTGATATCGATATTTACCAATAGCGAAATCACTTACTCAAATGTTTTGGAGCAAATACAAGATAAAATTCTTTATGGAGATAGTTATAAAAACAGCTTGATTAATAATACAATTTATCATTTGTTGAATTTTGAAAAGCATAGCAATTTTCAGTCCGCACTTAGAGAATCGGCGCTGAAAAATGATTTCCAAGTGGTTTTATTAAGCGAAGACTTCAATCCTATTTTAAGTGTAGAAACTAGACATAAGACTTCAATTGAAGAGGCTATTAGGTTGGGGAAAAAGAAGACTTTTGAAAAGACTGGAGTATATACTTTAGTAGATGTCAATGGAGTTTTAACATATTGGGGTCCAGTTGTAATTAATAAAGAAAAATATTTCTTGTTCATTGTCGATAACGAGGACAATTATTCTGCTGGAGAAATAACTAAACTTGCTGAGATTATTGAGTTAGCCATGGGTATGTGGAAATTTACACCTGAAAGTGATGCCAATGCTGAGTTTGTAAAAGCATTGTACAGGGGTAATAAAAGCATGGGTTATAGTATCAAAGGTGAAGCTGATTTGTCTAACGATAAGGTGATTAGTGTGTTTTATGCATCTGGAATCGAAAACGAAGATGGTATAAAGATCATGGATGATTTTAATGATCAAGATGAGTTTAAATTGATTAAGGTGGTTGAAGATAAGGATACCTACGGTGTTATATTAAAAAATGATAAAGGAAACGAAGAAATTAGCGATAAGAATGTGTGCTTAGACTTGTTTAATAGCTTAAAAGAAAATCACAAAGAAGTAAGAATATTTCATGTCACTGGTATCGACGGGATAGAAGGTGCTGCTGATGGGTTTAAGCTAATAAATGAAACATGGACATTTGTTGAAGGCGTTTTCCCATATAAGAGAGTGTTTACAAAATATGAGCTTACTTTAGTAAGTAACTGTATTAACATTCATATACAAAATGGACACCTTAAGAAAGATTATTTAGAATTATTGGAGTCTTTTAATAGGGAGTTGGCGCCTAATAAAGCTAAACAGTTGTTGGATACATTGGAAACATTTGTGTTAGATGCAGGGATGAATAGCAACAATACTGCTTCTTTCATGGGTATTCATACAAATACAGTACAATATAGGTTAAAGAGAATTAATGAAATACTAGGTGCTGAAATAACAGGAAATAGAATAATACCAGGGCTAACTATAGCATTGGCATTGCAAAGACTAGAAAAAGTAGTATAGGAGGTCAGTTTAATGCTATTAGCATTTGATGTGGGGAATAGTAACATTGTTCTAGGAGTTTTTGATGATAGAAAACTTGTCACAAACTGGAGACTTGAAACTGATAATAAAAAAAGTGCTGATGAATATGGTATGCTTATATATCAATTGTTTTATCACGAAGGACTTAACCCTAAAGATATTCATGATGTAATCATATCCACTGTAGTTCCATCAGTTCTATATACTTTGCAACATATGTCCCAAAAGTACTTTGATAATAGGGCTATTGTTGTAGCATCTGGTGTGAAAACTGGATTAATAATAAAATATGATAATCCCAAACAAGTTGGTGCCGATAGAATTGTAAATGCGGTTTCTGCCCATGCTAAGTATGGTGGACCGCTAGTTATAATTGATTTTGGTACGGCAACAACTTTTTGTGCCGTTTCTGAAAATGCGGAATACTTGGGAGGTACAATAGCACCGGGGTTAAAGATTTCATCTGAAGCATTATTTGAAAAAACTTCAAAATTACCTAAAGTTGAGTTGGAAATCACGGGGAAAACCATATGTAAAAATACAATAGAAAGCATGCAATCAGGTTTGATTTATGGTCATATGGGAGTTGTGGACTATATATCAAAGATGATGAAAAAAGAATTAGGTGAGATACATGGAAATGAAGATGATGTTAAGGTAATTGCTACAGGTGGTCTTGCAACTTTACTTGAAACTGGCCTTGATTGCATTGATTACGTTGACAAGCTTTTAACTCTAGAAGGTTTAGAAGTAATATACGAAAAGAATAGAAAGAACAAAAAGGCTAAGCAAAAGAAAAATGGAGATAAATTAGACATTAGGGTCCTAAATGATGAAGAAAAAATGGAGTTATTACTAGACTAATGACTATATTCAACAAAAGAATTGGAAATATTGCTTTTGAGAACCCGTTTTTTTTAGCACCACTAGCAGGGGTTACTGACAAAGCAATGAGAAGCATTTCAAAAGATCTTGGAGCTTCTATGCTATATACTGAGATGATTAGCGCAAAAGGACTATATTATGGCGACTTAAAATCCAGAAATATGATTAGTCTTTCTGAAGATCAAAGACCTATAGGTGTCCAGATTTTTGGATCTGATCCAAAGATCATGGCTGAAGCAGCAAAAATAGTATTAGAATATAAACCTGATTTAATTGATGTCAATATGGGCTGCCCTGTTCCAAAGGTAACTAAAAATGGAGAAGGTGCTGCCTTATTAAGAGACGTAGATAAAATTTATGAGATAATAGATACTTTGGTGAAGGTATCAAACGTTCCTATTACAGCAAAAATAAGAATAGGATACGATGCAAGTAATATTAATGCGACTTCTGTGGCAAAAGCTATAGAAGAAGGTGGTGCAGCGGCAGTGGCTGTCCACGGAAGAACCAAAGAACAGTACTACTCAGGATATGCGAACTGGGATATAATTAAGGAAGTTAAGAATAGTGTAAAAATACCAGTTATTGGTAATGGTGATGTTTTTTCCAAGGAAGATGGGATAAATATGCTTAATGAAACTGGTTGTGACTTTATAATGGTTGCTAGAGGAGCTCTTGGAAATCCTTGGATTTTTCGAGAACTAATAATGGCATATGACGGTAATATTAATATACCTATTCCTACAATCGAAGAACGAAAAGAAATTATGCTAAAACATTTAGACTTAACTGCAAAATATAAAGGCGAAACAGTTGCAGTTAGAGAAATGAGAAAGCATGTTGCTTGGTATACCAAAGGTTTACCAAATTCTTCGGCTTTTAGAAATCAAATAAATCAGATTGAATCTGTAGATTATCTAAAAGAAGCGATAAGAGGTATTTAATATGAGAGGTAAAATGATGAAATTAAAAAAAATACTGCTGCCTTTAGTAATTCTAATATTAATAGCTACAGTACTAACTGGATGTTCAACATATAAGATTTTTGAACAAACATATTTATCCAGCGATTATCAAGAAAAGATAGTTATTGGAGTTTTTGAAGCTCAGACAGGGGAGTATTCTAAGGAAGGTAAGGATGAGATTGCTGGTATTGAATTGGCTAACAGCATTTATGGAGAGGTTATCGGTAAAGAAATTGAAATAGTGGTAATTGATAATCAATCAAATATCTATACTTCTAAAAGTGCAATTGAAGGACTTATAAAATTAGACCCTATAGGAATCATAGGAAGTGCAGGGGAAGTTTGCTCATTGGCTGCTAGTGATACAATTAAACAGGTTCAGATACCTGCAATAACACCATCCTGTTCCAATCCCCTTATAACTTTAGACAATGACTACTATTTTAGAGTAAGTGCCCTTGAGTCAACTGTAGGTAAAGGTCTAGCAGAATATGCAATTGAAAAAATGAAGGCAAGTACTGTTGGTATTATTAAGATTAAAGATGATGATGCTCATAGGTCAATAATTAGAAATTTTGTATACCAAATGGATACATATGACAATGAGAAACATTCTTTATCCATGAATATTTCAATTGACTCTGATGAAAGTGATTTTGAGACTTTAATGGGATCCATAAAAAGGTTTGAGCCTTCCGTTTTATTTATGCCAGTTGGATTAAATAAAGCTGATGCAATTTTTACTGAAATTGAAAATCAAGGGTTAACAGACATTACATTTTTAGGAACCAAGGATTGGAGTAAACAAGAGTTCTATGACATGATGAAAAAACATCCTGATATAAAGGTTGCGTTTGCATCGGATACAATTGTAACGGAACCAAAAAAAACTAACGATAATGCTTCCTTAGAAGCGGATAAGTTCTTATTGGAATACAAATTAAAGTATGGTCAAAATGAAGTTCCATCAGAGAATGTAGCCTTAGGATATGATGCTTACCTATTAATCATAAATGCTATTAATGATGCGGGGAGTACAGATCATGAAGCAGTTAGAGAAGCTTTGGCAGATACATATAATTTGAAAGGCGTAACAGGAACTTTTAGGTTCTCAGAGGATGGAAATCCTCAAAGACCTATAAATATAGCCACATTAAGCGATGGAAACCCAGTGCTTGATTATGTTGCCAATGATACGGCCGTAATAACTGAAGAAAAGATTGTTGTAGAAACTATAGACATAAAAGAAGATGATGAAGAAGATATAGAAGGAGAAGAATAATGGAAGATAAATTAAAAGATGCAATAGAAGTAATTAGACCCGCACTACAAAGAGACGGCGGAGATATAGAGTTTGTTGAATACACCGAAGATAAAATTGTTAAAGTAAGACTTAAAGGTCATTGCGCTGGGTGTCCAAGTGCCCAACAGACTTTACAGGCAGTGGTATTTAAAATTCTAAAAGAGAGTTACCCTGAAATTGAAGGAGTAGAAGGCGTTCAATAATGAATTATCTTGAAATTATTGATAAAAACAATGAAGAAATGATTGGAGCATTGGCTGATACTGTTAAGGTAAAAAGTGTTTTAGATGCTCCAGTTTTTTATGGAAGTGAAACTTTACCCTTTGGTAAAGGTGTTAATGAAGTTTTTAAAAACACATTGAAATTAGGTCAAGAAATGGGCTTTGAGGTTTTAAACGTCGATAATTATGGAGGCCATATTGAGTTTATAGGGGATGAAAAAGCCGAGGAAACCTTTGGTATACTTGGACATTTAGATGTTGTTCCTGAAGGCGACGGTTGGAGCCATGAACCCTATGGTGCTATTATAGAAAATAACTATATGTACGGCAGAGGAACTACAGATGATAAGGGTCCTATGATTGCTTGTCTATATGCTATGAAGGCTATTAAGGAAGCTGGTATAGTTCCTAAAAAAAATATAAGGCTTATTATAGGCTTGGATGAAGAGACTGGTTGGAAGGGGATTTATCGTTATCTTGAAAAGGTGAAGGCTCCTGATTTTGGGATAACACCTGATGCTGATTTTCCTGCTATAAATGGAGAAAAGGGAATAATAGATTTCACTATTGCCAAGAAGTTTTCTGCGAGCAAGTTGATTACAGGTCTTGAACTAAGTAGCATAAAAGGAGGTAATGCTCCCAATATGGTGCCCGATTATGCTAGAGCTGTTTTGAAGAGCGATAATAGAGATGTATACGAAGAAATAAAAGATTTGGGGAATGTTTTCAAGAAGGAAAAGGATATTAAAATAAATTTTAAGGGAGTAGGAAAATCCTTAGAGGTTGTTGTCCGTGGGATATCCGCTCATGGAGCGCATCCGGAGCTTGGGAGAAATGCAATATCCGTTATGATGGAATTTTTAGGAAAATTAAACTTTACTTTTGATGAAACCAATGAATTCATTGCTCTATACAACGATAAAATAGGTTATGATATATATGGAGAAAAACTAGGAATTGATTTTATTGATAAACCTTCGGGAAAATTGACATTAAATGTTGGTATGATTGAAATGGACAAGAAAGTTGCTCAAGTTGTTATAAATACCAGGTATCCAGTAACATTTTCCCATGATGATGTTTACAAAGGCGTGGAAGCATCGTTAAGCCATGAAAACGTTGGAATAATAAAGGAAAAACTTCAAGAACCTATATATAAAAATCCGGAAGATGAAATGATAAAGACATTGATGACGGTGTATCAAAAACATACCTCTGACTATGAATCAAAACCCATAACTATAGGTGGAGGGACGTATGCAAGAGCTACAAAAAATATTGTAGCATTTGGGGGTGCTTTCCCTGGAGATGAAGACAGGATGCATCAAAAGGACGAAAGGCTTGATCTTGATAAATTCTTAAGGATGGCAAAAATTTATGCAGATGCCATATATGAGTTGACATGTGTTTAAATATATTGTAATATAAATCAGTAATAAAGATCTGTTTCAGGGCGAGGTGTAATTCCTCACCGGTGGTAATTGATAATTCATAAGTCCACGAGCGAATGCTGAATGGGTGTAAATCCCATACCGACGGTATAGTCCGGATGAAAGAAACAAGAATTAGTTTTGTTGTTTTTGCCTTGAAAAATTTTTTCAAGGCTTTTTCAATGCCTGACAGATTCCAATTAAATTTTAGGAGGAAGATGTTATGAGAACGAGTAGTTTATCACAGAATACCAGAAAAATGGTAAAAATGGCAATGATGGTTGCCATATCGTGTGTTTTGGTGGTATTAATAAGGATACCTTTCCCACCAGCACCATTTTTAGTTTATGATCCGGCGGATATACCAATTTATATCACTGCATTTGCTTTTGGCCCGGTGGCAGGAGTGCTAGTAACGTTAATCGTTTCCTTGATACAAGCTTTTGTATTAGGAGGAGATGGCGTATACGGTTTCATTATGCATTTCATTGCAACAGGTGCATTGGCATTTATAATTGGTATGATGTATAATAAGAACAAAACTAGAAAGACAGCAGTTATAAGTCTAATTGTCGGGGTACTAACAATGACTGTAATTATGTGTATAATGAACTTGGTGGTTACCCCGGCATTTTTAGGAATACCTGTTGAAGCAGTAAAGCCTATGATACTAACAATTATAGTGCCATTTAACCTATTGAAAGGTGGAGTTAATGCCATTATTACTTTTTTAGTTTATAAGAGGATATCAAGTTTTTTGCATCATGAATAAGGAATGATAGGATTTGAAAACTGTAAATATTAATAACGAAGAAGACACAAGAGAATATGGGATTAAACTAGCTAGTTACTTAAAACCTGGTGATGTAATAGCTTTAGTCGGAGACTTGGGTACGGGCAAGACCACTTTGACTAAATATATTGCGGAAGGATTAGGTGTTAAAACGGTAGTTAATAGTCCGACTTTTACAATTGTAAAAGAATACCGAAGTGGAAGATTGCCTCTCTTCCACTTTGATGTATATAGATTAGAAAATGAAGATGAACTTTTTGAAATCGGTGCAGATGAATACTTCTATGATGGTGGTGTATGCGTAATAGAATGGGCTGATAAAATAATAGAAGGGTTACCAGAAAAATATATTAGAATTGATATAGAATATGGTAATAAAGAAGGGGAGAGAATCTATAGATGTACATATTAGCATTTGAGACAACTGGAAAATATGGTTCAGTTTCTTTGATAAATGATGAAGGTCACATTGTTACTCATAGTACAGATGATAATTTCAATCATTTAAAAGAGATTACTTTGCTTGCAGAAAAATGTATCTTAGATTTTGATATATCAAAAAAAGATATCTTCGCCGTGGCCTCTTCAATTGGGCCCGGCTCATTTACAGGTATAAGAATAGGAGTTGGTACTGCTAGGGCTGTAGCTCAAGTTTTAAACATCCCATGTATAGCAGTTAAAACCTTGGATTCATTTAAAGAATTGGAAGAAAACGGAGTGATTTGCCCCATATTAAATGCAAGAAGGGGACAAGTGTATGGTGGTATATATAAAGGCAATGATGATATATTAAAATCAGGACCATATATGATAAAAGATGTTTTAGAAAAACTCATTATTGAAAAATCAGACAATGTTATATTTTTTGGCGATGGAATAGATGCATATGAAGACAAGATTAAAGAAGCTATGATGGAAGGCAATATTAATTTCACTTTTGCGGACGAGGGCATACGGTATCAGTCTTCACAACTTATAGCAAAAGCTGCATTGAAAATGTATAATAGGGGAGAAGTGATTAAATACAGTGAGCTTACTCCTGAATATATGAGAAAAGCCGAAGCTCAGCAGAAACTAGAAGAAGGTAAGTTTAAATGAATATAAGATGCGCAATTACGGATGATGTTTTGGAAATTGCAGAGATTGAAAAGGAATGCTTTACTGACCCATGGAGTAAGGAGTCCATTGCACGAGAAATTGAAGTCAATAATCTATCAAATATATTAGTTGCCGAGTTAGACGATAAAGTTGTTGGATACATGGGGATATGGTTCATTTTAGATGAAGGCCACATAACTAACATCGCGGTAAAAGAAGATTTTCGCAACAATGGGATTGCCACTCGCATGATGGATAGAGCAATTGATTTAGCTAAAGAACATAATGTTAATTGTTTCACCCTAGAGGTTAGAACTAGCAATATGGAAGCTATAGAATTATATAAGAAATTCGGATTCATTGAATATGGTACAAGGAAAGAATATTATGAAGATAATAAAGAAGATGCGATAATAATGTGGAGAGAAGAAATATGAAAGACGGAAGACACATTACAATGGGAATAGAAACTAGTTGCGATGAAACTGCAATAGCTGTTTTGGCTGATGGAAGGGAAGTCCTTTCCAACGTCATTTCATCACAGATAGATATACATAAATGCTTTGGAGGAGTAGTGCCAGAAATAGCTTCTAGACATCATTTGGAAAACATCAATGGTGTTTTAAAAGAAGCCTTACTTGAGGCCGATATTGATATTGAAAATATTGATTTAGTTGGTGTAACATGTGGCCCTGGACTTGTTGGGGCACTTCTTATTGGAATTGCCACTGCAAAGGCAATAAGCTTTGCAAAGGACATTCCATTAATTGGGGTTAATCATATGCATGGACATGTATCGGCAAACTTCATAAACTATAAAGAACTTGAACCACCATTTCTCAGCTTAATTGTATCTGGTGGGCATACTAATATTGTTATGGTTAATGATTATGGTGACATTGAAGTTTTAGGTAGCACTAGGGATGATGCGGTTGGTGAAGCATATGATAAAGTGGCTAGGGTAATTGGACTTGGTTATCCAGGAGGTCCTAAAATTGACGAGATAGCAAAGGCGGGTAATAAAGAAGCTGTTAGTTTTAAAAGAGTTTATCTCGAAAAAGACAGTTACGATTTTAGCTTTAGTGGTACAAAGACTGGTGTTTTAAACTATGTCAATAGTGAAAAACAAAAAGGCAAAGAAATAAAACCTGAAGATCTTGCTGCTAGTTTTCAGGAAGCTGTTTTGGAAGTTATAGTTAATAAGTCTATAGAAGCTGCAATAAAACTTAGTCAAGATAAAATAGTAGTCGCTGGTGGTGTAGCTGCTAATTCTAGACTACGGGAAATATTGACTGAAAAAGCTAAAGAATATAATATAAATGTTTATTGGCCGGATAAACTTTTATGTACAGATAATGGTGCTATGATAGCAACTGCAGCTTACTACAAAATGAAGAAGGGGGAATTTTCGGATTTGTCATTGGATGCTTATCCGGGGCTCGATATATGATAGTATTATCATCAAATAAGTTATGCAAATCATACGGTGTAGATTCCATATTGGAGGATGTATCGTTTCATGTAAATAAAGGCGATAGAGTTGGCATAGTTGGTATTAATGGTGCTGGGAAAACCACTTTATTAAGAATACTAACCGGTGAATTAGAACCTTCATCCGGTGGTTTTTTCGTGTCTTCGGATTTAAAACTTGGTTATTTAAAACAAAATGATGTTTTTGATTCTGATAATACTGTTATTGAAGAGGTGAACAGTATATTTACTAAGCTTTATTCAATGGAAAAGAAACTTCATATTTTATCTGAAAAATTATCAAATGCTGATGACCCTAATTTAAGCAGTAATATTGATAGATTTACTAAACTGCAAGAAGATTTCAAAGCTCAAGGTGGTTATACATACAAAAGTGAAATTAAAGGTGTGCTAAAAAGTATGGCTTTTTCCGAGGACTACTACAGCAAAAAGATAAGTACTTTGAGTGGAGGTGAAAAGACGAGGTTGTCCTTGGCTTGTTTGCTATTAAAAAAGCCGGATATCTTGTTTTTGGATGAACCTACCAATCATTTGGACATTGGTACTTTAAAATGGCTTGAACAGTACCTAAGGTCATATAACGGTACTTTGATAATAGTTTCCCATGACAGGTATTTTTTAGACAAACTTGTAAACAAAGTTTTTGAAGTTGAAAACAAAAAAATTACTGTATATACGGGGAATTATTCTGAGTATTCTGTTAAAAGAAGCGAAAAAAGGGATGCGGAATTTAGTGCTTATGAAAAGCAGAAGAAGGAAATTGATAAACAAGAAGAGATTATAAGAAGATTTAAGGGACGAGGAACTGAGAAGCTTGCCAAGAGGGCAAGGTCTAGGGAAAAGCGTCTTGATTCTGTTGAAAAATTAGAAAGACCTCTTTTTTCCAAGGATAAAATGAAAATTTCCTTTAGGGAGAACTATAGAAGTGGTAATGATGTTTTGATGGCTGAAGAATTAAGGAAGGATTTTCCTGATAAAAATCTTTTTGAAAAAGTAAAATTCGATATAAAAAGAGGTGAAAAGATTTGTCTAGTTGGGGATAATGGTGTGGGCAAAACCACTCTGCTTAAGATGATTATGGGTAATATTCCTTACGATGATGGATACCTTAAGGTTGGACACAATGTGGACTTTGGTTATTACGATCAAGGTCAAATGTTACTAAACGATGATAAAACGGTTATGGATGAATTGCATGATGATTATTCTCTATATACTGATGGTGAAATAAGATCCATACTTGGGAGATTTCTTTTTAGAGATGATGATGTTTTTAAATTTGTTAAATCGTTAAGTGGAGGAGAAAAAGCTAGATTGTCTCTTCTTAAGATGATGCTTAGGGGTTCTAATACTTTGATTCTTGATGAACCCACTAATCATCTAGATATTGATTCAAGGGAAGTCTTTGAAGATGCCATCAAAGAATTTGAAGGAACGGTTATTGTGGTTTCACATGACAGATATTTTTTAAATAAGATTCCCAATAAGATATTTGAATTGACCCCTTGGGGAATAGTTGAATATCTTGGCAACTATGACTATTATGTTGAAAAGAGCAGCGAAATAAAGTCTGGCAAAACTCATTTAAATGACTTGAATAAATACAAAGATAGTGGTAATGTTGAGGTGACTTCTTTTTCTGCTGTTGATGAGAGGAAGAAAAAAAAGGAAGAAGAAGCAAGGGAAAGGAGAAGGTTAAGGGACATAAAAAAGCTTGAAGACGAAATATTTGGGCTTGAAGAAAAGATTGAATACTACAAAAAAGAAATGTGCGATGAAAGGAACTTTACCAATCATACACTATTAAGAGAGTATCAAGAAGAGATTGATTATTGCATGAAAACTTTAGAAATAAAATATGGGGAATGGATGAAGCTGCAGTAAAGCATCAAAAGGGGGTTGCAATATCTGTAATATTTGTCTATAATATGTTTTATTAATAAACGAAATTAGGAGGACTGAAATGGTTTTTGAAAAAATAAGAGAATTAATTATTGATCAGCTGGGAGTGGACGAAAGTCTAATAGAACTTAAGACTAACTTAATGAAGGACTTGGAAGCGGATTCTTTAGATGCTGTTGAGATTATTTTAAGCATCGAAGAAGAATATGGTATTGAAATTCCAGATGAAGAAGCAGAGAATCTAGCTACTGTAGAGGATTTGGTTAAATACGTAGAAGAAAACGTAGAGTAATCTCAATGGAAGAAGGAAGTATAATGACTAAGAACACAAGAATTTCAAGTGCAGTTATAAAAAGATTGCCCAGGTATAGAAGATATCTAAACGAACTTAGAAAAAAAGGAGTTACTAAAATATCTTCCAATGAGCTTAGTGCATTAATAGGATATACTGCATCACAAATTAGGCAGGACTTAAATACTTTTGGCGGTTTTGGTCAGCAAGGTTATGGTTACAGTGTTGAAAGTTTATACAATGAAATAAGTGCTATTTTAGGCCTTGACAAGGAGTATAAGATGGTTATAGTTGGTGCTGGTAATCTAGGGCAGGCTATAGCAAATTATACTTATTATTATCGATCTGGTTTTAAGGTTATGGGGTTATTTGATATTAATCCAAAGGTAATAGGCCTTAAAATAAACGAGATTGAAGTGCATGACTTTGAAAATATTGTTGATTACATTGAAAAAAATAGTATCGATATAGGTGTTATTTGTGTAACCAGAGATAGTGCGCAAGAAGTTGCAGACAAGCTTATATTTGCAGGAATAAAGGGCATATGGAATTTTACGCCAATAGATATTGAGGTGCCTAATAGGGTGGCCCTAGAAAATGTGCATTTAAGCGAGAATCTTCATACTTTGGCATTTCAAATGAATGATTTCTCTGAACGGGAATCATCAATTAATAAGCAAAAAGATGAAATGGCAAACCTAGCTAAGAATAAAGTAAAATAGCAAATAAAAAACCGTAGCGAATGCTACGGTTATTTGTAATTACGCTTATTCTTCAATGATAGCGCCAGTAGGGCATTCGCCCACGCAAGCTCCACAGTCGATGCATGTTGCCTCGTCTATTCTATATGGAGTATCTTCAATGATAGCTCCAGTAGGACATGCGTCTAGACAAGCTCCACAACCGATGCATTCATCAGTAATTTTAAATGACATGTTGTTACCTCCTATATTTAATGCTTCTATGCTCGAAAAGTATTATAACAGATGTAATATCTTTTGTAAAGATGAAAGTTTTTCTGTGTTGTTAATCTGTGATAATTTCACCCCAACGTTAAATATGTTTTAATGAAAGGATGAAGAAGTCTATAGTATTTATAAAAATAAATAAAACATGAAAGAGTGAATTTTTAACTGAAAATCAGTTGAAATTCAATTGGTTATTGAAATATGAAAGTATATTCTTTTTCAGGCGCAAGTGGCACTGGTAAGAGTTATCAGGCCATGAACCTGTGTAAACAATTTAATATTAAAGGAATTATTGATGATGGTCTCTTTATCTATGACAGTAAGGTGGCTGCGGGGACTTCTGCAAAAAAGGCTAAAACTACTATAGGTGCCGTAAAGACTGCTTTGTTTGTGTACCCTGAATGGAGAGAAAGGGTTAAAGAAAAAATAAATGAAATTAATCCTGATAGTCTTCTTGTGATTGGAACATCAGATAAGATGGTTAATATAATAATCGAGCGATTGGATTTACCAAGGCCCCATGAGAGATTGTATATAGATGATATTACTACTGAAAATGAGAGGGCCATGGCTAAAAAACAAAGAAGGCAACAGGGAGAGCATGTAATACCTGCCCCTACTTTTCAGCTTAAAAGGGATTTTGCAGGGTACTTTTTAAATCCTCTTAAAATATTTAAAGCTTTATCAATGAATGATAATAGTCTTAACCAAGAGCGAACTGTGGTAAGGCCTACTTTTAGCTATGGAGGGCAATTCTTTGTTAATGAAAGAGTAATTAGAGATATAATTAGATGTATCGCTTCAGAATATAATAGTAAATTGGTTGTTAAGGATTATTATGATAATGCAAATACAGATTGGCTTGAAATTGAAATTATTGTGAGTGTTAGATATACAATTGATATTAAAGAAACTATTATAGAGTTTCAAAGGAAAGTAAAAAATATGGTTGAAGAAATGACGGCTTTTCATGTTAGGAAGGTTAATATAGAGGTTAAGGATATTAAGTTTTATGCAAAAAACAGTACATTACAAAGTTAAGGATATTGAGCTTAAACATATTTTTGAATGCGGTCAATGCTTTAGATGGCATGAAAATGCTGATAGTTCATATACAGGAGTAGTAGAAAATGTAGTTGCTAATGTTTTATTGGAAAATAATAATCTAATAATTGAAGCAACTGGTGAATATGATTGGAATGAATACTTTGATCTTAATAGGGATTATGGTTTAATAAAAAATGAATTAATTAAAAAGGATAAGGTTATAAAGGAAGCGATAGAATATGGCTATGGTATTAGAATACTTAAACAAGATTTATGGGAAGTTATAGTTTCTTTTTTAATATCTCAGAATAATAATATACCAAGAATTAAAGGCTGTATTGAAAAACTCTCAAAACTATATGGAGAGAAAATAACAGGAGAGTACTATACTTTTCCTAGACCAGAAGTTATAGCAAAACTTGATGTTTGTGATCTTGACTCAGTTAAGCTAGGGTATAGAGCAAAATATTTAATTGAAACGGCCAAGTTATATGAAGAAAAGAAATTTAATTCTTCTATGGAGGCCTATGAATGGTTGCTTGAACTTAAAGGAATTGGTCCTAAAGTTGCAAACTGCATTATGCTATTTGGCTTAGGATATTATGATTCTTATCCCATTGACGTTTGGGTCAGGAAAGTAATGAAGGAATTGTACGGTGCTGAAGGAGATGAAAGCATTAAAAAGCTAGCGTTGGAAAGGTTTGGTGACTATGGAGGATTTGCACAACAATACCTTTTTTATTATATGAGGGATAAAAAAGGTAAAATGTGAAGAATTTTTCACATATTTTTATATATAAGATATTGACAAATTGGTGTTTAGGAATTAAAATAATCAAAGTAGGTTAGCACTCACGGAAACAGAGTGCTAATAAATAATAATAGGAGGTACGAAAATGGGAGTAGGTATTAAACCACTAGGAAGTAGAGTTGTAATTAAGAAATTAGAAGCCGAGGAGAAGACTCAGGGTGGACTTATATTAACAAGCAGTGCAAAGGAAAAACCGCAGGTTGCTGAGGTTGTTGCTGTTGGTCCTGGAACAAAGGATGAGGAAATGGAGCTTGCAGCTGGCGATAAGGTTGTATTTTCAAAATATGCAGGAACAGAAGTTAAATACGGCGGAGTTGAATATACAATTATGAGCCAAGATGATATTTTAGCAAAGGTTGAGAAATAGGAGGACATAAAATGGCTAAGGATTTATACTATAGCGAAGAAGCTAGAAGAAAATTACAAGCAGGTGTAGATAAACTTGCAGATACAGTAAAGATTACATTGGGACCTAGAGGAAGGAATGTACTTATTGGAAAACCTTATGGTTCTCCGCTAATCACTAACGATGGGGTCACTATAGCGAGAGATATTGAGCTTGAGGAATCTGTTGAAAATATGGGTGCACAGTTGGTAAAGGAAGTTGCTACAAAAACTAATGATGTTGCAGGTGATGGTACTACTACTGCTACATTGCTGGCTCAAATCATAATTAATGAAGGATTCAAAAATGTTGCAGCAGGTGCTAATCCAATGATACTTAAAAGAGGTATAATCGGGGCAACTGAGGCAGCGGTTAAACACTTAAAGGAAACTTCTGTAAAGGTTGACAGTAAGGAAAGTATTTCTCAGGTTGCATCCGTATCTGCTTCTGATAGTGAAATAGGTGAACTTATTGCAGAAGCTATGGAAAAAGTCGGGAAAGATGGAGTAATTACTGTAGAAGAATCAAAATCACTTGAAACTACTTTAGAGGTTGTTGAAGGTATGCAGTTTGACAGAGGATACTTATCTCCGTACATGGTAGGTGATGCTGATAAAATGGAAGCTGTTTTAGAAGATCCATATATATTACTTACAGATAAGAAGATAAATACAATTGCTGATTTGGTTCCTATACTTGAGGAAATAATGAAATCTGGTAAAAAGCTTATGATAATTGCTGAAGATATTGAAGGTGAAGCTTTAGCTACATTGGTGGTTAATAAACTAAGAGGTACTTTAGATGTTGTTGCTGTAAAAGCTCCTGGATTTGGTGACAGAAGAAAGGCAATGATGGAAGATATTGCTATCTTAACTGGTGGTACTGTAATTAGTGAAGAACTTGGTTATGAAATCAAAGAGACTACTATTGATATGCTTGGACGTGCTGGTACTGTAAAAGTTAATAAAGATAATACAGTAATTGTTAATGGTGCTGGCGAAATGGATGAAATCAATGCTAGAATTGAACAAATCAAAAATCAAATTGAAGAAACAACTTCTGATTTTGATAAGGAAAAACTTTCAGAAAGACTTGCCAAATTAACAGGTGGTGTAGCGGTAATAAATGCTGGAGCGGCTACAGAAACCGAATTAAAAGAAAAGAAATTAAGATTGGAAGATGCATTAAATTCTACTAGAGCTGCTGTAGAAGAAGGTATTGTATCTGGTGGCGGAGTTGCTCTGGTAGGTGCGATTAAAGATGTTGCTAAATATGTTGAAACATTAGAAGGCGATATGAAGACTGGTGCAAAGATTGTTATGAGAGCATTGGAAGAACCGGTTAGACAGATTGCTGAAAATGCTGGATACGAAGGTAGCGTAGTAGTTGATGGAGTTAAAAATAGCGAAATCGGAGTAGGCTTCAATGCATCAAATGAAAAATATGAAGATATGATTAAAGCTGGTATTGTGGATCCTGTTAAGGTAACCAGATCTGCTTTACAAAATGCAGCTAGTGTTTCAAGTATGTTACTTACAACTGAAGCATGTGCTGTGGACATCAAGGAAGAAAATCCTGCACCAGCTATGCCGGCAGGAGGCATGGGCGGAATGGGTGGCATGATGTAACCCAAATATTAATCCAGAAGCAAAATGCTTCTGGATTTTTTTCATATATTCACATTAATGTGATATAATGGTTTAAATAAAAACAAGGGGGAATATACTTTGAGAAAATTTGATTGGGAGACAAAAATAAATAGGCAAGGCACTAGTTCGTTGAAAACTTCTCCTAATATAGTAAAGAATTTTTTAAACTTGAATTGCTATGATGATACCATATATTTATGGGTAGCAGACATGGACTTTCCTTGCGCACCTAAGATTGTTAATAGTCTTATTGATAGAGTTGATAATAGGGTGTATGGTTATACCAATGAGTCCAAAGAATATTATGGAAGTATAATTGACTGGTATAAAAGAAGACATGATATTGATATTGACAAAAACTCTATAGTGTACAGTAAGGGAACCGTTTCTGGTATTAGAAATATTCTAAGGGCCCTCACAGATGTGGGTGACGGCGTAGTTATTCAAGAACCTGTATATTATCCTTTTGCAGGTCAAATAAGGGAAACTGGAAGGACCATTGTAAACAATAAGCTGTTATGTGATATGGACAATCACTATAGTATAGACTTTATAGATTTTGAGAAAAAAGCAAGGGATCCTAATAACAAAGTGTTTATCTTATGCAATCCCCATAATCCTGTGGGGCGGATTTGGAATGAAGACGATGTAAGAAAAATGATGGAAATATGCGATGCTTACGATGTTATTGTAATAGCTGATGAGATACATGCTGATTTAATTAGAGGCAATCAAAAGTTTACTTCTGCATATAACCTTTATCATGGTGATAAAATGATACTTGCCACTGCTGCTAATAAAACTTTTAATTTAGCGGGACTTGAGATAACTAATTTTGTTATTGATAATAGTGAACTTAGAAAGCGGCTTACAGATTATATTGGTAGTGAGTTTATAAATCCTTTTTCCGAAAGGGCTGCGGTTGCAGCATATGATGAATGTGAAGAATGGGTAGAAGAACTTAATGAAGTGCTAGATGAAAACTTCGATTTTATGGATAGCTTCATAAAGGAAAATTTACCTAAAGTTAGGTTTAATATACCTGAGGGAACGTATCTATCCTTGCTAGACTTTAGGGATTATGGGTTATCTGAAGAGGAGCTTCTTAAAAAAATTGCAGATGAAGCACATGTAATACTTGAGCCTGGCTCATTGTTTGGGCCATCAATTGAAGGCTTTGTTAGGTTGAATGCTGCATGTCCTAAGAGTGTGCTGGAGGATGCGCTGGAGAGAATTGTAAACATTTGGAGGTAATTATGTCTAAATTTATTGTGAAGGATGATTTTTTGAAGATATTTCCTGATGTGGAAATTGCTGTATTAATTGCTAAGGGAATTAATAATAAGGATATTAATGAAAATAGCGATGAAGAGATTGAATATGCTTTGGATGAAGCCAATGAAGATATTGACAAGTTCTTTACTACCGCTGTTTTTTCTGAAAATGAAGTAATAGCTGTATGGAGAGATGCGTACAAAAAGTTTAAAACTAAAAAAGGTGCAAGGTCCTCCATAGAGAATCTTCTTAAAAGGGTGAATAAAGGAAATCCCGTAAGAAGGATTAATCCCATTGTGGACATATATAATGCTATATCATTAAAATATGGTCTTCCGTGTGGTGGCGAAGATCTTGATACCATCAAGGGTGATTTGTTACTAACAATGGCCAATGGTGGTGAACCTTTTATAGCATTGGGTGATGATGAGCCGGATAATGCACTTCCTGGTGAAGTGATTTACAAGGATGATAAAGGTGCTGTTTGCAGATGTTGGAACTGGAAGGATGGTAAAAGAACCATGCTTACTGAAGATACCCAAAATGCTTTTTTAATTATTGAATCTGTTAATCCTAAAATGCATGATACAATGGTTTTAGCCATGGAAGAATTAAAGGCTTCTGTGGAAAAACATCTCGGTGGAAAGGCAGAAATTAAATATATTGATAGGGGTAATAAAGAAGTTGAATTATAGGAAAAATTTTGCTTTATCTTTTCCCTCTTTTGTGGTATACTGAGCGTTAATAATTTGGGTTAGTTATATTTAATTTTGAATTTGGAGGTAAAAATGGCGTCTATTTTTAAAGAACCATCTAGGACATTTAATGAGTATTTACTTGTTCCTGGTTATTCTAGTAAGGAATGTAAGGTGGAGAATGTTAGTTTAAAAACACCTGTTGTGAAACATAAAGTTGAGGAAGAATCATCTTTGAATATTAATATACCTTTGGTATCTGCTGTAATGCAAGCGGTATCAAATGATGATATGGCAGTATCTCTTGCGAGGGAAGGCGGAATATCATTTATCTTCTGTTCTCAGTCCATTGAAAATCAAGCTGAGATGATTAAGAGGGCAAAGTCTCATAAGGCTGGTTTTGTAAGAAGTGATTCAAACTTAAGGCCCGATCAGACTTTGGGAGACATACTTGAATTGAAGAAAAATACGGGACATTCTACTGTTGCTATTACTGAGGATGGTACATCTGAAGGTAAGATTGTTGGTATTGTAACTAGCAGGGATTACAGGATTAGTAGAATGAATGAAGATTTAAAAATAGAGGATTTCATGACTCCCATGGATAAGCTTGTATATGGTAAGGATGGAATTACTTTATCTGAAGCTAATGATCTATTATGGGAGCATAAGCTCAATCAGTTACCTATTATTGACGAAAATATGAGACTAACACATTTTGTGTTTCGAAAGGATTATGACAGCCATAAGGACAATCCTAATGAACTTTTGGACTCTCATAAGAGATATATAGTTGGTGCAGGGGTCAATACAAGGGATTATGAAGAAAGAATACCTGCTTTAGTGAATGCCGGAGCAGATGTGTTGGTAATAGATTCCTCTGAAGGTTTTTCTCAATGGCAAGCAGAGACTATTAAATGGGTAAGAGATAATTATGGTGAAGATGTAAAGATTGGTGCCGGTAATGTGGTAGATGCTGAAGGATTTAATTTTTTAGCAGAGGCTGGTGCTGATTTTGTTAAGATAGGTATAGGTGGTGGTTCCATCTGTATTACTAGAGAGCAAAAGGGTATAGGAAGAGGTCAAGCCACTTCCCTATGTGAAGTTTCCAAGGCGAGGGATAAATACATGAAGAAAACTGGTATTTATGTACCAATTTGTTCTGATGGTGGAATTGTATATGATTATCACATGACTTTAGCTCTTGCTATGGGGGCTGATTTCTTAATGCTTGGCAGATATTTTGCTAGGTTTGATGAATCACCTACTAGCAAGCTTAATATTAACGGTAACTACGTAAAGGAATATTGGGGCGAAGGATCTAACCGTGCTAGAAATTGGCAGAGATATGATTTGGGAGGAGATGCTAGAATGAAGTTTGAAGAAGGTGTTGATTCTTATGTTCCATATGCTGGTAAACTTCATGATAATGTCAATATATCCCTTGGCAAGGTTAAATCTACCATGTGCAACTGTGGATCTCTTAGTATTAAAGAATTACAAAAGAATTCTAAATTAACGTTAGTATCTTCCACATCTATTGTAGAAGGTGGAGCTCATGATGTAATATTAAAGGAAACTTCAAATAATATAGTAAGGTAAGTCTGGGAGGAAATATTTTGAATAGAGAATTAATTTTGGTTCTAGATTTTGGTGGACAATATAATCAACTTATTGCTAGAAGAGTTAGGGAGTGTAATGTGTACTGTGAGGTGCATAATTACGACCTTGATATGAAGGCTATAAAGGAAAAGAATCCTAAGGGTATAATATTTACCGGCGGACCAAATAGTGTGTATGAAGAAAAATCTCCTAGAGTTAATGAAGAAATATATAAGCTGGGAATACCTATATTAGGCTTATGTTATGGTGCACAGATGATGACTTATCAATTTGGTGGTAAGGTTAATACTGCACCTGTTAGCGAATATGGAAAGACTTTAGTTAGGGTTAATAATAAGGAAACCATATTAAAGAACGTAAAGGACGAAACTGTATGTTGGATGAGTCATACTGACTATATTGAAAAAGTGCCTAAAGACTTTGATATCATTGCAAATACTGATAACTGTCCTGTTGCCGTTATGGAAAATAGAAAAGATAAGTTATATGCTATACAGTTTCATCCTGAGGTCAATCACACTGAAGAAGGAACTAAGATGCTTAGGAATTTTGTTTTAGGTATATGTGAGTGCAAAGGGGACTGGAAGATGGATTCCTATGCAGACGAACAGATAAGAATAATCAGAGATAAAGTAAAAGATGGCAAAGTGCTTTGTGCTTTATCTGGAGGAGTAGACTCCAGCGTAGCTGCAGTCCTTTTGTCTAAGGCTATAGGTAGCCAGCTTACTTGCGTATTTGTTGATCATGGCCTTCTTAGAAAAAACGAAGCCGAAGAAGTATCAGAAGTGTTTGGATCAAATGGTGATTATGACCTTAACTTCATAAAAATAGATGCAAAGAAAAGATATTATGATAAACTAAAGGGAATAATTGAACCAGAGGAAAAAAGAAAAATAATTGGTGAAGAGTTCATCAGAGTGTTTGAGGAAGAGGCTAAGAAAATTGGTCAAGTTGACTTCCTTATACAAGGTACTATTTATCCTGATGTAATTGAATCTGGACTTGGTAAATCAGCGGTTATTAAATCTCATCACAATGTGGGAGGATTACCTGAACTTGTTGATTTTAAGGAAATAATTGAACCTCTAAAAATGTTATTTAAAGATGAGGTTAGAAAGCTTGGAGAAGAGCTTGGCTTACCTAAGCATCTTGTGAATAGGCAGCCATTCCCAGGACCTGGTCTTGGAATTAGAATAATAGGTGAAGTTACTGCAGAAAAGGTTAAGATAGTTCAAGAAGCTGATGCAATATACAGAGAAGAACTTGATAAATCTGGTGTGGTAGCTAATCAGTATTTCGCGGCACTGACTAATATGAGATCTGTTGGTGTTATGGGTGACTTTAGAACCTATGATTATGCAGTGGCTATAAGAGCGGTAACTACTACCGACTTTATGACTGCAGAGTCTGCAAAGCTTCCTTGGGATTTACTTGAAAAGATTACTTCTAGAATTGTAAATGAAGTTGACCATGTAAATAGGGTGTTTTATGATTTAACTGGTAAACCGCCAGGAACGATAGAGTTTGAATAGTAAACAAGAGTTTTATCCCTTTAATCGAAATGGTTTCAGGGGTTTTATTTCTATGGTTTATAATATGATCCAAAGAATATATATTATTTGAAGGTATTAAATGTGAAAACTATACACCAAACATTTTAATAATTTTGCTGAGGTTAGGAAAACATTGAGGCGGCTGATAATTCAAAATATGCACAATATGAGGAATGAAAAGTTCAAATCTTCAGTATCAGTCTGAACTGCGATGGTAAACTATAGGAAAGAGGCTTGGGTCATAAATATTCCCCTTTGGGGAATGGAAGCGTTTGGAGAGGAAATAAGAAGCTTCAATGATAATTAAATTAAATACTTTAAGATAGTTTAAAGTATTTATGGTATAATAGTTAATATAATTAATAATAAACAAGGAGGAAGTGTATGAAATCTTTAAAGGGAACTAAAACAGCTGAAAATTTAATGAAGTCTTTTGCAGGTGAATGTCAAGCGAGAACTAGGTATGCATATTATTCATCTACTGCTAAGAAAGAAGGATATGTACAGATTTCTAATATATTTATGGAAACTGCTGAAAATGAAAAGGAACATGCGAAGAGATTTTTTAAGTTTTTAAATGAAAGTTTAAAAGGGGAAAATGTAGAAATTACTGCTGAATTTCCAGTTGGACTAGGTGATACAAAAGAAAATCTATTAGCTGCTGCTAATGGTGAAAATGAGGAATGGACTGAACTTTATCCTGAATTTGCAAAAGTAGCAGAGGAAGAGGGCTTTGATAATATTGCTTATGTATGGAGAGAAGTTGCTGAAGTAGAAGAGCGTCATGAGTTAAGATACAGGAAGTTACTTGCAAATATTGAAGAATGTAAGGTGTTTGAAAGGGATGAGGAAGTAGAGTGGAAGTGCAACAATTGTGGTTATATACATAAGGGAAAGGTTGCGCCAACTAGATGCCCTGCCTGTGATCATCCACAAGCTCATTTTGAAGTTTTCCACGAAACATATTAAGAAGTTAAGGATACTAGAAATAAATAATGGAAACATATGACACTGCATCAAATCTGATGCGGTGTTTTTAATGCTATTATAATCGATAAAAATATAACATATTAATAAAAAAATATTTTATTTTTAGTCTTTTAAACAATTTAGGATAAAAAAATAATACCAATTGTCACAAATAATTTTCTATAATATCATTAATTTATCTGTAAATAAATGAGTTGTTTTAGCTTATAAATTGTTCAGTTTGTCAACAGTAGTGGTTTTGTAGATAAAATGTAGAATAATGAAATTATTGCAACTTTATGCACAAAAAGTTTACTAAAAATAATACAAAACATAACATATTATTTAATAGAGAATAGCCATGGTTGGCGTAGTATGTAATTATAGATAGTTAAAATAATATTCGGAGGGAAGATATGAGCAAGTTTGAATTTAGCAATATGCCGGAATTTACAATTTTAAATGAAAAACAAATTAAAGATATGCATGAGAATGCAATTGATTTGTTAGAGAACTTGGGAATTATATTTCAATATGATGAAGCGCTTAAAATTATGGAAAATGGTGGGTGTGAAGTTGATTGGGATACAAAAAAAGTTAAAATTCCAAGACAGATAGTAGAAAAGAGCATAAAAGATGCTCCGTCATCTTTTAAGCTTTATGATAGAAATGGTGATGAATATTGCACCTTTGGAGATGGTAAGACTAGATTCAATCCTGGAAGTTCTGCAGGTAATGTTTTAGATCATGATGGTACTACTGTTAGATTATCAAATGTTGGTGATTTAAAGCTACTTACTAAAGTTGCTGATAGTTTAGATAGCATCGATTTCATATCTTCTTCAATAGTTTGTGAGGAAGCTCCTGGTGAGCTTGGTTCTCAATATTTATATTATACAGAAATGAGAAACTCTACCAAACCTATTATAGGTGGTTCGACGGATGAGGATGGAGTTTTAAGGACTTTTGAATTATTAAAAGCTGTATTAGGCAATGAAGATAATGTCAGAAATAAACCTTATACAATCTTTGATATATGCGTAACATCTCCTTTAAAATGGTCAACAATTGGTGCAAAAAATATTGTTGATTGTGTGGAAAGAGATATTCCTTTAGAACTGATTTCTGCTCAAATTACTGGAGCAACTGGACCAATAACATTGGCAGGTGCAGTACTTCAGCATACGGTAGAAATATTATCAGGGTTGGTTTTGGCACAAATCATAAAACCGGGGCATCCAGTGGTATATGGAGGAGCTCCTTGTATATTTAATATGAAAACGATGTACACTCCTATGGAAGCAATGGAATCAAGTATGGTAACAGCTGGATATGCTTTAATGGGTAAATATTATGGACTTCCTGTACATACATATGCGGCAATGTCAGATGCGAAGATAATTGATTATCAAGCAGGAAGTGAAACTGCAAGAAGTGGACTAATGGCATTAATGCTTGGTGTGGACAATGTTTCTGGTCCAGGAGGGTTAAATGTAATTGCTGAAATGAGTATTGAGAAACTGGTTATGGATGCGGACTATATCGGAACTTTAAAACATCTAGAAAAAGGTATTAGATTTGATGATAGTACTTTGGCTAAAGATGTAATATTCAAAGTTGGTTCTGCTGGTAACTATATGACAAATAAACATACTTTACAAAATTATAATAAAGAGCAATATTACGGGAATCTTGTTATGAATTATCAAGACAGACCTACTTGGAATAAAGAAGGAAATAAAAGCATCTTTGATAAATCCAAAGAATATGTTGAAAAAATAAAAGTGATGGAAAATAAAGACTTAGATGATGCAAAAATTGAAGCCCTTAATAAGGCATTTATAGATGTATGCATAGAAGCGGGACTTGGTGAGGAAAAGGGCTTAGAGCTTATAGATACTTACAATAGATCATAGTGATTTGTTAGTCATGTAGGGATGATGTTATTATATTATTATTAATTAAGAAAGGAGTTTATAGCACTTGCCCTATCAAGTGTTATAAATAAAAAAAGATGGGCAATAAAATACCAATGTGGCAAGTTTTACTCGTTGTTGTAGCAGGTTTAGGTATCATCATGTATTCCATATTCTTTAGTTATGGAGAACTTCACATGCCTTTACTATTTGCAGCAGCACTAGCAGCACTTGTAGGCGTTATCAACAAATGGAAATGGGCCTACATAGAAAGAGGTATACTTTCAGGAATTGATAGATCTATGCAAGCATGTTTAATCCTTCTTCTTGTAGGTATAATTGTATCAACATGGAAGGCTGGAGGAGTAATTCCTTCAATGATCTATTATGGATTAAATATTATTGATCCGGCTTATTTCTTAGTAACAGTATGTTTATTATGCAGTTTTGTATCATTATGTATAGGAAGTTCTTATACTACAGCTGGTACAATTGGTGTAGCGATGATAGGAGTTTCTATAGGTATAGGAATAGATCCAGCTATGACTGCAGGTGCCGTTGTTTCGGGTTCATATTTTGGTGACAAGATGTCTCCTTTATCAGATACTACTAATTTAGCTCCAGCAACTGCTGGTACTGACGTATTTACACATATAAGACATATGGTTTATACAGTAACTCCTTCTTATTTAATTGCTCTAGTAGCATTCTTCATATTAGGAAGAAGTGAAGCAAATGATTCATTATCAATGGATTTGGCTAAGGTTTTACAGGAAGAAATTCAAAATGAATTTGTTGTAAGTCCATTACTATTAATACCCGTATTGATACTAATACTTGCAGTAGGATTTAAAATACCAGTATTACCGGCAATGTCAATTGGTATTGCTTGTGGATTACTTTGCATGGGAATAGTACAAGGTATTCCTGTAGCAGAATGGTTTAACATTATGCATTACGGATATGCAGCAAACTCTACTGCAGTACTAAATGAATCTTATACTGTTGCAGATATAATCGGCGGTGGTGGATTCAATTATATGCTATGGACTGTTAGTATAGTACTTTGCTCCATGACATTCAGTGGTGTGTTAGAATCAACAGGCATGATGGCATCTTTGGCAGAAGCTATTCTAAAGTTTGCAAAGAAAGATGGTCAATTAATATTAATCACAATTTGTTCTTGCATATTCATTAACTTGATTGCAGCAGACCAATACTTAGCAATTATTCTACCTGGTAGAATGTATAAACAGGCATACGAAGACAAGAGATTAAAGAGCAAGAATCTATCCAGGGCGTTGGAAGACTCTGCAACATTAACATCTCCACTTGTTCCTTGGAATGTTTGCGGTGCTACAATGGCTGGTTTCTTAGGAGTACCAACTCTTGCGTACTTACCTTATGCAGTTCTTAACTATGTAAATCCTTTCATATCAATGATATATGGATTTACTGGAGTTACTATTGAAAAGATGACTGATGAAGAATATAACAGTGTACTTGAGCAAAGAGCTCTTGATGAAGAAATCGCTAAGAGAGCTTTAGAAGCATAATATTTAAAAAGAACTTTAAATGATGTATTAAATATATAATAAGTTAATCAAAGAGCTCAGACAAAAAGTCTGGGCTCTTTTTTTAATTCTGATTTTATCTATAAATGTGCGCCAAATAGGCTAATGCGTTTTACATCGTATTCAAAAGATGTATAATGGTAATCGGGAAATGGAGTGGTGTTATGAAGGATTACAGAATTAGAATAGCGGATAAAATTCTAAAAAAGAAATTGGAAGCAATGGGATATGAGGACTATGTCACTTTACTAGTCAGGGGATTCTACAGGTGAGGTGAGCCTTAGAAGCTTGTTTAACAATCAAAGAGAAATTAAGGGAATCAGTAATATAACAATTGAAAAAATGGCGGACTTAGTAGTAAGAGGAGGTTGGCCAAGTACTATAGGTAAGAAGCAGAAAATTGCGAGAAGATAAATAGCAGCTTATTGTAATACTATTACTGATTTCTGATATTCAAACTGTAGATGGGGTTAAAAGAAAAGGGGAAAAAACAAGAGCTATATTAAAATCCTATGCTAGAAATATAGGAACGAGTTGTTCTGAAGCCACAATTGTTAAAGATTCTCAAGCCTTTGAAAATATTAACAAGGATACTACGAGAAATCATATAGAAGCGCTAAGAAAGCTATTTATCATAGAAGATTTGCCTGCGTGGAGCCCGAGACTTCGATCTAAGACTGCAATAAGAACAGGAGTTACCAGGTTCTTTACTGACCCGGCTATTGCAGCATACTTTTTAGATGCAAGTCCTGATGATTTATTATCTGATTTTAATGCTTACGGATTCCTATTTGAAGCATTAGTTATACGTGATTTAAGAATTCATGCTGAAGGTATTAACGGTAGAATCTATCACTACAGAGATAAAAATGGATTAGAAGCAGATGCAATAATTCATCTTCATAATGGTAAATGGGCAGCGGTAGAGGCTAAATTGGGAAGTAATAGAATTAACGAAGGTGCAAAGAACCTTTTAAAACTTGCAAGCCTTATAGAGGAAAAGGAAATGGGTAAGCCGGAGTTTCTTATGGTTGTTGCCTGTACTGAATACGCATATGAAAGAGAAGATGGGGTATTGGTCGTGCCGATAGCAACTCTAAAGAATTAGAAGGTATTGTATGAATTTAAGCATGTACGATAATTCTGATTAAAGCAAAAATAGACAGCAATTGCAGCGGCTTAAAGATGAGGGGCTTATTGAATTTAACGGAAGAGGAAGTTATAGAAAAGTATGGAAACAACCTATCATAAGAAGATTCATGAATACTCTCGTGCTATTGTTGACGAAATTATTCGTGAAAATGAATTAGATATAACCATAATCGATATCAAATTTTACGGTAGCATGATACATGGAAAAGCTAGTACTGCTTCTGATATAGATGTAGCAGTTATATATTCGGGAAATCTATCTGAGGATGCGTTCTTTAATATAATAAAAGAAAACGTTTATGAATTCGATGAAACTTTAATAGATTTTAATCCGTTAAATATTGATAAAACGGATATAAATAATTTCTTTAAAAAGGATAAGCTGTACAATATGAGCTTATTCTAACCACTTACCTAGTATTATAACCCACTTACTTTAAATGGGTTTACAAGCCAAATATGGTAATATATAATCCGTTTAAGCTTCAAGGAGAACGTGAATGAAGATAAAAATTGAAATTGATGAAAAACTAAATGAAGAAGAAGTGGTCATCAAATGTAAAGAGATGGATGATGAAGTAGTTGCTTTGCAGCAAAGCATAGCAAGCGCTGTCTTAAGGAAGGAAAAGTTCACTGTTTACAGAAAAGATAGGGAATACTACATAAAGGTAGAAGAGATACTTTTCTTTGAGACGGAAGATAACAGAGTAACTGTTCATACTAAAAAGGATATGTATGAAACTGATTTAAAACTTTACGAATTAGAGGAGATGCTACCTGGACATTTTATGCGGGTATCAAAATCTGCCATTGTAAATGTAAATCATATATATTCAGTAAGTAAGAACTTAACAGCATCTAGTTTATTGGAGTTTTACGACACAAGTAAACAAATATACGTTTCTAGACATTATTACAGACCACTAAAGAATAAGCTTCAGGAAATGAGGGAAAAATAATGAGATCAAACAAAATATTTTGGGCATCCTTTTTTATAATTGCTGCCGTATTACTACTACTAAGTCAAATGGGCTACTTAGGAAGCATGGGCTTTATTAGTATAATCCTTACTATATTAATTGTAGCTATTGCTATTAAAAGTATTGCTACTCGCAACATTGGAGTGTTAGTGTTTTCGTTAGCATTCTTAAGTATAATCTATTCTGAGCCGCTGGGC
>DATFJV010000021.1:0-4924 GCA_035268985.1 Anaerovoracaceae bacterium | reverse complement strand
CCCTCCCCATTCAGGAACAGATATATCCATCTTACTATGCGAAATAGTTAATTCTGCTGTTAGCACTAAGTAATCACTAACCGTATCTAATACTTCCTTTGATTGTGTTCCAAAATGGTACATATTCATTCTCCTTTCGTTCCTCTTTGTGTAGGTTCATATTGAAACTCTGATATCATAAACCATACCATATCACTATATTTCGCTTCCATTCTATTTACCTGCTTAGTTATTTTGTCTACACTATCTGTCATTGTATCTACTTTCTGACTCATTGCTCCCGCCCAATACATCGCACTTAATAAACCGATACCAAAAATAAGAATCATGCCATACATCCATCGTCTTAATTTCGCATTAGCCTTAGATATCTCTGCCATCTTATGTTCAAACATAACCAATAATGTTTCCTTTACTTCTTCACTCATAAACATTTCCTTCCTTCATTATTTCTAAAATCGTATCTGTCGAACTTTCTATAACATTTAACTGAATTTCTATTTTCTCCATTTTTTTATCTATACGATAATCTATATATACTTTCAACAAAAATGAGACAACAATTATACATAATGAAAAATTAATTAAAGCATATAATATTGGGTTCTTCCTTATCCATTCTCCCATAACAAATCAAATATTTTATAAACAACAATAAAAATAAACGCCAAAATAAACCATATGATAGACCAGAACACACTATTTATTAATTTAAAATAGTCAGACACACTAAAAAGTAACAATATTTCGAAGGCAACAAACAAAATCTGAAACATAAAGGCTGTAAACAATAAACTTGTCACAACCTTTTGTTTCTCTACTAATAACTTATCTAATAATAATAAAGCAATATATCCACTTGTATTTACATAATAATAACATGACCATACCGCACTGTCACTCTTCCCAAAAAGAAAATAAATAGACAGAAAAGCCACATATACAAGACTAGATATAATACTTAAATGCTTCATTTTTTCTTAGACTTTTTAGTTTTCTTCTTCTTTCCACTCGTCGTAGTAGAAGTTGTTTCGTCTTCGTTCCCCGTTGGGGGTGGTTTTGGATGTACTGCCATAATAACTAATTTATATTAAACACTAAAATTAACTAATTGTTTTTACAATATCTATTCCATCGTCAGCATTAGCCATAGTAATACTTGTATAGTATGTTTTCTCTGCTGCATAATAATGTCCTTGCTTATAGGTTATTCCTGATTTAACAACATTAGTATCACTGCCTTGTTCCGTAAGTGATGTTGGTGTCATATCTTGATGTGGGATAAACCCATAAAAAGTGTCTTCCAACTTAGTTGTTCCTTCATAGGGGTAAATACCTCCCCTGCCTGCTACTACGTGTCCGAATCCTTTCATAATCTTAAATTATTTTTGTTTATTTTGTTACAAATATACTCATTTAATTGCTACCCATTTAAGCGACTAATTTATCTCCTGTCTCTTACGCCTTGTTCTACGTCTTCTCTTAATCCATCTGATACTATACGTAATTTATATTCACCTAAAGTGTATTGCTTATTTAGTAATCTCATCATCTGCCTGAAATCAGTATTGTCCATCTTTTTACCTTTGTTAACTAAATAGGTATATTTGTCATCATAATCCCAAGTATCCATAACCTTGCGTGCTGTTGCTTCATGTTCATCGAAATGACCCTTGTACTTCTCAAAGATATATTCATTCATGTAAGGTTTCACAACTTGTGATGGCTCTCCCTCTTCATATACAAAATCTCTACCATATCTATCTTCAAGAATATCTAGCACTTGTTTGTTTTCTCTGATAGCTTGCCTCGCTACTTCTTGCTGATCATTTTCATATGCTTTAAAAAATACAGGCAATTCTCCTTTTGCCACCATTTCTATTTGCCTTACAGGTATTCCTGCAAACAATCCTAGGTATGTTCTGGCTCGTTTATGTAGCTTCTGTTTTTCTCTTTCATTATATCTTTCAGGGAATGCACTCATATGTCCTAACTGAAAACTTGTTGCAACTAATCCCTGTATATTATCAAGCACTGGAAGTAAACTCACATCAAATGGAACATCTTGCCATTCATTCTTAATTTTCTCTGCTATCTTACCTATAAAGAACAATCCTGTCAGATTACCTAATGCGGCTGCGGCTGCCTGATTCTTAGTATCCCATTCATATCCATCTGCTGCCAATTGATATAACATAGGGATAAGCTGCCTTACAATAGCAATCCTTCCAATATTCTTTAATACTTGCTTCTGCCCCATCTTGCCTGTACGCACACCTGTTAGTACGTTTCTCCATAAGTTCATCTCAATACGTAATAACTGTGCAGGTGCAGATGTAAACGCCGACATTACCCTACCTAACGAACCTGTCTCAACTCTTCGCATTGATGTATTAAACATACTCATGGACTGCTGAGTATTATCTATAAAACTGCTAACATCTTCCATTGCCATCTTACGTGCTGTGACATCATCGTAGTTTTTAAGATACTGCTTATATCTTGTTTTACCTACAACCATGCCCCCAAGAGATGCTGCCGCCTTATCTCCAAGCATTATATTCATTGCACCACCTTTACGAGCATACTTTAAGGTCTTATCTACTGCATTTAATATTTTGTACTGTGAATATTTATTCTTTGTAGCTTTAGGATTCATAAATACATCTAATCCTAACCCTACATCCCCACGCATTCTAATAGCATCACTACTCACAATATCATATAAAAATCCTTTTTTATCTGCTAATGCTGTTTTAATCTCTTTAGGTAATGATGCCATCTCCCTAGTAAACTGTAAAGGATTAACTTCTGTTAATGCCATACTAATAGAGAACAATTGCTTAACAGTAATATTAGGGTTAACACCTAAAGCTGCACGTGCAAAATATTTAGTAAACCTATCAATTTCTCTTTGATTCATATTTGTAACATCACGCATAATCATCTTCTCATAGAAGTCTATTAACTTTGTTGCGCTTTCCCCGTAATAGGCTTTTATTGCTCTTTTATTTTTCTCTGATTTAAAGATTGCCCTGTATACTTGTAATGCATCAGTCATTTGATACATCCACTCCATCTTATCTACATAATCCCTGAATGCTGCCGTAGCATCTATATCCTTAATCCTTTCCTTATTCTTTACCCTTGCAATTGTATTATTAGCTTGTAATGTCCCTTGTGGATCATTACTTATCATTGCTTGCATATCTGTTCCAATATCAGCTCCATGATAATCTGAATATATGTTAGAGTAAAAATCATTTGCGGGAAGACTAACAGCATATTTATCAAGCATAAACTCATTATATCTTTCTCTCATTTTACGATAACGCTCAAATAAATACTCTGCATATTGTTTATCTTGCTTACTCAACGAACTCTCTAATGCTTCCACAGTAGCATCTGTATATCCATTTCCCTTAATTCTGCCTGACTCTTCCACTGTCCAAGGTTCAAACAATCGTTCAGTTAAACTTTGATCTTGCAATAACATATACATCTTTATTGCTTCACCTTTACTAACTTCTCGTTTCTCCTGAACTAATTTAGTATTTCCAAATTGATCCTTTTCTCTACGTTGGTATGGTATTTCTACTGTTTCTACTGTATGATCATTAAAAATATCTCTACCATCTTTTCTGTTATATATATTTTCTACAGCTTCCATTAAAGCATCCCCTTCAGTATTCAGAAACTTCTTATACCCTGTTTCTCCTGCCTGTAAAATTCCTTGATAAAACTTTTTATTAAGAAATTCAGAACCTACCTTCCCTTTCCCTTCGCCAGATAGAGCATCTATTCTTGATATAAATGAAGTTAGGTTAGCATCCCATATCCATAAAGATGTTTCATGTATAGCATCGGACAACTCCTGAACCCAATTGGGTCTACCTTCTTTACCATGCTTAACATACTCTTCTTTAGCTTTTTTGCCTTTTCTTCTAATAGGAGTAATTGCTGCTCTGCCTTTTGCTTCAAACTCACTCATGCGTTTTTTGTACTCTTCGTACTTTTTAGCAGCCTTTTCTCTTAATTCCCCTTTAGTCTGTCGTATAATATTTAGTATATCAGCAACTTCTTCTGCTGACATGTTTTCTAATACCCCTTTTTCTTGTGCTAATGCATTAGCCTCCTTAGCAAATGCATCCGCCTCTGGCGTCCTATACGCTTTTGTTCTTCCTTTTTTCCTATCCGCTTTCACAGCTTTAACTTCTTTACGGATAGATTTTATATCTTTTAATTTTTGTTTCTCTTTGGCTCGAAATTCAGCATTACCGATAACCTTCTCTGCATAATCAATAGCCTGCTTTAATTCATATTCCGTGCCTTTGGCTACATTCTTTAACTTGTTACGTATAGCCTGATTCTCAACGGCTGTAATGTATTTTTTCTCTTTTGCAGTTTTTAACATATCATTAATCTTGCCTATACGCTGTTGGATATCTCCCCTTACTCGTTTTTCAGTATTTTTAGTCGTTTCTCCTTCCATTGGCACACTCAACTTCATTTCAGATACCAACTCATCACGAGCATTCATTGTTTTCTCTACACCCTCATTAGGTAGCGGCTCATTTTCTTTAGCTCTCTCTCTAGCATATTCCTCATATATCTCAACATCACTCAATTCTTTTTGTGGTCTAAGAATATCTCTTGTTTTTACAGGAACTTTAGTCTTCTTATCAGGAGCAACAAGTTCAATAAAACCATTCTCATAATAATTATCTAAAACCTCTTCTAACAATTTAGCTTGTTTAGTCTGCTTACCTTCACGTAAGTTCTTTGCTGCTGCTACACGTTCACTCATTTTCATTGTTGAACCTTTACCTACCGGAACATATAAATCAGTTAAATTAGCTTCAACAACAGATTCGTCAAGAAAATCTTTCTTAAACTCTTCTTTCGATTCGTAATCTTTTACTTG
>DATFJV010000020.1:0-11604 GCA_035268985.1 Anaerovoracaceae bacterium | reverse complement strand
TGAGAAATATCTTAAAAAACAACCCTAATATATCGGAACTAGGTAAAAGGGAAGACTTGGTAATAAATATTAATGAAATAAGCTTGGAATTAGTAGATGCAATAAAACTTATGGAACCCTTAGGATCTGGAAATCCTGCTCCGGTTTTTAAGATTCCTAAAGCAAAATTAAATAATTTCCGATTTATGGGAAACGATGATATACACATGAAGTTCATGGCTCATGATGAGGAAGATTTAGAACTTCAATGCATAATGTTCGGTAAAGCGAAAGAATATGGGGATTCGATGGTTAATTGTAGCTGGGCGGATTTAATTGGAGCATTAGACATTAATGAATGGAACAATAGAGTATCTATACAAATGAAAATTATAGATGCCAGATGTGAGGTATAAAAAATGAAAGACAAAAGAAAATTTACTTTTAGAACAATAATAATAGCGTTTTTGTTTGGTTCATTTGTCGCATTGGGAAGCGTTTATCTATACTTTGTTCCAATAAAAAGTATGTTGTTAATTACTGAAGATGATATGACGACAATAGAAGATGTATTAGATAGAGTAGGTAAATACTATGAGATTGATAGAGAAATAGGAGGCAGCTATCTTTACGATTTAGATGAGGAAGAGTTTAAAGATAATGTTGCTAAAGAAATGATTGAGCTAATTGATGATGACTATGCATACTATTATACAAAAGAAGAATATACCAATTGGAAGGATTCTTTAAAGAGTTCATACTCAGGTATTGGGATTACTTATACTAAAATAGATGGACAGTATATAGTCATAGAGCTTTACCCAAATGGTCCCGCTGAAAATGCGGGAATGGAAGTTGGGGATGTTATACGTTATGTTGATGGTGAATCATATGATGATATCAATCTTATGTCAGACAATATAATGGGGAAGGTTGGTACTGAGGTTACCATTACTATTGACAGAGATGAAGATACCTTTGATTTAGATATAATAAGAACGAAGATTGATAATAAGACGGTTAAATATGAAATATTAGAGGAAGATATAGGATATATTGACATATCGTCCTTCGGTATGGACACTGCAGATGAATTTGAAAAAGCGTTATTGGAGTTTAGAAATAACAGTGTGAAGAAAATGATTATAGATTTGAGAAACAATCCTGGAGGATTAGTTTCGACTTGTCTTGAAATAACTGATAGTTTGTTACCAGAATGTAAAATGTTAATAACTAGGAATAAAGATGAAAATGAGGAAATATATAATTCTGATGTATCAACTACGGACATGGAATATGTAATATTAGTTAATGAAAACTCAGCGAGTGCTTCAGAAATAATGAGTGTTGCTATTAAGGACAATGAAGGCGGGACTATAATCGGAACTCAGACGTTTGGTAAAGGCGTTATGCAAGAAAATGTGGAATTAAGTGATGGATCGGCTATAAAATTAACCACAATGGAATACTTTTCCCCTGATGGAAATATAATAAATAAAATTGGGGTAACACCAGATGTTATAATAAAAAACGATGACAACTTGGAGAATGATGAACAAATGGATAAAGCTATAGAGATTCTTGCAAAATAGAGGGAATAATGGCATAATTAGCTTGAGAGGGTTTGCTTAAAAGTTTTAAGTGGAGGGAATATGAGTTACGATTCTAAATTTAAAAATGAAGCAATAGATAGAATGTTCGAAGCGGTTCTGTCTTTGGAAACTGAAGAAGACTGCTATAGGTTCTTTGAAGATTTATGTACGGTGAAAGAGCTGCAAGAGATGTCACAAAGATATCATGTGGCAAGAATGTTGGCGGATAAAAGAACTTACACTGAAATCGAAAAAGAAACTGGAGCCTCTACGGCAACTATAAGTAGAATAAACAAATGCCTAGTTTATGGTGCCAATGGATATAAAAGTACAATTGATAAGATTAAAAATAAGTAGGTGCGAAATTGAAGATTTATTTTTACGAAGGTTATGAAGGTGGAAACGATGAAAGTAGGACATTACTTCTTTATGCCCTAAATGATTACCTTAGCGCTAATTATATAGCAGATGATATTTTAATTACAAGTAAAGGGAAGCCATATTTAAGTGATAATAAGGTCATGTTTTCTGTTTCCCATTCTAAAATACTATGGATAGTTGCTATAAGCGATAAAAGAATAGGGGCAGACATAGAAATCAAAAAAGAGAAATATAAAAATAAAATAGCAAATAAAGTTTTCTCAGAAAATGAGAAAAAATATATTGACCTATGGGGAGAATATGGCTTCTATATATTATGGACAAGAAGAGAAGCGCTGATTAAGTCATTAGGTCTTACGGTTTTTAATAAAATGCCAGATTTGGTAGATACGAAGCACGATTTAATTGATTGTATTAATATCAATGGCAACACTTATTATTTTAAAGATATAGAAATTTCAGATGAAGTTTTTTGTTCTATATGTACTGAAAAAGCAGATATAGAATTGGAAATTGAAATGATTAATTAGGAGGTCAAGATGAAGTTAACAGTACTATTAGATAACAAGACAGAAGTGCCAGACGTTAATGCCGAATGGGGATTATCAGTATTAATTGAACATCATGGTATGAAAGTAATATATGACCTAGGGGCAAGTGATATGGTAGTAGATAATGCTGCTGTAATGGGGATAGACTTAGAAGAAATAGATGCAGTTGCCATAAGCCATGGTCATTATGACCATACTGGTGGTATTCCGGCATTTTGTCAAGTAAATGATAAGGCTAAAATATATATACATAAAAATGCTTTTTCAGTTTTCCATGGCATGGAAAATGGAGAAATAGATGACTATAACTGCGGAGTATTGCTTCCAAAATACGAGATTGAAAGACTTAGTGATAGATTTGCCATCACTGACGGAGCTGTTAAATTAAGTGAAGATATAATCATATCGGGAACTATCCCTGATGTTGAGGGTATTTCTCCCACAGAACCTTTCTATATAGAAAAAGAAGATGGAGAAATGGTTTTGGATGATTTAAGCCATGAACAGTTCTTGGTAGTTAGAAATGGTGATAAGGGCTTATTTATATTTGATGGATGTAGCCACAAGGGAATTCTTCCTGCTATTAAATATGCTCAAGAATTATTCCCTGGCGAAAAAATACAAGGTATATTTGCAGGTCTTCACATGTATCCAGCATCTGATGATGAAATAACGGGGTCAATTAAGCATATAGACTCCTATGAACCAGAAGTTGTAATGCCAGTTCATTGCACAGGAATAAAGGCCATATTAATGTTTAAAGAATATTTTAAAGACAAGTGCATAATAGCATCTGCTGGAGAAGTTTATGAATTCTAAAGCAAATGCATATGAATGTGCTAGCAAGTATTTATCCACGAGAATACGGACAGAAGCTGAGGTAAGAAAGAAACTTCTGGAAAAGGGATATAAAGAAAACGAAATAGAAAATGCAATTGATGAGTTGAAAATGCTTAGGTACATAGATGATTATCAATATAGTCTTAGTTTTATTGAGTATTCAATAGGCAAAAGTAGGGGTGCTATTAGAATTAAAACCGAACTTATCGAAAAGGGCGTAACTGAACAGATAGTTGATGAAACGTTGGATGAGTATAAGGAAGAAAACCCATATGACGAATTTGACTTAGCGATAGAGTATGCCGAATCCATATGCACTGATTGCCGCATGATTGATGAAAAATTGGTTTCTAAAATCAGTAGAAGTCTTAATAACAGAGGCTTTAATACTGACACCATATACAAAGTTGTAGGGGAAATATACAAGTGGAAAAATACGAAAGAACTGAATTAGTAATTGGCAAAAAGAAACTATCAAAATTAAATGATAGTAATGTTTTAATTGTTGGATTAGGCGGTGTTGGGTCCTTTGTGGCAGAGGCGATAGCTAGAGGCGGAATTGGTAATATTACTGTTATGGATGGTGATGTTATTGATATTACAAATATCAATAGACAGTTAATTGCATATTCAAATAATGTGGGGATTAGTAAAGCTATAGCTATGGAAAAAAGAATAAAAGATATAAACCCTAGTATCAAGGTAAATGCTTTAAATGAGTTTTATAATAAAGATTCGAAAATAAATTTAATGGAATTTGACTATGTTGTAGATGCAATAGACTCAATAGACGATAAACTTAATTTAATTGAGGTTTGTAGTGAGGATGAAATAAAAATCATATCATCCATGGGAGCTGCAGGTAAAATTAGAAATGACGGGTTTGAGATCGCAGATATTAGCGAAACAAGTGTATGCCCATTGGCCAAGAAAATAAGGAAAGAATTAAAAAGTAGGGGAATTGAACACTTAAAAGTTGTCTATTCCAAGGAAAAGACTATCATCAATGAGGGTAGACTTGGCTCGATGAGTTATGTCCCGGGCGTTTTGGGGTTAATAATGGCAGGAGAAGTAATAAGAGAATTAGGAGGAATATAAATTGCTAAAAGAAGATGTTATTAGTGTTGTGGAAAAATACTATAAATCAATTATTCATGATTTTTCAGTTGTTAATGCTGCTGCAATGGCGAAGTCTAGTAAATTAACTTTTAAAAGGAAAAATTTTACTGAAGACATTGAAAATTTTGAATACATAAAAAACAAATTATCTGATTTTTCAAAGGTCTTGGACATATTAGAGACAGAAGATAAGGATGATGAAGATTCAATAAAGACTAAAGATTTATTAAATAAAAATATGTTAGCATTAGATGATGTTTTGGAAAATAGTATTGATTATTTTGATTGCATGGATAGAATAAGACGTAAAGAAGAAGTTAGCATCAAAGAAAACAAGGCTAAACTTCAAAAGTTGAAATCGGTTATGAATGATTTTAGAATTTCATTAGGGGAGCTAGACCAAAGTTATCAAGTTCTAGTTCCGAATGAGGATTTGGAGGAGTAAGATGAAAATAATAATAACTGGTGGTCCGACTAACGAGCATATAGATGAAATAATGAAGATTACTAATATGTCAACTGGTGGGATGGCTGTATCCTTAGGAAGACTTTTTTATGATGCAGGATACGATGTTGTGCTAATACTTAACAATTCTGTTAGGGCTATGAAAGATAGTAATTTAAAAATTGTAAGAGTTGAAACTGCTGATGAAATGTTAAAAGCAATCGAGCACGAGGCTGAAAGTGATAATGTGGATGCATTCATTCATGCATCTGCCGTTGGGGATTATAAAGCCGAATTTTCATTTTTAATGGAAGACATAGCGGATGAAATATTTACTAACATAAAGAATTTTGATTCGGTTGATGATGTTCTGAAGGTTCTTAAAAACCCAAAATGCAAATTGGATGATAGTTCAAAGATAAGTAGTTATCAAGGGAATCTTACTGTGAAACTTACTATGACCCCTAAGATAATTGAAAAATTAAGATTTTGGTATCCTAATTCAATATTAGTTGGTTGTAAGCTTTTAGATAATGTTAGCAAAGGTGAGCTTTTTGACACAGCAACTGCCCTTTGCAATAAAAATGATATGGACTATATTTTAGCTAATGATTTGAAAGACTTAAAAAATGGACATGGCGAAAGATATTTGATTAATAAAGAAGGATTTACAGAAATGGTATTGTCTGATTACGACGCGATATATCAGTTGATTAATGATAAGCTAAAACATAGAGGTAAATAATGGAATATATATTATTAAGTATTGTAATAGTATTGCTTTTTTTAGCAATACTTTTACTTTTTAAAATTAATGGTTTGGAAAAGAAGATTACTGACTCAAATAACGTTAATAATTCAAAAGTTGATTCATATTTCAAAAATTATGGTAATTTGGTTGCTGATAATCAAAGGAATATGGCGGATTTGCAAGATAGGAGATTATCGGAGCTTAACACCAGTTTCAACAAGATGAGAATTGAAAATGAACAAAAATTAACTTATCTTACTAGTGAAAATAATAGACAATTGGAAAATATACGTAAAAATGTGGATGAAAAACTACAAAAAACATTAGATGAAAGATTGTCTCAATCGTTTAAACTAGTTAACGAAAGGTTGGAACAAGTATATAAGGGACTTGGAGAAATGCAGACAATTGCAACAAATGTAGGTGACTTAAAAAAGGTACTCTCCAATGTTAAGACAAGGGGTATTCTTGGAGAAGTTCAATTGGGAGCTATACTTGAGCAAATGTTATCAAAGGAACAATATGCAGTAAATGTAGCCACTAAAGAGGGAAGTAGAGATAGAGTTGAATTTGCTATCAAACTACCTGGTGATGAAAAAACCCCTGTTTATTTGCCAATAGACGCGAAATTTCCAGGAGATTCATATTCCAAACTTGTTGATGCATATGAAATAGGCGATCAGGAAATGATAAATGCGGCTGCCAAAGCTTTAGATATAGTAATTAAAAATGAAGCAAAAGGTATAAAAGATAAATATATTGACCCACCTAATACTACAGACTTTGGTATAATGTTTTTGCCCTTTGAGGGTCTTTATGCAGAAGTTGTGAGAAGAGGTTTGCTCGATGAACTTCAAAGAAAATATAAAATTACTGTAGCGGGACCGACCACTATGGCTGCATTGCTAAATAGTTTTCAGATGGGGTTCAACACCCTTGCGATACAAAAGCGTTCCAGTGAAGTTTGGGAAATTTTGGGTGCTGTAAAAACGGAATTTAATACTTTTGAACAGGTTCTTACGAAGGCACAAGACAGAATCAATCAAGCTAATACTGAATTGGATAGACTGATTGGAACTAGGACTAGAAAGATTCAGAAGAAGCTTAATGAGGTAACTTCTTTAGAAGAGAATAATACAAATAAATTGTTGGATGAATAAGGAGTGATATGAAGATATTTGCAATAGGAGATTTACACTTATCTTTAGACCCGACGGTGAATAAGCCTATGGATGTCTTTGGTGCAGGCTGGGAAAATCACCATGAAAGACTTAAATATAACTGGTTGAAAACGGTTAATAATGATGATTTAGTTATTATTCCTGGGGATGTTTCTTGGGGGTTAAGATTAAATGAAGCCATGACTGACCTCAATTGGATAAATGAGTTGCCTGGAAAGAAAGTTATTTTTAAGGGTAACCATGATTTGTGGTGGAACAGTATAAATAAACTTAATAGCCTGTTTGATGATATTTCCTTTATTCAAAATAAGTGTTATTACTTGGATGAGGAAGATATTGCCATATGTGGTACAAGGGGATGGATAAGTCCAGGAGTAGAAGGATTTGATGCTCATGATGAAAAGATATATAGAAGGGAATTAATGAGACTTAAATTTAGCCTCGATGACGCACAAGAACTAGGAGCAAAAAAAATAATTGTGGCACTTCACTATCCGCCTTCTTATGATAAGAGTAAGGACTCTTTATTAATTGATTTAATTAAAGAGTATAATGTTGAATATTTAATATATGGCCATTTACATGGTTTGTATGTTTACCCTAAAGGATTAAAGGGTAATCATGATGATATAGAATATAGGTTGGTTTCACTAGATTATTTAAATGCGAAACCATTACTAATATATAATTCTAAAGGAGGGTTTAATCATGAAAGTTACTCTTATAGTATTAGATAGCTTAGGTATTGGTGAGATGCCAGATTCCAAAGAATATGGGGATGCTGGTGCTAATACATTAAAGCATATTACTGAAAATTATAGGGTTTTAAAAATTCCCAATATGATGAAATTGGGATATGGAAATATTAAAGGTGCCGCAAATGGAGAATATGTAATTGAGCATCCTATAGGGGTGTATGGAAGAGTAGGAGAATCATCGAAGGGCAAAGACACAATAACTGGACATTGGGAAATTGCTGGTATAATAACTGAAACGCCTTTTAAAACATACCCGGATGGATTTCCGAGGAAGTTTTTGGACAAATATGAAAATGCTATAGGTGTAGAAACAATTGGCAATTATGCTGCCTCTGGTACTGAAATTATTGAAGTTTTAGGACCTAAACATGAAAAAACAGGTAAGCCTATAGTATACACTTCTGCGGATAGTGTTTTTCAAATTGCAGCTAATACTGATGTGATTCCCCTTGAGAGGCTTTATGAGATGTGCCAAATAGCGAGGGACATGCTTGTGGGTGAATTTGCATGTGGCAGAGTTATAGCTAGGCCATACGTTATTGAAAATGGTAAGAGGGTAAGAACATCTGATAGACATGATTATTCAATAACTCCTCCAGAAGATACAGTGCTTGACAAAATCAGTGCAGCTGGAAAGACTGTGTATGCTATAGGAAAGATAAGTGATATTTTTAATGGCAAGGGAATAACTAAATCAGTGCATACTACATCGAATATGGATGGTATTAATAAAACTATAGTAGCAATGAAAGAAGATTTTGATGGATTCATATTTACTAACCTAGTTGAATTTGATTCCAAGTTTGGACACAGAAGAGATCCAGTGGGTTATGGTGAGGCCATAGAAGAATTTGATAAGAGGTTACCGGAAATCATTGATGCATTAGATGAAAATGATACACTAATACTAACTGCAGACCATGGAAATGATCCTATAGCACACGGTACTGATCATACAAGGGAATATATTCCTATAGTGATTTATTCAAAAAAAATGAATAAATCAATTGATTTGGGGACAAGAAAATCCTTTACTGATATTGGTGCTACTATAGCGGATCTATTAGATACAGAAATGACAAATAACGGAAGTAGTTTTAAAGGAAAACTTTTCTAGATTAGGAGATGACCTAATGAATATGAATGATTTAATTTTAAAAAAAAGAGAAGGCGGAAAGCTTAATAAGGGTGAAATAGAATATTTTATAAATGGATATGTAAAGGGAGATATTCCTGACTATCAGGCATCTGCTTTTCTTATGGCAATATTTTTCAAAGGTATGGATAAAGAAGAAACATATCTATTAACAAATGCTATGAGGTATAGCGGTGATACAATTGACTTATCATCAATAAAGGGTATCAAGGTTGATAAGCATTCAACTGGAGGTGTTGGGGATAAAACAACGCTGATAGTTGCTCCCCTTGCAGCTGCCGTTGGAGTACCAATAGCAAAGATGAGCGGTAGAGGTTTAGGTTTTACTGGTGGAACAGTGGATAAACTTGAATCAATAAAAGGGTTCAGAACTTCCCTTGAGCCTGAAGCGTTTTTAAAGCAAGTTAATGAAATTGGTATTTCGGTAATTGGTCAAACTGCCCATATAACTCCTGCTGACAAAAAATTATATGCTTTAAGAGATGTAACATCAACAGTGGACAATTTTAGCTTAATAGCTTCGAGTATCATGAGTAAGAAGTTAGCAGCTGGCTCTGATGCAATAGTTTTAGACGTAAAATGTGGAAATGGAGCATTTGTGGAAAACATAGAAGACGCTGAAACCTTGGGAGAAATAATGACAAAGATTGGTTCTTCTGCAGGTAGAAATACTGTTGCAGTTATAACTGATATGAGTCAGCCTTTGGGAAAAGCTGTTGGAAATAGCCTTGAAGTAATAGAGGCCATAGAGACGCTAAAAGGGAATGGACCTTCAGATATTACTGAGCTTTCATTAGTGCTTGCTGGTATTATGATTAATATGGGTGGCAAAGCAGACTCCAAAGAAGAAGGTAAAAAGCTTGCAAAAGAAGTTTTAGAATCTGGAAAAGCTTTGAGAAAATTGAAATTGATGATAGAAGCGCAAGGAGGAAAAGGTGAAGTTATAGATGACTACGGCCTATTACCTACTAGCAAACATCAAATAAATCTATTGGCTAAAAAAAGCGGATATGTTAACTCAATTGAAGCAAGAAAAATTGGTTTAGCCTCTCAGCATACAGGGGCAGGAAGGTCTACAAAAGAAGAAAACATAGATTTATCTGCGGGTATTCAATTGAATAAAAAGGTTGGGGATAAAATTTCAAAAGGTGACACTTTAGCAACTTTGCATGGTGATAATGAAATGAAATTAATAAATGCATTAAAAGAAGCTGAAAAAGCATTTTATATAAAAGAAACAAAAGTTGAGACACCAGAATTAATTAAAAAAATAATAGGGATGACAGATGAATAAAAATTTAAGAGTAGTTTTAATAGTAATGCTTATTTTAGCCATTGGATTAGGATATATACTATTTGCTGATGAAATATTTAATAAGGGGAAAGCAGGCTTTATTAAGGCTTCTAGTCCCACAGTAATTGCTTATACCGAAGAAGGCAAAACTAGTGAAATAACAAGAGGTGAAGGTGTTATTTATTTTGATGGTATAAATAAAGATATAGATGATAAAAAATTAATAAAAATAAAATACTCAGAAGAAGAATTTTATATTGAGAAAGATAACATAACAGTTTCTTTGGATGATATAGTTTCTGAAGAGATAGTATATGTGAGAACGCCTCTTTCGATAGTTGATGTCGATGATAGTATAATAGGCTTTGGTGATAAAGGTGATGAATTAAATGTTGTTGGATATGATGAATTACTTAAAAATGGAGAAGTCAATAATTATAAAGTGAAAGTTGGTGAAGCAGAAGGTTATGTTAATGGCGAATATGTTTTAACAAGCCAAGAAGAAAGCCTTTTGAAATATATGCCTGAAGTGTATGAAGAAATGCATCTAAAAGCAGAGGATAAGTACGGTGGTGGGAATGCCATGACCCTTGACTATTATCCAAATGAAAAACCTTCTTTTGAAGGTAATGTTATGCCCGAGGATTGCTATTCATTGTATTTAACTAGTGACTATATTAATCCGAAATCAGTAAAACCCTTTATTGATTTTGCAGAGGATACTAAAATTAATACATTTGTAGTTGATATAAAAGATAATTTTGTTATCGGATATCCAGCTAAAGCCATGAAGCAATACTCGATTTCTGCGTATGAGGTCGCTAATAATTCTTATGAAGAATATAAAGAGGCGGTAAAAATGCTTAAAGATGCTGGTTTTTATGTTGTAGGAAGAATTACAGTATTTAAGGATGATTTATATGCCATGGAGCATCCGGAAAACTGTATTGCTGATGTAGATACAGGGGATCCAATTAAATATCAGGGATCTTATTGGCCTTCTCCTTTTTCTAGGGAAGTATGGGAATATAATGTGGCGTTAGCTAAAGAATCAGTATTAGAGATAGGTTATAATGAAATCAATTTTGATTATTGTCGTTTTCCTAGTAGAATATCGAATATAGAAAGCACGTTGGATATGCATAACACTTATGATGAGGATAAGGTGCAAGCAATTCAAAGGTTCTTGCTTTATGCAAAAGATGCTATGCATAAAATAAATTCATATATTTCTGTTGATGTGTTTGGGGAGACTTCCAATGGGACTTACACTACTTCTTACGGACAGTATTGGCCAGCCATGAGTAATGTTGTTGATGTGATATCTGGAATGCCATATCCCGACCATTTTGGAGCAGGCAGCTATGGACTTTCTAAACCTTGGAATGAGCCATATGCTTTAATATATAATTGGGGGTTGTCAGCAAAAGAAAGGCAAAAAGAATGCCCTACACCTGGAAAGGTTAGGACATGGATACAAGCATATAACGTTTTGGATTGGGTTGATCCTTATGGCATAAACTATAATGCAGACGAATTAGAGGCAGAGATAAGAGG
>DATFJV010000019.1:0-12745 GCA_035268985.1 Anaerovoracaceae bacterium | reverse complement strand
GGGTGTTGAAAAATTTGTCATGATATCCACCGATAAAGCAGTAAATCCGACAAACGTAATGGGCGCATCCAAAAGAATATGCGAGATGTTAGTGCAAGTATATAACGGAAGATCAAAGACTGAGTTTGTTGCAGTAAGATTTGGAAATGTTCTAGGAAGTAATGGAAGTGTAATACCGCTGTTTAAAAAACAAATCGCCGCAGGAGGGCCTGTTAGAGTAACTCATCCAGATATAATAAGGTACTTTATGACAATAAAGGAAGCGGTGTCACTAGTCCTTCAAGCAGGAGTACTTGCAAAGGGCGGAGAAATATTTGTCCTTGATATGGGAAATCCTGTAAAAATAGATGACTTAGCAAGAAACTTAATTTCATTATCTGGTTTAAAGCCAGATATTGATATCAGAATTGAATATACTGGACTAAGGCCAGGAGAAAAACTTTATGAAGAACTGTTAATGGAAGAAGAAGGCTTACAAAAAACGGATAATAGACTAATTTATGTAGGTAGACCTATAGAACTAGATGAAGATGAATTCATGAAAAAACTGAAAGAATTAGAGGAATATGTGGAAAATGACCCCGATGATATTAGAAGAAAGATAAAGTCCATAGTTCCAAATTATAGCAATCGAATAAACTAAATTTTATCAACTATCTGTATAGTTATGATAAAATAAAAAGGAACCCCTTGAGAAGAAATTATATACAATATGCTTGCACCTTTATTTCAACCCAAAAATTGTTGTAAGTTACACCATCAAATGATATTACTAATTCTTAATTGCTTTATATCTGTATTCCTAGTTCAATCTTAGCTTTACCTTTTTTATTATTTCACCTAGAATTATTAAAGATGTTTATTATGCGCATTTGGGACATTTTCATACGCTCTTATTGAGACATTATCAAATGTTGTTCAGTTTTTTCTTATTTGTTGTTGACAAATAAGGCAAAACGTAATAAACTATTAAAGCACTATGTGTGGGCAGGATGTATACCGTCCGAAAAGCCCAAAAACTAAGGTTAATTAGTATGCTGAAAAAGATTATTAATCCCAGTAAGCAGCGCCGAAAACAATCTAAGGATTTTAGTAGGTAGAAAGGAAAAGAAATGAAATCATTTATTGCAAAGCCTGCAGAAGTAGAACGTAATTGGTACGTTATTGATGCAGACGGTAAGACATTGGGTAGATTGGCTTCAGAAGTAGCTTCTATACTAAGAGGCAAAAAAAAGCCAACTTACACACCACACGTTGACTGTGGCGACTATGTAATAGTTATCAACGCTGAAAAAGTGGCTGTTACTGGTAAGAAAAGAAAAGACAAAATTTACAAAAGACACACTGGTTATCCAGGTGGCTTAAGAGAAGTTGATTTCGAAACATTACAAGCTAAGAAACCAGAAGAAATAATCATTCATGCTGTAAAAGGTATGATGCCAACTGGAAAGCTTGGTAGACAAATGTTCAAGAAGTTAAAAGTTTATGCTGGTAACGAGCATCCGCATGCTGCTCAAAATCCAGAAATATGGAATTTCTAGAAAGGGGGAATAACTTATGGCAAAACTACAATATCAAGGTACTGGTAGAAGAAAATCATCAGTTGCAAGAGTTAGATTACTCCCTGGAACTGGAAAAATTACTATCAATAAACAAGAAGTAGATGACTATTTTGGAATGGATATCGTCAAAAGAGAGGTAATTAGGCCTTTCAGTGTAACTGGTACTGAAGGAAAATATGACGTAATTGCAACTGTAAAAGGTGGCGGATTTACGGGTCAAGCAGGAGCATTAAGACATGGTATTTCAAGAGCTTTATGTGTTGCTGATAAAGAAGCTAATCGACCTTCATTAAAAGCAGCAGGTTTCTTAACTAGAGACCCTAGAATGAAAGAAAGAAAGAAATACGGTTTTAAAAAAGCAAGAAAATCAAGCCAGTTCTCAAAACGTTAATCAAAAATTCGCAATACAAAACTCCCGTTTTTCGGGAGTTTTTATTTTTCTATCAGCTTATGCCTAATACTTGTATCGCGATGAATATTATATTGTAAAATATAGGATTATGGGAAATATCCTTTATATACCTTTTATTATATCCCTAAATGTCTCGGTTATTATTGCGCAATCCATACCTATTGTTATAAACTTAAACCCTTGCTCTATTCTTTTTTTTGCCTCATTAGCATCAGGTGCAAATATACCCGCTTCCTTACCATTCGATTTGCATGCTTCCAAAACCTTACATGCGGCACTTTCTACTTTTTCAGATTTTACTTTTCCAATAATCCCCATTGATTGTGACATATCAAAAGGCCCAAAGAAAATCACATCTACATCTTCTATTTTCGCGATGTCCTCTATTTCCGACAATCCCTCTACTGTTTCACACTGAGGAACAATTAAAGTTTCTTGATTCTCTTTTTCAAAATATTCCATCAAGTCAATTTGACCATAATCACCTGCTCTGCAGTATGCAACACCTCTATTTCCTTTAGGGTCATATTTAGCAGCAGCGATTAATTTATTTGCATCTGTCAATGAGCTAACTTGCGGCACAATTATTCCATGCGCACCTACATCTAAATTTCTTAATATTAGCGTTCTACTGTTTTCAGTCACTCTAATTATCGGCGTTATATTTTTAGCTTCAGCCGCTCTTATTAAATCAACTGTTCTCTCAACGCTTCCAAAACCATGTTCCGTGTCAATTACCACAAAATCAAAGCCGGCTAGTGCCACCATCTCAATTATTTCAGGAGAATTCAAGGTAACAAAGGTACCAACTCTGACTTCACCATTTTTTAAATCTTTTTTTAACTTATTAACAAACATATTGTTCCCCTCTCAATTTATAGAATTAATTATATTGCTTATTGTCAGAAGTGTCAATAAATCAATTGGATGGGGTATAAATGCAAATTGGCTGGTGTTTAAGGATAAAAAAAATGCTATATTAGATTTATTAATTTAAAGGAGAATATACATGCAATATTTTATTCAAGGCTTCTTAGTAGGGCTAGCATACGTAGCTCCTATAGGTATGCAAAATTTATTCGTTATTAATACCGCTCTTACTCAAAGTAAAAAAAGAGCATATTTAACAGCACTTATTGTCATCTTCTTTGATGTTACATTGGCACTTGGTTGTTTCTTCGGTATAGGTGGAATTTTAAGCAGATTTCCCATATTAACTTTGTTAATACTCGGAGTTGGTGGAGCAATGGTAATGTGGATAGGGTTTTCTATACTAAGATCAAAAGACACCATTGATACTAGTACCATTGTACATGTTCCTATTAAAAAAGTAATCGTTACTGCTTGCGTGGTTACATGGTTTAACCCTCAAGCTATAATCGACGGAACAATGTTATTAGGCGCATCTAGGGTTTCTGTAGGAGCCTCAAATGCAACTGAATTTATATTGGGATGCAATATATCTTCATTTGTTTGGTTCTTTGGTATTACCCTTTTAATTACTATGTTTAGTGCTAAGTTCAATGACAAGATACTAAGGTATATAAACATCATTTGTGGAATAATTATTATATTCTATGGTGCATCATTATTTATAGATTTTATTAAGATGATGGCGGAAATATTAATCTAGCAGGAGGAGAAATTAATTAATTTCCCCGACCTCTCACACCACCGTGCGTACGGTTCCGTACACGGCGGTTCAATTTCATACTGAATATAAAGGACCTTGCTACTCTTGCATAGCTTTGCTTTTATTTATTCCCAATTGAATTAGACTTCTATATCGTTTGCCTATTTTCTTCCACTGTTTCCAAATACACATTCTCAATGTGAACCTCCTATGTGCATCTATTTCCTTGCACACCGTTTTCATCTTACTAATTCTATAGTAGTTTACCCAATCCCTAATAACTTGATTCAACTTCGTTATTCGGTAACTCATGCTGACACTCCATTTCCTTGATGTTAGCTTTTAATCTTTGCCTTTAGTCTATCCACTTAAATCTGATGAGGTTTTACCTTGTACAGTTTTGCTCTTCTTATTCCGCCACCTGTCAGCACGATTAATCGAGGGGCTATTGCCTAGTGTTTACTTACAGAATATACAATCACGAATATTAACAACAGATAAAATTGTTCAGTCCTTCGCTCCATTTCCATTACAGAAATTTCTTCACTACTTAGGCTTCGGCTGACTTCTCATAGTTCGTTATTACTACAGAATTTATTATTCCCGTCTATGAGACCTCCCCCAGTTAAGGTGCACAATCTTTCTCTCCATCTGTCTGCCACCTTTACGCTATCAGTTCTTAGTAGTATTGGACTTCAATTTGTTAAGCAATTTTATCCACTGACCTCGCCTTGTATGTGATTTCTATTCGTAAGACCAGAGATTTGCCTAATGCATCCTTCAGATTCTACCTCACGATAGACACCCTTGCCTTCGGCTATGTGCTTATTGTTTCAACTACTTCCGCACTTGGAACTTTCACCCTTGAGATTATGCCCATGCTGGGCGAACTAGTAAAAGACTCCCCTAATCAGGGAGCCTTTTTAATCTAATTGCCAAATTCTTCTTTGATTTCTTTAAGTAAATCCGGTTTTGTCATTAAGTCTATTGCTGTTAATACAAATCCTTTTATTACATTAAAGCTGTTCTCAATTGCATAATCAGATTTAGTATACTCTGCAAATTCTGATGTATGGATAACTACTGGTTTTCCCCCAGTTATATCGTATCCCCCTTGTATGGCAGGACATCTATAACTGACATCCCCTATATCTGAAGATCCTGGAAATACAATGTCTCCTAATCTCATAACAGGAAGCCCCAGCTCTTCTAATTTACTTGCATTAAGCTCTGATAATTTCGAATTATGTTTCATATTCTTGAAATGCTCCTCGGCTTTTTTTATATCAACAGTAGTTCCTGTTCCTAAAGCGGCTCCTCTAGCACATTCAAAAACTTTTTCACATAATTCAACTAGATAATCTTCTTCATTGGATCTCACAGCAAAGCTTGCTTTAGTATAATCGGGAATAATATTTGGAGCAGTTCCTCCATCTAATATTATTCCATGTATTCTGGCATCTGGTTTAGTTTGTTGTCTCAATGCATTTACTAGATTGAAAAAATTAATCATCGCATCAAGGGCATTTAAACCTTCTTCAGGAGTTGCAGCGGCATGGGCTCCTTTACCAAAGAACTCAAAGCTATAACTTTTAATTGCCATTAGCTTTACGGAATCCGTATTCATGTAAGCTGGGTGTGCCATCATTGCCACATCCATATTATCAAAGGCATCTTTGTTGCTCATCTCAACCTTTGCACCTTTAGATTCTTCCGCAGGAGTTCCAAACACGTATATTTCTCCGCCAAATTCATCTGCATACTCTCTCATAGCAATCCCTGCTCCCACAGATACCATAGCTATAAGGTTATGTCCACAGGCATGTCCTATTTTAGGTAATGCATCATATTCAGCCAACATTGCTATTTTAGGTCCCTTTTTCTTTCCAATATAGCTTGCTTTATATGCAGTTTCTATCCCTAGATACCCTGTCTCTACTTGAAATCCATATTTTTTTAATAACTCTGCTTGCAGTTTGCAAGCCTTGAATTCTTTTGTTCCTAGTTCGGGATTTTCATGTATTTCTAATGTGAGTTTTTTTAATTCCCCTTTTAAAGGCTCAATAGTTTTATCAACTCTGTCTAACATACTACATCTCCTTTTTTTCTTCTGCTTCACTTGGTAGCGTTACTATAATCTTACCTTTCTTATATAGTTTCTTAGTGGTGAAATATATAATTGGAATGCATATAATCATAATGAAACCTTGTACCGCACTATAGTAATCAGGTATTATGAAGCATGCTATCAAGCATAATACAAAAGGTATTACTGCTGCTTTCAGTCTGCCTTCTATTTTTACTCCACCACCCACATCTTTGCTTAACATGGATAAAACGATACAACCAAACAGTGCAGGTAAAACGTAATTTACCGAAGTAGATACTGATTCAGAACCAAGTAATGGTTTTAATGGTGTAATCATCAAGACACCTAACGTTATAATTATCATAGTTACAAGAGAAGATACGGCTACTGCTATACCTATTAAAGAGTCTGCCTCTTCTGTACCTTGCTCCACGTCAGCTATTTTTAATGCATTAAGTGCTGCTGGTAGCTTTAGGTTCAATACATTACCCGTTATGCATGTAAGATAATATGATGATCCCATTACAGGCGTTTCTGCTACAGTTTCCGCTATTGATATGGGTATAAATATTGCCATCAGACCACCTGCTGCTAATAATAAATCACTCAATCTTGGCATTATATCGTAAGCCATGCATACGACTAAAGGAATTCCCACAAATATAATCACTGAGGCAGTTGTAAGTATTCTACCTATTCTATGCATTTTTTCATAATATTCACTAGTGTTTTTCATAATTTGCCTCCTAAAACAATCCTACCCAAAGCACGGACGATGCCATTGCTCCGATTAAACTAAATGCCAATGTAAAACTACTTAGCCAATTAAGGCTAAATTTCTTTGAAATCGCAGTAATTATTATGGCAATTACCCCGCTAGTTATAAAGGTCATAAGTGTAGGTAAATCACTAACTAACATAGGCACAACAAGTACTGTTATTAATGTAGTCATAAATACTGTTTGGGACAAAGCTCCCCATTTTGTATCACCTTTTCCTATGCTAAGTGTTCCTAAATGTATTTTCTTAACAAAGAAAACATTAAAAACAATGCCCACGGTCATCCCCAAGCACATGGCCCACATCATCAATCCAAATGCGTATCCATCAGCAGTAGCAACATCTGTTCCCAGTGCATCTAAAGCCATGTTCGAAGCCATTAATTCGTAGGCTACAGAACCTATTACAGACAATCTAAACCAAGAATATGGTATTCCTATAACGGCTGCTAATGAAACAAGCCCCACAACAATAGCCATAGACGGTATTACGGCAAAGGATACCGAGGATTTTATAATATTCTTAATAACCCCTTTATCAACACCTAACTTTACAGCATGCTTATAACATACAAACAAATAATATACAGCAAATGATGCAATCAATATTATTCCGATAATTACGGATATATATAGCAAACTGCTTTCTGATACTTCTCTAAAACTCATAAACGTCCCTCCTTAATTATTCTATATTATTAATATAAACCTTGGAGTAGGTCTAAAGTCAAGAAAAAGTCACATTTTTATGTGACTTTTTTTATATTTATTCAATGGGAATCCAAACCTCATAATAATCATTCCCCTGGTTATACACTCGCCTAACGGTTATAACTCTTACTATGCTATCACCCACTGGATGAATATTGTTTTTTAAGCAGTACGCGCCAATCATATCGATACAGCTATAATCTTTGTTTGCTGCGCTTTTTACAATTACATTTATGCACTTTTTCGAAGGAATTGTATCTATGCCTTTGCACTTTATATCTTCCAAGCGATATTTATTATCATAGTCAATCAGTATTCTTTTATGTTTATATATTTTTAATCTTTCATTTTCATCTAGTAGCAGTTCGCTATATCCAAGCTTTAAAGGTGCAATATTGTCATAAAAAAATGCAAAATATGGCATTTTTGCCCCCACGAGCTCAGCAAACTTTTTTATGGAAACTTGACTTACATCATCTAAATCCATGGCTATTATTTGCGGGGAATACTCTACCGTAAATCGATTCAGCTTGCTCTCTATTTTTTTTAAATCCAACCTGTATTCTTTAACAGATTCTAGTAATCCTGCTAAATTATCTATCTTATCTTGAATAATTTTTTCTTGTTTTTCCATTTCAAGATTTTCCATTTCAAGATTGCTATTATTAATTAATTTCCCTATTTTATTCAATGACATATCCATTTTTCTTAGTTGCATTATGTAGTCAAGACATATCAGATCTGAACATGTATAATATCTATAATTATTTTCTTGACTTTTATCTGGTTTTAAAATGCCCTTTTTATCATAAATCCTTAAAGTATCTTTACTAACACCTAGAATTTCTGCTATTTCCCCAACTTTATATTTGTTTTTCATAATAATATTCCTTCTTAGAATTATACACACCCGCACAACAAGGTGCGGGTGTTCATATTAATTATTAAATTTTTTCTTTCTTAGTATTATAAAGATGATAAGAGGTACAAGTAGTATTAACAACCACCAATAAGAGTGTGAATTTTTATAGCAAGCAGTAATTGTCGTATCCTCAGTAAAACCCGAAATAATTGTAGTTGCTGAGTTTTTATCATAAATATTAATTCCATCATTTTTAGAAATCCATTTGTCGAATCTTTTCCCATCCTTCTTTGCAGCTGTTATTTCCACTTCCGCATCTTTGGAATAAATTGGCACGTCAATTCCATTTTGATTAATTTCTCCATTAATAACTGTTAATTTGTATTCTGCACCTGAAACGAACTTTAGAGTAAATTTAGAAAAACAGCAAGATGTTACTTCTATATATTCTCTACCTTTACCATCTTTTTGAACAGGATACGTATTAATATCAATTATTTCTCCATTATTCGAAGTATGCTCAACTCTAACATGAGTCATCCCTTTAGGTATTGAATCGGGTAGGGGAAGTCTAAAAGTAATATTGGCATTAAACTTATTATTTTTTTTATATTTAAGTGGCTCAATGATTTCCCAATCATTGGTTCCTTCTATTGCTTGCATAGGATTAACTGAATAATTAATGGTGTAATTAGTATTATTACTTTCTTTTTCTACTTCAACCCCATTCAAAACAATTTTAAGCTTTACCAAATATGATATTGAAGGGTTCATAGATTTCTCTTCATTGCCAATTTCATTGTTGGCTTTTAATGCAGCTCGGTTTAATCCCAGAGGTTCAATTATAGAAGCATTTTGATTACTTAATATTTCTTCCGCAATCGTCTTTTCCTCTTCACGTTTTTGTTCATCCTTTGATGTGTAACCAAGATTACCAGATATTATCAATTGGTTTTCAGATAATTTTGCTTTTGGCTCTATGTTTTCATTCGGCAAAATTTCCCATACTATATATTTGTCTTTATTAGTTTCATCAATGGCCCAAATATAATTATCCTTATCATTTATCACTAATCTAGCATAATATTTACCAACATTTTTACCTGTCCCATTTATAACATCATACAAAAATCCTTCAACAACACCTCTTTGTATTTCTTCTGTATATGTTATTCCTTGAATAGCTTTCGGCAAAATCAAGGGTTTAGGTATAATATTAAATGAAAGTTCTACTTCTCCTACATAATTACCTACAGTTGTAGCTTTTATTATAACTTTCCCTCCATCTAAAACGTTAATGTTTTTATCATATATAACTTGATAGTCTAATGCATTTAGCATTTCATTGTCTGATACAAGTATCTCAGGTTTTATTCCTTCACTAGTGTATTCATATTCTTTCAAAAGACCTTCTATGTTAACATTACTCAGTTCTCTTTTGCCCACGGTTAAATTACCATTAGTGTAATTGATTTTATAATTATTTGCGTACAAGCCTGAAGGAATAATCGAATATGAATTACCAACCTTGCCCAATCTTATGTAGTCATAGTTATAAACCAACGTTCCGGATAATATATCTTTACTTTCATTATTCACAAAACCTTTATAATCTACGCCCTGATTCTTTGGGGTATCACCGTAAACGATAGATGCATTTTTTGCTATAATGTTCAATTCAGCAGGAATTATAGACAATGTATACTTCTTATCTTTTTTGTCTCCATCATCCCATTTATAATTATCTTTATCATTTATTGATACAACGGCAAAATTAATACCAACGTCTTTTCTAGAGTTATCTTTTATAGTATAATTTGCATTTTCCTCTATATTTAATGATTGTTCTAAGCCGTTATACACCATTTCTTGAGTGTTCACAGTAGGTGATGATATTTCTTTTTTATCAATATTAAACCTAACTTTGGAAACTATTGCGCCGTAATTACTATTGTAATTAGTGTATGCTTTTAACCAATATTCGCCTGCCAAAATTGGTGTTTTGCTAGAATATATTCCATTTTCTTCTTCAGAATATTCGTAGAAAACCTCCCCAAATTTAGCCAAAGCACTTGGTGAATTAGCAGTATCTCCATATGACCAATCATCTATGCTAGGTGCATGTATCCATTCATTTCTACCTTTTTTTATTTCAAATTCTGATGTGGAGTTTTCTAGTACATAATTGGTGTTAGACGTTTCCATTGTGGCTACTGCCTCATAAGTCCCTGCATCTGTTTTCCCCCCACCTATTACTAAACTAATATTCTCACCTTCTATGCCGGTTTCTACTGTTGCAGAAGGTTTTTGATCTTCTTTGTTATATTCAAGCTCTAAATCACGCCAAACCACAGAAATAGGTTTAGGCGAAATTAGATATTGTATTGATTGATCAATATTACTATCAACATCTAGATCCCATACATAATTGCTTTTATCATTCAATGCAGCAACCGCCGTATAGTTATCAGCATCTTTGTTCCTATGATTTGTTAAGCTATATAATGTTCCTGATTCAATTCCATGTTGAATCTCCCCATTGTATCTTACACTTGATTTTGCTATCGGTACTAATACTTTCTTTGGCAAAATATGAAATGAGTAAGTAACACTTCCACTGTAGTTTCCAGTTTCCGTAGCCGAAAGATTTATGTTCCCTCCCTCTAACACATTTATATTATTACCATAACTTATTGAATAATCGAACTCAGTTAACATATCACCATCAGTTACCGTAGGTTTAGGCATTATTCTTTCACCTGTGTAAGTATAATTATCTAATACATTCGACATCATACTGAGTGATACAGGCTTTTTATTTACAGTTAGCGTCCCATCAATAAATTTAATCTCATAATTATTAGATGTAATACCACTTGGAGTTATACTGTATCCTGTTCCTACATTACCATATTTAATATAGTTATATTCGTATGTTAATGTTCCTTTTAAATCAGCAACAGTTTCATTATTGACAAAACCTTCATAGAATATTCCATCGTTATCAGGCTCATCTCCAAATACTATTGTTTTATCATTAGCTGAAATTGAAAGTGGCGCTTTAGTAACATTTACAGTTACCGCTATATCATTAACACACTTATAGTTTAAGGTATCATCCGGAGTATACGTCACGTCAAAAGTCCTTTCTCCGACATTACCTACATTAGTTGTAAGCGAGTCTTCCCAAGTATAACCTATAGGTAAACTAATATCATTCAATTTACTACCATAAATAATTTCCCTAGGCGTAGGTACAGAATAATCAGGTGTTTGTTGTTCGATATTTACATAATACGTATAATACCTATATGTAAAAATTGAGCCATTTAAATAATATGGAACTTTTCCTACAACCTTATAAACACCTGCATTTATTATATTATTTATATTTGAATCTCCACTAACTTCAGATAATTTAGTGTAATTACTTCCACTCGGTTCTTTATAGAATATTTCATAGTTAGGAATCCCCGTAGTAACACCATAATCAGAATAGTTTTCTGAATAAGAACCTTCTCCTAGTTTATCCGCCCTTTGAATTACTATGGCATCCGATAAGGCAGTGTGTGATTGTCCATTATACGTACTTGTATCAATTACAGTATTGTTGCTTTGATCTTCAGAATCACCTTCTGTTACAGAAAGAATATGTGCTTTACCGCTCCCTGCATATTCAGTATTAGTTTCTTTAGAATAGGCTGTAATATTAACTGTTTTATCCCCTGTAACCGCGTTATTATCTGTACATTTATAACCAATAATCTCAAGAACCCCTTGAACATCGCTGCCTGATAACATTTTATTTGATACTCTAGCATTGTCTATCGAATAATTACTTCCTATCACAGTTCCACCGGTTGCATCATAGCTTCCGCAAATAAATATAAATTTCAAATTATCACTGCTACTACCATTAGAAAAATGCTCTGCTTTAAGTTCTATAGTTTCTGTCGCCCAATCTGTAGTTCCCGAGCCTCTTTTATACAGCAATTGACTTTTCTTCGAACCATCTTCAATATATGCATATACATCATAAGCATCTCCTGTACGCGTAGCCTTCCAGTCAAACTTGATTGAGTCTCCTACCATAGCCGAAAAAGGAGAACTAATTGCGTACGGACCATGTACAATTCCGTAACAATCGGTTCTTCCGCTTATCTCTAAATAAAGATAATTTCCATGATCGTCTCCATAGTTATTTATCTTGTGAGAATAAGTCATACCATTTGCACTTCCATTATCAATGCCATCATATGTACACATGTCATCAACTATATTCCAACCGCTTTCACCATTATCAAATCCGCCATTACCCATAGGTGAAGAAAAGTTGATTCTAAGCCAGCCATTTTGGCCATTATGCATATTATCTATGACTCCAATTATACTTCCATCGGAAGTGGATATTTTAAAGTCATTACTGACTGTTATTCCATTACTATAGTTACCTGGAGAGATATATAATTTGTCATAAGCACTATTTCCTTCCTCAACCTTAATATCGATGTATCCCTCTGAGAAAGATACTGTAGTTCCGTTATTTATTAAAGCTTCAGTAAAAAGTGCAACTGGTGTACTGTCTCCTTGCACTACACAAAGATGATTGGTGTCATTACATTTATATGTGTTATTAACAACACTTATTCCAGCTGTAGCATCGCTCGAATATGCAATTGAGGTCATAAAAAAAACAC
>DATFJV010000018.1:0-7793 GCA_035268985.1 Anaerovoracaceae bacterium | reverse complement strand
AGGGAGTTATGGCCATAGGCTCTGGATATTTGGGTGATTTAAGCAAATATTCTACAAAGAAAGAAATAATTAAGGAATTACAAGAAGTTAATGGCGAGGAAAAAAGTTTTAAAAACTATGGTTTAGCTGCATGGCAATTTTCTAATGATATGAAGTCGGATGATATAGTTTTTGTGATAAAGGGTAAAAGCTTGATTTTGGGAAGAGGTATAGTAGAATCTGACTATATGTTTGATGATGATGTTGCTGATGATTTTAATCACTACCGTAAAGTTAATTGGACTGATATTGGTGAATGGGATAGCCCATCAAATTTATCAACAAAAACATTAACCGATATTACTGCGTATACTGAAGATATAAAAAAATTAATTGAATTATTCCTAGAAAATGAAGATGAAGATATTGAAGAGGACAAAACCTATCCTGAGTACAGTAAAGATATGTTTTTGGATGAAGTGTTTATGAATGAAGAAGATTATGATACTTTGGTTGGCCTTGTCAAAAACAAGAAAAATGTAATTTTGCAAGGAGCGCCAGGAGTTGGGAAAACATTTGCTGCTAAGAGGTTGGCATACTCTATTATGGGAGTTAAGGATTTAGAGAGGGTAATGATGATACAATTTCATCAGAGTTATTCTTATGAAGATTTTATTGAAGGATTTAGACCATCAGGTAGTGGACTGAACTTTGAAATTAAAAAAGGTTCTTTTTATAATTTCTGTAAAAAAGCTACTGATGATTTGGAAAATGACTACTTCTTTATAATTGATGAAATCAATAGAGGAAACTTAAGCAAGATATTTGGCGAATTATTTATGTTAATAGAAAATGATAAGAGAGGGAACTCTTTGCAGCTGCTTTATTCGGATGAAAAATTCCATGTGCCAACTAATGTATATATTATTGGTATGATGAACACTGCTGATAGAAGTTTGGCTATGCTAGATTATGCGTTAAGAAGGCGGTTTGCTTTTTATGAAATGAAACCTGGTTTTAATACTAAAGGCTTTAATGAATATAGAGCTGATTTGAATAATTCTAAGTTTGATAATTTAATTAATAGCATAGAAGGGCTAAATAATGCCATATCATCTGACGATTCACTTGGTGAAGGATTCTGTGTAGGCCATAGTTACTTGTGCAATTTAAAGGTTGCTAATTATCAAGAATTATTAAATATTGTAGATTATGAGATAGTACCATTATTAAAAGAATATTGGTTTGATGAACCTACAAAGGTTAAAAATTGGTCTAATAATTTGAGGAGTGCTATAAAGTGATACCAGTACAGAATATTTACTATATGCTGTCTTATGCATTTAAAGTTTTAAATGAACAAGGGTATAAAGATATTGCTACTGAAGAATTTAGCAATGTAGCAGAATTATGTGCAGCTATTTTGTCAAAGGGTATATCTGTCCAATTAAAAAGAGGACTAAATCGTGAATATATTTCACAGAACGAAAAATTATCATCTTTAAAGGGAAGAATAGATATTTCTGAATCTATTAAGGGAAAAACTTTTTTAAGGAAACAAATGGTTTGCTCTTACGATAATTTTTCTGTTGACTCATATTTTAATAGAGTTATTAAAGCTACTGCAGATGTCTTGTTACGTTCTGACATATCTAAAGCAAGAAAAAAAGAATTAAGAAAAGTGATGGTCTATTTTTCTGATGTTAGTATTATAGATATAAACACTATTGACTGGAATATGGATTACAACAGAAACAACCAAAATTATAGGATGTTAATATCAATTTGTTATCTAGTATTAAAGGGATTATTACAAAGCAATAGCGATGGTACAACTAGACTTATGGATTTTTTAGATGAAAAAAGGATGCATAGATTATATGAAAAATTCATACTAGAGTATTACAGAAAAGAATTCCCGAAAATAAATGCAAATGCATCTCAAATACCATGGCAATTAGATAATGGAGTAAAAACTATGCTTCCAATTATGCAAACAGATATTATGTTAAGTAAAGATGATAAAGTATTAATAATTGATGCCAAGTATTATTCGTATACTACTCAAAAACAATATGATGTGCATACATTAAATTCTGCAAATCTATATCAAATATTTACTTATGTAAAGAATAAAGAAGCTGAGCTTAGAAATAAGCCGCATGAAGTTTCAGGCATGTTATTGTATGCAAAGACTGATGAAGAAATACTTCCTAATAATGCCTACTATATGAGTGGGAATAGAATAGATGTTAAAATGCTTGACTTGAATTGTGAGTTTTATGAAATAAAAGAACAGTTGGAGCAATTATTAGAAGCGTTGTACTGATTCAAACTATTAATAGGTTATTTATTTAATAGGTCCTTATGATTAATCCTAATAAAAATCTAATACTGATAAAGGGTGAAGACAAAACGTATAAAATAGATAAATGGAAATATTGTGATGGTAAGTATGCCATTACTTTTTATGGTGGTAAAATATAATATAAGACCCTTTAAAGAATCCGATATAGATGACTTCATGGAATACAGAAATGACATGGAATGGATGAAATGTCAAGGATTTAAAGATCTAAGTAAAGAGGAATATGAAGATTCTTTGTTAAAAGAGGTATCCTTGGAAAAGGGAATGCAACTAGCTATCATTAATAAATTATATGATAGATTAATTGGTGATCTTTATGTTAGAAAAGAAAATTAAGCGTTTTGGATTGGCTATACTATTAATCCAAAATATGCTATAAAAGGCTATGCTTATGAAGCTATTAATGCACTCATTAGCTGGATTAAGGGCAAGGTGAATATACAATTAAGGCCGGAGTACTTGATGAAAATGTAGCATCTATTAAACTCTTAGAGAAGTTAGAGTTTAGTTATTTAGGGATAGAGGATGATGAAATGATTTATATATATTAATAACAATTGCCATTTGTATAGTTACAAATGGTTCTTTTATTGTAACCAATAGTTCTTAAGGTCATTATGATTCGTGATATAATATACTTGTTAAATGAAGGAGGTAAATCATGAAAAAAGGCAGTATAGTAGGTTTAATTGTTGTCATTTTAGTGGGAATAGGTCTATACAAGTTATATCTATATTATCCTACGTGGTCAGCTGAAAAAGAAGCTAAAGAGAAAATGGAAAGAGAAGAATTAATTGAGCTTGCTAATTCTGAAATGAAGTATGTTGGATACAAATACCAGGAATTTGACAATAGTATCAGCTTAATAAGAAGTGCTGATGGTAATGATGAAGGAGATTATTATCTGATTGATTTTAATGATGGCGTTGGCAAGTGCTACTTAACTAGTAAAGAACAAATCAATGCTATATGCAAGTTGGATTTTGAAGAAACTCCAGAGGGATTCAATAGTGAGCCTTTGGAAGTGGAAAAGAGCCAAAGTAGGGGAATGGATTGTATTAAAGATGTATATGACTCAAAATATGATAGAACTTTTAAGAAAATAATCTATGATGAAAACGGTGAGAGTACAGGAGCAATTTATACTATTGTTAATCAGGTGGATAAAACTTCTTGGCTTGAAGATAATGGGAAATATGTTTATGATGATTTATTTGGTGGAAATATGTTAGAATCTCGCGTTTGACACTTGTGAGACAACAAAAGCTTGGTAACCCTTGGAAATAGGGGAAGCCAAGCTTTTGTATTGTGCTATTTTTTGCGTACCTTTTTACCTGTTTTTGTTTGTTTGAATATTTTTTTCATATTTTTCGTACTAACAATCTCATAATCAGTATTAAATCCAAAAGATTCATGCAGTGCATCTGTAAAATCAGTTCTTGTATAAGTTGGAATAAAACCTTCAGCAGGGATATGATAAAAGTTCATATCTCTGAGTTGCGTTATGATTTCTGAACTTGTGAATTCTTCATTGAGCTGTTTTTCTAAATACCGATATAGAACAAGTGCCAAAAAGCATGTTGTAAAATGTGCTTTGATACGGTCGTTCCGGCTTAAATAAACTGGCCTCGCCTTGAAATCAGTCTTAAGGATTCTGAAATTTTCTTCAATCTCCCAGCGTCTATGATTGATTTTTATGATTTCTTCAACATTGTCTTCAAGATTGGTGCATACACCATAGAAGCCATCATACAGTTCTTCATTTTGAACTTTATCATCATTGAGCTGATAGACTTTTCTTTCGGCAATTTCCCCATCATCCGTTACGTTTGTTTGACCTATAAATCGTTTGTAATCGGTTTGTCGATGTTTTTTCAAAGTAGAGGGAACTTTCTCTATGAGATTTACTGCGCGGTCGATTTGGCGATTTCGGATGATTCTCTGATATTCCTGATATTTAAACGAAAAAGTCACAATTAATCGTTGTTCAAGCCCGTTTTCATTGATCCATCTTTCTTTATAAAAAGTTGAATACTTATAGTGATTTCTGAGTTCCTCAGATTGTCGAATCATTTCTATATTGAAAGATTCGGATGCATTGCTCAGATGCCAACCCTCTGGGCTGAGTGCCCAGTCTTTGAGATGGGTTTTAAGTTTTTTGAGGGACTGAGTAGTTATAAAAGCACGATTCTGCCTGTTGTTGAATTTGCGATTGGTAGATGAAGAAAGTCCCGCATCCGTGCAGACAACAAACTTTGATAGTGCAAAGTCCTTCATAATCTGTTTTTCCAGAGGTTGCAAGGTTTGTTGTTCATTGGTATTGCCGCTATGGATGCTGAAAGCGAGGGGAATACCATCCCCATCCATGAAAAGGCCCATTTCAACGAGTGGGTTTGGTCTGTGTTCTTTTGATGGTCCATATTGCTTAAGACCGTTCGCTTGTTCAATCTCAAAGAAATAATTAGTGCAATCATAGTAAAGAACCTTGTCGTTTCGCTTAGCAACTGTAAGACTGTTTTTATAAAGAGAAGATTGTATGAAGTCTGACTCCTTGGCAATAACCTCCAATCCTCGGTAGATATGCTGCAATTGAAAAGATGCGCCTTCTAAAAGCGTCTTTGAAAGCTCAAAAGTATTTAACTTCGAAGAAGGAAACAAAATACGGCCATATAAGAGCCTCGATAATATACTGTCAAGGTCATAGGTGAACTTATATTTAGAGCTGATCTCTTTGGAAATCTTATCAATACCGAGTTGGTAATAGATATCTTGCAAAAAGAGATAGCCACCACTAAATGATTGCTGAATGTCTTTGGGAATCTGTTTAGATTGCTGTTTTTTAATGAGCACCTGACGATTATCTTCTTTTTCCTTGCGAGTAAGCTCTGCCACATAGGCCTTAGCCCATTCGTATGGATCTTGTCCATTGAGTTTTTTACGCAGGGCAGCTTCAGTGCCGAGCTTTTCGACAACAACTGAAGTATTCTTTTTAGTTTTGCTGTTGTAAATGGATTTAATTACATAGAATGATGCAGCATTTTTGGATTTTGATACTTTTAATCTCATGAAAATCACCTCCAACTATTTATATTATAACACATTACGATGCATTACGCAATATAAAGTTATGAAATTTGACAAAAAAATAAGCCTATACAAGGCTTTCAGCGTTTTTTTGATCATACAAGTGTCAAATGCCCGAGTACAGGAGCAATTTATACTATTGTTAATCAGGTGGATAAAACTTCTTGGCTTGAAGATAATGGGAAATATGTTTATGATGATTTATTTGGTGGAAATATGTTAGAATTCTATAAAACCAATGAATTATATACTAAGGCTTTAGATGTCAAACTGGTAAGGACATACTTGATTGGCTTTACAGATTGCGACCCGGCAGATTATTCCATTGCGCTAGATTGTGAAGTGGAAGTAGAAACGCTAAGTGCTAAAGAAGGTTTCGAAGGAGAGTATGGAATTCCAAAAGTTGGGGAAACAAATATAATTAAGGTATCAATTCTAGGGAGGAATTTGCAAATAATGGGTGAAACTTATTACGCTAGAGAACTTTGTTTAAGAGAGTAGAGCACTAGAAAAAAATACTGTTAAAACGATTAGGGTGATATATCAAAAGCTATATCAACTTTTGAATTTTAGTTCATATATGTTATATTTCATTATTGATTAATATAATGAAATGATATAATTAACAGAGTAGGCGGTTAATAGGACACAATATTATGTATAATGGTGATATAATAAACACATATTAATTTTAGGAGGGTGCAATGAAACTAATTCACTTATCGGACTTACATATTGGAAAGCGTGTTAATGAGTTTTCTATGCTTAAGGATCAGGAAGAGATACTGCTTAAGATAATAGAGATAATTGATAATGAATTACCAGATGGAGTAATAATTGCAGGCGATGTATATGATAAATCTGTGCCTTCCGGGGAAGCGGTTAGGTTGTTTGATGACTTTATATACCGCCTATCCAAAAGGAAGCTTCAGGTTTATGTAATTAGTGGTAATCATGACTCTCCCGAAAGAATATCCTTTGGGTCTAGGGTGTTTTGTGGTAGCGGTATATACATGTCCAATGTATATGATGGAACTGTGGAGAAGGTATCCTTTGATGATGACTATGGCACTGTGGATATTTATATGCTGCCCTTTATTAAGCCTGCCCATGTAAGAAGGTATTATCCTGATGAAGAGATATCATCATATAATGATGCTATTAAAGTTGGATTAATTGATAGGGTTAAGCTTAATGATAATAATAGGAATGTACTTATAACTCATCAGTTTGTTACGGGAGCCAGCCGCTCGGAATCTGAAGACATATCCGTTGGTGGCTCTGATAATGTGGACGCTAATGTATTTTCTGACTTTGACTATGTGGCCCTTGGCCACATTCATGGTCCCCAAAATATCGGAAGGGAAACCATCAGATACTGCGGTACGCCTTTAAAGTATTCCTTTTCTGAGGCTAAGCATGAAAAATCTGTTACGGTTTTGGAATTACTTGATAAGGGTCAGGTTAATTTTAAGTACATTCCCCTAATTCCGAGTAGGGACATGAGGGAACTTAGGGGAACCTACATGGAGATTACTAACAAAGAAAACTATGAAGGGACTAATGTCTATGACTATGTACATATAACCTTAACGGACGAAGATGATATTCCCGATGCCCTTGCTAAGCTAAGGAGCATATATCCTAATATTATGAAGCTTGATTATGATAACTTAAGGACCAGAAGCAGTATGCAATATATTGAAGCTGATTCTGTGGAAAGTAAAGCTCCAATAGATCTCTTTTCTGAGTTTTATGAGAAGCAAAATAACCAGGACATGAATGATGAGCAAAAGAAGCTAATGGAAGAATTAATCGAAGGTATTTGGGAGGATAAAGAATGAGACCTATAAAACTTAAAGTATCTGCCTTTGGACCATATGCCGGCAGAGTTAATATTGATATGGATAAGCTAGGCAGCAAAGGACTGTATTTAATTACCGGAGATACCGGAGCCGGTAAGACCACTATATTTGATGCCATAACATATGCCCTTTATGGAGAAGCCAGTGGGGCTAATAGGGAGCCTTCCATGCTTAGATCCAAATATGCCGAAACTGATGTTCCCACTGAAGTGGAACTGGAATTTTTGTATGGAGGTAAGATATATAAGGTTAAGCGTAACCCTGAATATGAAAGACCAAAAAAAAGCGGTGATGGAGTTACTACTCAAAAGGCTGAGGCTGAACTAATATTACCCGATGGTGATGTTGTAACCAAACAAAATGAAGTTAATAAAGCTATAATCGAAATCATGGGAATTGATCATAAACAGTTTGCACAGATTGCAATGATTGCCCAAGGAGATTTTTTAAAGCTTCTATTAGCTGATACTAAGGATCGACAGGAGATATTCAGAAGG
>DATFJV010000017.1:0-10618 GCA_035268985.1 Anaerovoracaceae bacterium | reverse complement strand
TCATCATCGCTATATACCACCTGCATGGCTCTGCCACCTATAACAAAAGAAGGTCTTACCATCAAGGGATAGCCAAGTTCTTTTGATGCGATGAAGGCTTCTTCTTTGGTCCTAACTGAATATCCCTTTGGAATAGCTATTCCTAAATCTCCTAACAATTCAGAAAATTTTTCTCTATTTTCTGCTAAATCAATATATTTATTTTTAGTCCCTAATATATTAATACTTCGAGCTGCTAGTTTAGATGATAGATTTAGGGAAGTTTGACCTCCAAATTGTAAAATCACTCCCTTTGGTCTTTCATTTTTTATCACATTCATAACATCATCAGTATGCAAGGGCTCAAAATATAGCTTATCCGCGATATCAAAGTCAGTGCTTACAGTTTCTGGATTATTATTTATAATTATTGATTCATATCCAAGTTCTTTAAGTGCCCATACACCTTGTACGCAGCAGTAATCAAACTCAATACCTTGACCTATTCTAATGGGTCCTGAGCCCACAACCAAAACCTTATCCTTTTCAGTCTTTACACTTTCATTTTCTCCTCCATAGCTGGAATAGTAATATGGCGTTAGTGCTTCAAATTCCCCTGCGCAAGTATCCACAACCTTATAGACAGGATATATATCGTGATAAACCCTTATATCCTGTAGCTCATCCCTCTTTACACCGCTTAGCCCCATTATCTCTTCATCAGAAAATCCTTTACTTTCTGCTTCATAAATAAGTTCATTGGTCACTTCAGAGTTTTCCAAAGCTCTTTCAATTTCAACAATGTTCAACACTTTATATAAATACCATCTATCAATCTTTGTCTTATCGAATATCTCATCAACAGTTACTAAATTTCTTCTAAATGCCTCTGCTATACAAAATATTCTCTCATCATCGCATGCATAAAGCTTTTTCATAAGCTTTTCATCATTTAATTTAGATACATAAGGAACTCTTAATCCATAGCCTTCAATTTCAAGGGAATCCACTGCTTTAAGTAGAGCACTTTCGAAATTTCTGTCAATTGCCATTATTTCCCCTGTAGCCTTCATTTGCGTTCCTAGCTTTCTGCTGGCAGTTCTAAACTTATCAAAGGGCCATTTGGGTATTTTTACTACGCAGTAGTCTAAGGTTGGTTCAAAGCAGGCACTTGAGCCTTCCGTTACATAGTTTTTGAGCTCATCTAAAGTATATCCTATGGCAATCTTTGCTGCAATTTTAGCTATGGGATACCCTGCTGCTTTTGATGCCAAGGCAGAAGATCTGCTAACCCTAGGATTTACTTCAATTACAATATATTCATCCTTATCAGGATTCATGGCAAACTGTACATTACAGCCTCCTTCTATCTTAAGACTTCTAATAATCTTAAGGGATGCATCCCTAAGCATCTGATACTGGGTATCATTTAGTGTCTGAGTAGGTGCAACTACAATGCTATCTCCCGTATGTATTCCCGCAGGGTCAAGATTTTCCATACTACAAATTATTATGCAGTTATCCTTTGAATCACGAATTACTTCATACTCAATTTCCTTCCATCCTTCTATTGATTTTTCAACTAGAATTTGACCAATGGCACTTTTTTCTATCCCGGATTTACAGTGCTTTTTAAAATCCTCCCCGTTATATGCTATTCCACCACCAGTTCCCCCTAAAGTATATGCTGGCCTAATTATTAAAGGATAGCCTATCTCTTCAACAAATTCACTGCATTCATTAATGTCTGTAGCTATCATGCTATCTGGAGTGAATTCATTAATCTCTTGCATTAGGGATTTAAATGCATCTCTGTCTTCCGCTTTATGTATGCTGTCTCTGTTAACCCCTAATAACTTAACCCCATATTTTTTAAAGACCCCTTTTTCTTCAAGCTCCATGGCTATGTTAAGTCCCGTTTGTCCACCAAAGCCAGCAAGTACTCCTTGAGGTTTTTCTTTCTTAATTATCTCTGTTACCGCTTCCTCGGTAATTGGCTCCATATATACCTTATCAACTATTCCTTCATCTGTCATAATAGTTGCTGGGTTACTGTTAATTAAAACCGTTTCTATTCCCTCTTCCATTATGGCTTTACAAGCTTGGGTACCTGCGTAGTCAAATTCAGCTGCTTGTCCAATTACAATGGGTCCTGAACCAATTATTAAAACTTTCTTCAATGCGTTATCCTTCGGCATTAGTTCTTACCCCCTTCCATAAGGCCTGTAAATTTATCAAATAAATACCCCGTGTCATTGGGACCGGGGCTTGACTCTGGATGAAATTGTACAGAAAAAATAGGCTTACTAATATGCTGCATGCCCTCAACTGTACCATCGTTAAGATTTAAATGAGTAATTTCAAGTCCCTTTAAAATTATGCTTTCTGCATTTACTGAATAACCATGATTCTGAGATGTTATATAGCTTTTTCCAGTATTCTTATCAAATGCGCCATGATTACATCCTCTATGTCCATATTTTAATTTGAATGTACTTCCTCCTGAGGCCAAAGCTAAAATCTGATGACCCATACATATTCCAAATATGGGTATGTTAGTTTCCATCAATTTACTAATTTCTTCAACAGCTTCCTTTGCTTCCTCAGGATCTCCTGGACCATTGGTTATGAACATTCCATCTGGATTAATATCCAGTATTTCATCTGAAGAAATACCATATGGGAATATGGTTAAATCACAGCCCCTGTTATTTAGCTCCTTTAATATGCTCTTTTTAACACCCAAATCTATAACTGCCACACTATATTTACTATAATCTGCATTTAGTTTTTTAATACAATCAGTTCCGGCAGTTTTCATTTGGTCTTTATTTAACTCAGCATCTGCTATTATGCTTTTTAAAGCATCTAAACTAAGATTTTCAGTAGTTATCACACATTTCATAGTCCCTTTATTTCTAATCTTCCTTGTTATCTCTCTAGTATCAATATCATATACTCCTGGTACCATTTCTGCCTTTAACCATTCATCAATGTTCATTTTACAATTCCAATTGGATGGTTTAAAGCATATATCCCTTGCAATTAATCCAAAGGCATGTATGCCTTCTGATTCATAATCAGTATCATTTATACCATAATTACCAATCAAAGGATATGTCATTGTTATTATCTGCTCCCTATATGATGGATCTGTTAGTGTCTTTTGATAGCCAGTCATTGCTGTATTAAACACAAGTTCACCTACTCTAGTACCTTCACACCCAAAGCCTTTACCTTTATACAATGTCCCATCTTCAAGATAAACCTTACCCTTCATCTGTTAGTCCCCTTTCGTATCACATTTCGTAAAATTATACTATACGTAGCATATTTATGCAATACTATTTTGGAAATTATTTTATTATTTGTTTTTTATTACAAATTAATAAAAATTAATTGATGTTTTTCTTGCTTTTTGCCAACATTTATGTTATATTCTCTGTAATGTAAATTTATACATATACATTAATAAATATTATCAGGAGGATTTAAATGTCTAAGGAAAAAATTATATTAGCCTATTCAGGGGGCTTAGATACCTCAATTATTCTAACATGGCTAATTGAAGAGTATGATTGTGAGGTAGTTGCTGTATGCTGTGACGCCGGGCAAGGAGAAGATTTTAACGCAATAGAAAAAAAAGCTCTATCTACCGGAGCTAGTAAAGCATATACAGTTGATATGAGAGAAGAATTTATTACAGACTATATATACCCTACTCTTAAAGCAAGTGCTGTTTATGAGAACGATTACTTATTGGGTACTTCCATGGCTAGACCGCTTATGGCAAAAAAGCTAGTAGAAATAGCTGAAAAAGAAGAAGCTTTCACAATAGCTCATGGATGCACTGGAAAAGGAAACGATCAAGTAAGATTTGAAACTGCAATAAAGGCATTAAATCCTGCTATTAAAATAATCGCACCATGGAGAACATGGGATATGGAATCAAGGGAAGACTTAATTGATTATGCAAATACTCATAACATTCCCATTGCTCAAACCACAGAAAAGATCTATTCAAGGGATGAAAACATTTGGCACATCTCCCATGAAGGTGGCAACTTGGAAGATCCATGGAATGAACATAAGGATGATATCCATGTATTATCAAAAACACCAGAAGCTGCACCAAATAAACCTACCTATGTAACCATCACATTTGTTAAGGGAATCCCCGTAGCTGTAAATAACGAAGAACTAGACCCAATTGAGTTATTAACAAAGCTTAATGAATTAGGCAGTGAAAACGGAATAGGTACAATAGATATAATTGAGAACAGACTAGTGGGCATGAAATCTAGAGGTGTATATGAAACACCGGGAGGAACAATACTATTTAAATCCCATAACTCTTTAGAAAAGTTAATCTTAGATAGAGATACAATGTCATATAAAAATACTGTGGCACAGAAGTTTTCAGAGCTATGTTATGATGGCCTTTGGTTTACACCACTTCGTCATGCAATATCTGCCTTTGTAGATACAACTCAGGAGCAGGTAACAGGAGATGTAAAGGTTAAGCTATATAAAGGAAGCGCAGTACCTGTGGCTAGTAAATCCATATATTCTCTATATAACGAAGAATTCGCTACCTTTAGTGCAGATGAAGTATATAACCAATATGATGCAGAGGGCTTCATTAATCTCTTCTCATTGCCTCTAAAAATCAGAGCAATACAAAAGCAGAGCCTAGAAGGAGTACCAGAAGCACAGCAAAAGAAATTCCAAAAGAAGATCCTTAAAGGAGGAGAATTTATACAGTAATAAAAATACCGCCCAAAGAAGGCGGTATTTTTATATCCACAAACCACTACAAATTAATCTTTCAACTATAACTAACATAACCGTAGTAGCAACATTTGCATAAAGTGTATGCCACATAAGCATCTTTTTATTTGCAACATACTTCTTAAGTAGGTTATATACAATAGGCATTTCTACAGCCAATGTTAACAGCAGGAAACCAGCATTCACTGTAAATATCGGCACCGAATCAATTACATCAAAGAAACTACCGTACCAACTCATTGAAAAATACTCTATAACATATGGAGCAAGAAAGGACACCAGATTCGCTACAATAACTACAATAACTACCTTCCCTAATTCCTTCATTCTAGTAGCATATCTTATCCACATTACTTCAATTAGTATTGTTCCAATTGCAACAAAGGGCAGTATATCAAATGGCCTAGTCTTAGATACCCAGTACCATGATGAGTCTGCATATGTTATTTGTGGGACAAGTAGCACTATCGCTAAAACCATTACTATATATTTTGATCTGTTTTTCAATGTTTTATCTCCTTACTGATTGTTCGAAGCGTTGTTTTTAAAATCTGTAATAAGATTATATTATATAGTTTTTAGCTGCCACCGCATTCCTATCATGACTACTCATAGGTCTGTAGTCCTTCTCAAGAAATCTGTTTATATGCCTACGATTATATATGAAAGGCCAAATGAACCACGCAATACCAACAGACAAAAAGTCAAGAATCAGCATAATTATTAAACCCGTCAAATCCCCTCTAAAAAGTGTACTCGTACTCCAAAGAATAGGCCGGTCCATCAGAACTCCACCTTACAGCGTTTAGCCTGTCCTTCATTATTTACTAATTTACTTTAATAAGCCATGCTCCCTTCTAGATAGGTAAATTATATCATAGATCAATAAGTAAGATTAGCTAATACTCGGAAATTTAAGAGAATTATATAATAACTAAATATAGCTTATATTTACTACTCCCAAAACGCTTTATGGACAGAATAAATTAATAATATACTCTCTAGATTTACTAATCCATTACCACATTTGAAGCTGAAGCTTTGTTCCCTATTGCATTAATTAATACAATATCTTCACAATTCTGTAGCTTTAATTCATTTAGTATTTTTATAACTTTTTCATATTCTTCCGTGGTAAAATATAAAATCACTTTTATCGCTTTATCACAATTATTAGCCTTCTGGTATACTTCAACTTGTTTAGCTAAATTGTTTTTCAGTTTGCTATTTGACGCTAATTTAAACTCTACTAATGCAGCATCTTTTGACCCGTGCGAAATCTTAAAGTCCACTGGGCCTCTTCCGTTATTCACCTCTCGATTTACATCATAATCACTTGCATACCACAACAAACGGTACATTATCTGTAAATCACTCTCTCTTTTTATAGGTTTCCCATCTATATAGAATAACCTATAGCCATCCATGTCTTCAATTACGTTTTTCAGGTATGAAACTCGATTATAAGCTTCTTCATAAGAATCCCCATTTAGATTATAAAAATCAGTATTGCTATTTAATTTAAGCGTTAATTTTTGAGTGTTTTCATTAAAAAACTTTTTTGCTTCACTTACTACTTTCTCGCTAATCGAAGTGGCATCTGCTTCTTTTTCTTCCTTTACTTTTATATAATAATCTATAAGTAAAGGATATTTTATTATCAACGCTTCTGCCACTTTATCTTTTTCCTTCTTAGGCATTTCCTTATTTTTCCTAGTAAGAACTTCTGTAAAATAGTTATTTAATTCAAATCTAACCGCTGCGTCTTCTATTGAAGGTGCAATATTATCTAGGTTTCTAATCATATCGGGTCTATTTATGAAAGTATTATCACGAGTCACCATGTCTCTAGGAGTTAATAGAACAAAATCATCCTTAAAGCATGGTAAATAGTATTCTTTGTCCACCCAAGACATTGTCTTATAATTAAAATCCACTTTCGTCACTATAAATTTCTTGCATTGTTCTGTGCTCAAATATGTACTAGCAAAAATTGTGGTGTATTCTAACAAATATTTCTTAGCAAAATTTGTAGTGAAATCACTTATTTTATCTCTTCCAACTAACGGGCTAATCAAGCATAGTTTTTCTAAATGAGAACTTCTAGTAATCGTTTCTCTACCAAAATTTTTATAGATATCTTGTAACCCTTTGTGAAGGCCTAAAGCAAAGTTCCTGCCTAATCCACGCCCTGAATTTCCTTCTAAACTAAATCCTATCCATGTTTGTTTGATTTCCGGAAACCAATACCATGATTTAAATATGCCCGTATCAAACATTGGATACATCTCTGTTTGTTTTTGTAAAAACAACAAATAGTTGATAATTTCTTTATGTATCTGTTGGTACTCCACCTTTTCACTATTAAACAATAAAAACGGATCTATAAATAGTGGCAGATCATTTATAAGTGAAATATTAATAGCTCCATACGATTCAATAATCTTTTCATCAACTTCAAAAAAATCCGAAAAATACTGTTTAATGTCATTCATAAAAAACCTCTTCCTGTGCAATTAATATTTAGAACCATTTAATTATGGTAATCGTTTTATATTAATTGCTATACCAGCTATAGTTAGTAAGTTATTTAGTCAATTAAAATCTTTAACTGCAAATCTTTGTATATGTTATTTATGCTTTCTAAGCTATTAAGTATGATATAGCTACTACATTAACAATCCTATATACCTCTATCTTCCTTTATCAACTGTAATATCAAATCATTACTATACTTGTATTCACTATATAATAACTTAGCTCCTCTATCCAAGTGTGCTTTAATATATTTCTGTAAATATTCATCATCAGTTATTGCTCTATCTTCGTGCATGGCAATTAGCGCCTTATAGACAGCATCGTATTCCCCTGTAATTGTTTGCCTATTTAATTCTAAACCCGATTTATCCGTTCTAAAATCCCCTTCCTTCAAAGGCTCATCTTGGCTAATTGATAATGATATAGCTAACTTTGACAAAATATAAGGAGGTAAATGTTCGCTTGCTTCAATTTCATTAAATATTGTTTCTGTTCTTTTAGCGGTTTTGATTTTAAACATTGTTATACCTCTCGAAATACTGATTAACATACACTACCGTCTGTTTGTTATTTACATGTTCCAACATGAAAGTTGTAGCTACACGGCTGCCTAACAACTCTATATGATTTTGGTTTAGTTCTTGATCAGTAGATAAAATAAACACTTGTCCTTCAAGCTTGTTGATTAGGTTCTCTATAATATTGTTTCTATGCGCAGCATCTATTCGTGCAAAAGGAGTATCAATAATAAAAGGAATACGTAAATCCGACAACTGCACTAATGTATAGTATAATGCCATAATAAATATTTGCTTCTCACCACTAGAAAACTGATTAACACTCATTTCTATAGGTAATACTATCGTTTCTACATCCTTCTTTAGCCCCGCTAATACACCACGCAACGTATTAGTCTCATATATAACTTTGAGCTTTTGGTATGCAGGTGATTTCATGAACTCTGCACGGTTAAACGTGTCGTTTTCTAGTATTTCTATTAAATTCTTACTACCAATTGTCTCATTTCTAAACAAAGAAATATTGAAATCCTCATCAATAATTACATCCGTTACGAACTTTTTCTTTCGCATTAAGTTGTTCAATGTACTATGTAATATTTTTTCCGCCTTCAAAAACTGCTTTTTATATAATTCACTAATTAAATTTTCTAACATGAGCATTGCTTTAGAAGATACGTCATTTATTGATTGATTTTTTAGATCTTTTTCAAGATTCGTTCTAATTCTGTTATACTCTTTTTCCGTATTCTGATTGTTTTCCTTCAACTTTAAAAGCTCTTGCTCTAGATGTATTCTTTCATGTGATATAGTATTTTTTTTATCAACTAAGTTCGACTTTGTCTCATTATAATTTTGAATTAAATCAATATTACTATCTCCAAGTTTTGTACGCGCTTTTTTGCTAGAACTAATAGATTCCAATAACTCATATTTTTTTTCAATGATTTCATTCTTGTTAAATTTTAGCATGTTATTTACTAATGACAATACATTCGTACGGTCTTCAATTGAAAGCCCCAATATGCAATTAATATCGTTACTAAACATACAGCTTGCATTATATTTAAGTATTTTAATTGCAGTTTCGTCAATTAAAGACTCTTTACAATCCAAGTCAACTTTATTAACAGCTTTTAACACTTCATTGAAATGGATATATTTGCTATTATTTTCTTCTTTATATATTTGATCTTTTAACTTGATTAATTCTTTTTCGATTATTATAAATGGCACTTTATTAGTTGCAATATTTTTAATCCATTTGTTTAAACCATCACGCCTAGCCTCTTCCTCTTTTATTATGTTATTGAGATTATTTAATTCGCTTATCGTTATCCCTCCAGCTTTGACAAACTCGGAATCCAATTTATTTATTTCCGCTTCACAATTTTCCAGTTCCATAATACATTGATTTAGAGAGTTAGTAACAGATATAATTTCGTCCTTTTCTGATTCAATTTTGTTTTTCATTTCAATGTATTCATTCACCGGTAATTCTAGATCTGTAGATTTTTTTGCTAAATTGCTAAACAAATTATACATAATATCAAAAGTATCTAGCTTGCAAACAGTTAAAAAGGCCTTTTTAAGCTCTTTATTACCATTTTCATTTAAAAAGAAATCTGCAATATGCTCCCCATCAAAAAAGAATAGATTAAATATATCAGGCGGAATATAATCTATTAAATACTTTTCAAAGTCGTTTCTTTCACTTTCGTTTAGTTCTATACCATTCTTTGTTATTACTAATTCTTCAGTTAGTGTTTTATCTAAAATCCAACTTCTCTTAATTGAATATTCATCTACCCCATAATTATTTATCATGTCGATAGAAACATCTATGCTTGATTGCGCTATCCTATTCTGCTTGGCGTTTCTGTTAATCAAATCTATGATGGCACGTTTATAATATGTATTATAACTCGTGTAACCCATACTAATATAACCATAAAGGCAAATCCTAATAGCTTTAAACAATGTTGTTTTTCCGGCACCGTTCTTGCCACCAATAACAACAACATTACCTTGTTTTTCATTTGGTATTTCGAAAACAACCATATCTTCATATGATCCAAAGTTATTCAATGTTATTTTATTAATTCTCATCCGATAATCCTTTATTTATATTCTGATAATGCAACCACCCTTGACTAACAGTTTTGTTAAATGCTTTGTTAAGTCTAGTTTTTGTCGAATAGTGCTTGTTTTCTTCAATATCTATTATAAGTTTTGATATCAATTCAAATTCCATATCATTAGTTTTACAATGTCTTTTTATCGTATTAATTATTTCTTCTGAATAGATTGGAGCTTTATATGAATCCCAAGGCAAAGCTATATTTTTAATATTATAATACAATTCCACTAGTGTCCGACGATATAAGTCCCCTTCTTTGTCCCACAATTCATCTATGTACTTAAGTTCATCAAAAGTAATTAACTCGATACCCATTTCCACTTCTAATTCTAATAATCTCTTTAATATTTCGATTCTAGTATTCATTGTAAATGAACCCTTACCTAGTGAACCATCTTTGTAAAAGTATACCGATCCATTTCTTCGATGTAGTTGCCTAGTATCTGGTTTTAAACGTAATCCCATCAACCAATCTCTATATTCCCTAAGTGGCATGAGCCAAGTTGCACCATTTTCCGTAAACGCTTTTAACGATTTATCTTCTTTGACCAAAGTGCATACCCAACATCCAAATCTTGACTTTCCTGTTATTGGAATCTTTTTTTCATCGATCTCCCCTACCACACTCAAAACTTCTTTCGCATCTTCACCT
>DATFJV010000016.1:0-4263 GCA_035268985.1 Anaerovoracaceae bacterium | reverse complement strand
TAATATACATATATACTCATTTGAGCATATAAGAATTTTAAGACGAAAAGGAGACAAGATATGATTGTATTTGAATGGCTAAACAGCCAGTTATTAAAAATGGAATGGTTATATGATTTAGTAAGAGCTTTAGTAGAAAATATATTTGGACTTGATATGGCAAGCAGACTTGGAGGAAGCATACATTTCTTTATATATGATGTAGTTAAAATATTCATACTGCTTTCAGTACTCATTTTCACAATATCCTACATCCAAAGTTTTTTTCCACCGGAAAGAACAAGGAGAATATTAGGAGAAAGAGATGGTATAGTGGCAAATATTTTTGCGGCTCTTTTAGGAACTGTAACACCTTTTTGTTCCTGTTCATCAATTCCTTTATTTATAGGATTTACAAGTGCAGGATTACCAATAGGAGTTACATTTTCATTTCTCATATCATCACCCTTGGTGGATTTAGCATCGGTACTTCTTCTTGCAAGTATATTTAATTGGCGTATAGCTATTGCATATGTAGTAGTGGGGCTTATACTTGCTGTAATAGGAGGAAGCATAATAAGCAAGGCTAAAATGGAAAAGCATGTAGAATCCTTTGTATTTAACAACAAAGTACTAGAAGATGATAATGGAAGTATGAAAAGAAGTGAAAGAATTGAATTTGCAAAAGATCAAGTTCTTGATATCATTGGTAAAGTTTGGCTGTATGTATTAATAGGGGTAGGAATAGGTGCAGCTATACACAACTGGGTTCCTGAAAGTATCATCACAGCTTTATTAGGCCAGGATAAGTGGTATTCAGTTCTTTTAGCTACAATTGTTGGGGTGCCTATGTATGCAGATATATTTGGAACCCTTCCTATAGCTGAAGCTTTGGTATCCAAAGGTGTAGGAATAGGAACGGCTTTATCCTTTATGATGGCAGTAACAGCATTATCTCTTCCTTCCATGATACTACTTAAAAAAGTTGTAAAAACTAAATTGCTGATAGTATTTGCAGGTATAGTAACTGCAGGTATTTTAATAATAGGATATACCTTTAATGCTTTCGGATATTTATTAATATAAAAGATTTCAAGAATTTTAAAATAGAAGATGTTAGGACGAACTCAGAATATACAAAAGTAATGGTATCGATAATTAATGTAAGAATCCAAAAATTGAAAGGAGAAAATTATGGGAAAAATAAAAGTGGCATTTGTGTGTGTTCACAACTCCTGCAGATCTCAGATTGCAGAAGGATGGGCTAAAAAACTGGGTGGAGATATATTAGAAGTGTATTCAGCAGGAACTGAAGAATATCCTGAAGTAAAGCCAAAGGCTGTTCAGGTAATGGAAGAAGCAGGAATATCAATGGAAGGACATAAGCCCAAACTTCTAACTGATATACCAAGAGAGCAGGATATCCTAATTACTATGGGATGCGGAGTAGTTTGTCCCTTTGTTCCTAATAAACACGAAGAAGATTGGGGATTAGATGATCCATCAGGTGGACATATTGAAGATTTTAGAGAAACGAGAGATATAATAAAAGAAAAAGTAGAAGACTTAATTAAAAGAATAAAAGAAGAAGAAATAAAAATATCGACTAAAACATTATAGAATAGGAGGGAAAAAGTTGCATTTGATGTACAAATATATGCATTTAATGTTTTAAACAACATTTTACTGTAAAAACATGGTAAAAATATAATAGGTAGGTGTTTATATGGATAAAGATATTTATTATGAAAAAATGCTTGAAAAGCTCAAATATAATTTTGATATAAATAGAAATGAAAGAATTGGAAAATGGGAGTTTGAAATTGCCGCTAAATCCCATATAAGAAACGAAAAGTATATAGGATTTAAAAGTGCTGTAATTTATGCTTTTGAAAATGACGAATATATTTACGGCAAACATTTTCATAATGTGTCTAAAGAAGATGTAAAAAGATTTATAGAATTATTAAAATCCACGATTAACAGCACTGTGGATCCTCATGAAGACCATATGTCTACTACTTTTACGGCCTTAATAACTGTAGATGAACCGGTAGATGAAGAAACAAAAGATTTCATTAAAAAATTTAAATATCAAAAATCTTTTTTATTCGGTCTGAAAGGTTGGGTAGTTGTAAGAGTTGTTTTAGTAGAATTATCAAATGAAGAAGTGACAGGAAGTAAAGAAGCTAAAAAAGAAAAGGCATTTTATTTACCTCAATAGTTAATAATAGGGAAACCTATTAAAATATATTTTTAAAGGAGGAATTTTAATGGCATTATTACTTATCTTATCATCAATTGTTATTTTTATTATTGCCTATGTTACATATGGGTCTTGGTTGGCTAAAAAGTGGGGTATAGATCCAGAAAAGGATACTCCATCTCAAACTATGGCGGACGGAGTCGATTATGTACCTGCAAAGGCACCGGTACTTTTAGGTCATCACTTTGCATCTATAGCTGGAGCTGGACCTATAGTAGGACCAATAGCTGCAGCAATTTTCGGGTGGTTACCGGTATTTTTATGGATTATAGTTGGAAGTATTTTCTTTGGTGGAGTTCATGACTTTGGAGCATTATTTTCATCAGTTAGAAATGAGGGTAAATCTATTGGACATGTTATAGAAAATACTATAGGTGAAAGTGGGAAAAAATTATTCTCTGTTTTTGCTTGGTTAACTCTTATTCTTGTAATTGCAGCTTTTGCAAATATAGTAGTAGCAACATTTGTTTCAACACCTTCAGTTGCAACAACTTCTATACTTTTCATTATCTTAGCAGTTCTATTTGGTATGGCAGTTAACAGAATGAATGTAGGATTATTACCAGCAACTATAGTTGGTGTAGCACTATTATTTGGTAGTATTTGGGCAGGATTACAATTCCCAATAGTAGCATCATTTAACACTTGGTACGGAGTAGTTTTAGTATACATTTTTATAGCTTCTACAGCGCCAGTATGGATACTACTACAACCTAGAGATTATCTTAATTCATTTCTTTTATATGCAATGTTAGGCGGAGCAGTATTGGGACTATTACTATATAGACCAGGATTAGAGCTACCAGCAGTTACAAGCTTTAAAGTAGGAACTTCTTACTTGTTCCCAATTCTATTTGTTACAGTAGCTTGTGGAGCTATATCAGGATTTCACTCTTTGATTAGTTCAGGTACAAGCTCCAAACAGATTAGTAGTGAAAAAGACATCAAGCTTATTGGATATGGGTCAATGCTTATAGAAGGTGTATTAGCTGTAATAGCTATTATTACTGCTTCCTACATAGGCGCAGATAAGTTTTCTGAAATCCTTGGTGCAGGAGGACCTAATAACGTATTCTCATCAGGTGTTGGTACTTTTATGACTTCATTCGGAATACCTTTTGATGCTGGTAAATCATTTGTTGCATTATCAATAGCAGCATTTGCTCTTACAAGTCTCGACTCAGGTACAAGAATTGGTAGATTTGTATTCCAAGAATTCTTTGAAGATTCAAAAAAAGAAAAACAGACAAATCCTTTATCAAACATGTATTTAGCTACTTTAATAACAGTTGGATCTGGTGGACTTTTGGGGTTAGCAGACTGGAGAGCTATTTGGCCTGTATTTGGTTCTGCAAACCAACTACTAGCAGCATTAGCATTATTAGCTACAGCAATGTATCTTAAGACTAACGGCAAAGAATACAAGATGGTTGTATATCCAATGATATTTATGTTCTTAGTAACACTTACAGCATTAATATTCCTTGTTCAAGCAAACTTAGTAGCAGGGAACATGATACTTGTTGTTGCAGGAGCTGCATTGTTTATACTAGCTATAGTTCTTATCAAACAATCTTACCATGTATTATTTGGTAAAGAAGAAAACAAGGTTGCTTAAATATAAGATATAAAAAGTTAATTAAATATGATAAAACATATGCAGAGAGATAGCTATCTCTCTGCTGTATTATATAAAAGAAAAAGGTGATTTAAAATGAATATTAAAATTGATAGTAAAGCAATAAAATACATAAGAAGCAAAGAGGCAGATACAATTACTATAGATCTCATGGTAGGTGGAGCATGCATTGAAGTTGGTGAACCAATAGTTTATATAGGTATGCCTAAAGAAGATTTATCAAAATATACAAAGCATAGGATATCTTCTCTAGATGTGTATTTGTATAAAGGTGCAGAACCAAAAGTTAAGGCAATTACAGTAACTTATAAAAATTTCTTAGGTTTCAAATCCTTAGGAGTTGAAGGAATAAAATTGTGGTAAAAGGGAATATAGATCA
>DATFJV010000015.1:0-5813 GCA_035268985.1 Anaerovoracaceae bacterium | reverse complement strand
ACTATGTGAGCATTATGATTAACTACTTCATAATCTGTAGAAATAGAATAAAGTATCTTCATACCAGTTCCTTCAAGCATAGCATAAAGCTGTGCATCATCTGGACTGCTTTCTTCAGCTTCTAAAGACTGGTCATCTAGTCTAACATCCATCTCAAATCTCTTATTACCGTTTTCCAATTCTACTAATCTTATACCATCTTCACTCTCATTAGTTTCATTCATATGAACTAAAAAGCTTTCCATATCTCCAATCTCAATAATCGCTTTTTCCCCAGCAAAGTTATATCCCTTATCCATATACTCTACTGCTTCTGTAGTTGTTGTAATTCCTTCCAAGCCTTCAAAATCTTCATCTTCAAAAAATGTCAATGAATCAGTTTCCGCCTCTGTTTCCGTATCCAATTCTTCATCCATCAAATCTGTGTTTTGTGCCATTAGAATTTCCATATTCCCAGACCCATCTTTGTTTAGTTCTACTCCTACTTCCATTTGTATACAACCTGTCAGAACCATTATTAAAGCTACCATCATTGCAATTAATGATATTTTTCTTATTCCCATGTTATACCATCCTTTCTTTTTTTAAATACATTAAATCTCTTATATTTATTCTACCACAACACCTGTTCCTGATGCTGTAACCATAAGCATAGAACCATTTTGTCCAAGTACTTCATAATCTATATCTACCCCTACAACAGCATTACATCCTAATCTCATAGCTCTTTCTTCCATTTCTCTTAGGGCAGATTGTCTAGCTTCGATTAATTCACCCTCGTAAGAATTGGATCTTCCACCAAAGAAATTAGTCAATCCTGCTGCAAAGTCCTTTATAAAATCAACACCTGCTATTACCTCACCAAATACAATTCCCTTGTATCCTATAATTTTCTTTCCCTCTACAGTTGGGGTTGTTGTAACTATCATAATTTTCCTCCTAGAATTCATGTTTTATACTATTATACTATAAAAAATAGTTGTTCAAGATTAAATTTATATTATTTTTAAATATAGTTAGGATTCCTAATCATACTTATCCCAGTAGTCTTTCTTTGCTAATTATTCATAATTCTCTTCAACTTATATGATTGATATAATTGTATCATAAATTAAAACTAATATGTACTTAAAATAACAGTATTTAGGTATTATTCAACATCTTTAAAAGTAAGTAAACAAATGAAAATATGTTGTTGAAAGGGCCATTACATGTTAAAGTGTATAAGATGTTACTTGAATTCTAAGCAACCCACTAATAAATGATAAAATTTAAATTAGAGGTAGAATTAAGCTCATATGTATTAGGATTAAATAGAAACTAAATTTAGGAGGAAGAAAATTTGAAAAAATCAATGATATTATTTCTTCTGATTCTCTTAGCCGCTGTAGCATACAACGGAGTATATACCATTGAATCGGGAGAAGAAACTGTTGTTACAAGATTCGGAGAATATGCAAGAACCGAAACACAGGCAGGGCTGAAATGGAAGATCCCCTTGGTGGAGCAGAAATATACAGTAAATGTTGCAGAAATCAGACGTATGGAATTTGGATTCACAACAACGAAAGATGTAGAGCCGGGTTCACTACCTTTATATGACAGAAACCTGAGTAAAGATCCTCTAATGCTTACAGCAGACGAAAATCTTGTCAACGTTGAGACTATCTTACAGTTTAGAGTTTCAGATAGCAAAAAATTTCTTTTCAATGTTGACGACCAACTCGGAACCCTTAACACTATCGCTGTTTCAACAATAAGGAGGAGCATAGCAAACAACGTTCTTGACGAAGTTCTCACAGACAACAAAGTGGGAATACAACAAGAGATAAGAGACGACTTACAAGAAATCTGCGACAACTATGGAATAGGTCTTCAGATAACTGCAGTTCAACTTCAGGATGTTTATCCTCCAGAAGAAGTAGATGACTCATTTAAGGATATTTCCAGAGCAAAGGCTGACAAAGAAAGCAAGATAAACGAGGCTGTATCCTATGAAAATAAAGTAATACCGGATGCCAGGGGAGAAGCTTCAAAACTTATTTCCGAAGCAGAAGCCTATAAGGAAGACAGGATAAGGAGAGCCAATGGAGACGTGGCAAACTTCAACGCCGTATATGAAAAATACGTTCTAGGAAAAGAAGTTACAAGAAAACGTCTTTATATTGAAACCCTTGAAGAGGTTTTACCGGGCAAAGAAATATATATAGTTGGAGATGATGGAAATACACTGAAATTCCTTCCCCTTCAAGGAATGACAAGTGAAGGGAGCGTGCAGTAATGGAAGAATTAATTAAAAAGATTATAAAATATTTTCAAGATAAAGAAGTAAATGAAAAACAAGGTAGTAAAAAACAATACAAGAAGCCGACCATATCAAAAAAAGGAATTGGCAGTATTATTTTTGCCATTCTAGCATATATTTTGATTACAAACTCCTTCTTTACTGTCAACGAATTCGACCAAGCCGTAGTAACAAGATTTGGAGAAGTACAAGTCGTTATAGTAGAAGAAATAACACCCGACCTTGAAAAGGAAATATACGATATTTCACAGTTTGAGAATGTAAAAATTAGAGAGGGCAAGGGGCTTTTCTTTAAGGTTCCGGTAATAGACCAAGTTGAGAAATACACATCACGTCTATTGACTTACAACACTCTTGCTAGAGAGGTTACGACCTCTGACAAAAAGAAGATAGTTCTTGACAACAATGCCCAATGGGTAATAAGGAATCCTCTTCTTTTCAGAATAACCGTTAACAATGTAAGAAGTGCAAATACAAAGCTTGACGATATTATCTATTCAAAATTAAACGAAAAAATCGGTCTAACGGATGGAACCACATTGATTTCCGACAAAGAATATGTTTACGCAATGACCAACCAAATCAAGCTGAACACAAATGAAGAAGTGAAGAATTTTGGTATGGAAGTACTCGATGTGAGAATTGCAAAGACTGAGCTCCCAGCAAGCAACTATGAGAACATATTCAATCGAATGAGAACGGAAAGACAGAAGATTGCCAACAAGTTCAGGGCTGAAGGCCAAGAGCAGTTCAAGATAAAAAAGGCACAAGCTACAAAGGAAGTCACTATTCTGAAAGCCGAAGCCTACGAAAAGGCCCAAGCTATAAAGGGTGAAGGAGATGCATTGGCCCTTGAGACTTATGCCAACGCATACAACAAGGATCCTGAATTCTACGCTTTTTACAGGACCCTTGAAAGCTACAAGATAACACTAGGAGACAAGACCAAGATTGTAATCGGTGCTGACTCTGAGTTTGCAAAGTATCTTTACGGAGTTGAGTAGAAAGTAGATAACCTATATAAATAATTATATTAGCTTAATCAAAAGACCCTTCAGCTATTTTTGCTGAAGGGTCTTTTCACGTTTGTCAATCAATTTTCCCAGGATTTTCCCCTTTATAATTAATATATTGCTTCATCTTCAAATTTACACTTTTATTTAATTGCTTTACAAATTAAATAATTTTGTTTTTCCTCGTAAATTTCCCACATATTTGACTGTTTAATTTTATTAATAGAATCTTCTCTAGATTGATGTCCATCTTCAATATATAATATTCCACCTTTTTTAATAATTTTAAATAATTTCTCAAAAAATATCTTTGGTTTAGATACATGATGAAACATATCTAAAGCATATATAACATCAGCAATATCATTATCAATTAACAAATTATTATTTTTAACTAATATAGGATTAACATTTTTTAAATTATTTTTATTTATTTCTTCTTTTACATATGTAATAGCTATTTCCTCAATATCTACAGCATAAACTTTCCCACTTTTCCCTACTAAATTTGAAGCTTTTTTAATATATCTTCCTGGACCACATCCATAATCTACAACTGTATCTCCTTCATTTATATTAAATTCTTCCAAAATTTTTCCTGCTGGACTAAATAAATCCCTTATTCTATAAGTCCATACCATCATCCTAAATCCTAAATTATTCATTTTATTTTCTGACATTATTTCTACTCTCCTTAATTTAAATAATTTTTATTAGTCATTTATTCCTCCATAGTTTACTCATTCATCATCATCCTTAATAATATTATACAGTCCAATTATTGCAGGAAAAAGTACTCCGGCAATAGGCCACACAATCCATGTAATATGCCAATCCATTGATAAGAAACTCCATCCAAGATAAATCGCTGTCACAAGAGGCCAGTAAAAGGATCCGAACTTTTCTGATTTTTTTGCAAGTTGTTTTTTAGTCGGTGAGTAATCACCTTTCCCTAGGATACAGTTATAGGCATTGTGTCTTGATGCTACAGGAATAAGTATATAAACACCAATACCAACAATGAATATAGTAAGACACAGCATTACCAAAGAAATCCATGAAGACGCTTTTAGTAATCCCGACATAATCAAGGGAACAGCTGCAAGAATAAACAAAGTTACGCTAATTGATAGGTAACGGGTATAAGTACCTTTGTAAGATTTAAGCTCATCTTTAAAGATACTTTCAACACCATACTCTAGTTCTATATCATTTTCTTCAAAAAGTTCAAAATGTTCTTTATACTGTCCCGAGGAGATAGCTATAACAACCCCAACAGCAACTAGTATTAAAGTTGAAACTAATCCTATAACAACAGCAGTATCTTCTGTAAGACCAAACTGCTCACTTTCACCTAAGGCAATAAGTGAAAATAATGGAATTGCTGAATAAATAAAGAGTAATACAGCCTTTGCTATAATCTTAGATGTTTTAATTTTAGACTGTACAAACTCCTTTGCTGTTTCCAAACTTATCCTCACAACATCCTCTTCATGGTCTTCACCTATTGTTTCAGATTTTTCTATTTCATCTTTTAATAAGTAATCTGTAGATACGCTGAATATTTCTGATAAACGTATAATCTTATTCATATCAGGAATACTTGATGCACTTTCCCATTTAGAAACTGACTGTCTTGATACATTCATTTTCTCTGCTAATTCCTCTTGGGACCATCCTATTTGCTTTCTTAATTTTGCTATCTTATCTGCTAATTTCATTTTTATCTTCCTTTCATCATTTGTTTGTATTATTTATTAAATCCTATCAACTAACTAGGTTGCATGCTACCAATTGGTAGTATAAATTTGTCAACTAGCAGTTGCAAATGATGTTTTTTTCAGTATTTTTGTTAATTTCTCATTTATATGAAGATTATAATCGTTTTATATGTCAGTCTCGTCAGGTTCTTCCAACTCCGACTCATCATAATCCCCAAATATATCATGTAGCTTATCTTTCGCCTGCTGCTTAATATCATCATCAATATATAAAGCAACTTTACCTAAAGCCAAAGCTAAAGCTCCCAAATCATCTACATATCCAACCCCTATGGTAAAATCTGGAACCAAATCAAAAGGCATGATAAAGTACCCTAATGCTCCAATAATTATAGCCTTCTCTTTCTTAGGTACTTCAGGTTTCTTAAGTAAATAATATGCAATCAAAACATAATATATAACCTTAACCCCTGCAGTTTTTGCAACTTTTTTTATTTTTTTAAATAAAGATTTCTCAGAATACTGATCTGAATAATCCTTGTTTTCGAATTCTTTACTCATTATTTATCAATCCCTTCATAGTAGTTAATTGAAATGATGTAAAAGTTAACATCCCTTTCAACCCTTCTATTTCCTTCATTTTGAACTATCCGGTTTTTCCGGATAGTTCGATTTTCTTCTAATTCATTTTCTTCATATATATTTATAATATGTTCATTAATAGTTCTTACATCTTTCTGATAAAGTTCAGCTATAGACTTCTGAGTCATCCAA
>DATFJV010000014.1:0-29880 GCA_035268985.1 Anaerovoracaceae bacterium | reverse complement strand
TAGTAATATGGATTGGCTCAGAGGAATGATAAATAGTGGTTTTAAATTAAATGATATATAAATAGACTAAAGTAACTAAATGAAAACATACCAAGGGGATACTCTGATTATTAATTCCCGAAAGTATATTGACACTATCCTCAAACCTATTTTAATTGAAAATCCGGAGAGTAAATGGTAAAATCAATTTATCAATATTAATAAGTCAACCCCAATGTTAGCTTTTAAGCAGCTTGGAGAAAGGATGTAAATCCTATGAAGTCTGACAATAACTTGAATTCAAGAATTAACTCTCCTCCAAGAGAAGTTACAGAAAAAACAAAATATATATTTTTACTAATCATGGCATCCTTATTATTTATTCTAGCATTTACATTTAATAGCACTGAGGAAATAATCAAAGGAAGCTATATTATATTAGCATCCCCTGCCAATCTACTAACAGACTATTTTGCCTTGGCAAATATAGGAGCTGCTTTAGTTAATGCCTCACTAATGGCTTTTTTAAGTATAGGAATGATAAGGGTAACTGGCTCTAAAATTACTGGTACTTTAATTGCAGCAATTTTTACAGTAATAGGCTTTTCATTGTTTGGAAAGAATCTATATAACTCCATTTCAATTATCGCAGGAGTTGCTTTATATAGTAAAGCATCAAAAACAAAACTTAAAAAAAACTTGCCGTCTGCACTCTTTGGTACAGCCTTAGGCCCTATGGTTAGCGAATTCTCTTTTAACTTGGATTTACCATTATACTTAGGAATTATAATAGGTAATTTAGTTGGCATTTTTATAGGATTTATTACTCCACTCCTAGCTGCCTATTTTGTTAAATTTCATAGAGGATATAACCTATATAATTTAGGTTTTACTTGCGGCATTATCGGAACCTTTTTCATCGGAATATTAAGGAGTTTTGGCGTAGAGGTAAAAACAGTATCTTTAATATCCACAGGAAACAACGAAGAATTCTCATATCTACTTTATTCATTCTTTATAGCCCTATTTTTTGTAGGCCTTATTTATAACAATTGGAATTTTGAAGGCTTTGCCAAAATATTAAAAGAAACGGGAAAGCTTACCCCTGATTTTATTAATCTAGCAGGCTTTGGCCCTACTTTAATTAATATGGCCTTATTAGGTGCAATATCAACATCGTACGTTTTAATTGTAGGAGGCGAATTAAACGGACCTGTATTAGGCGGAATTTTTACCGTAATAGGCTTTGGTGCATGCGGAAAACACGTAAAAAATGTTACCCCTATTCTATTTAGTATATTTATAATTGGTTTATTCCACTTAGAAGAAGTTTACTCTCCTGTGGCATTACTAGCAGCTCTGTTCGGGACCACATTAGCCCCTATATCAGGCCGATTCGGACCACTGGCAGGCATGTTAGCTGGAGCCCTTCACATGACATTGACAGTAAATATTGTCGATTTACATGCAGGAATGAATCTATATAATAACGGTTTTTCCGGTGGCTTGGTAGCTGCAACTCTATTTCCACTGCTTAATGCTTTAATACCAAATAAAAGAGAAAACGACGATCTATGCAAATAAAAAGAGCAATAAGTCTAATATATCATATATTCGTCCTATTGCTCATCGCTATTAATTTTTAAATATCATCTATGGCATAAGACAAAGCATACCATATATATCCCATCCATACACAATGACTGTAGAACTGAGCTGAGTTAAGACAACATCTCCCAACATTACATATGGCTTAGAATTAAGAACTTCTTCACCCTAGCAAAAGGCATTAATGGGATTTTATCAATTTTACTAAAGAACGTTACTATTAGTATTGTTATCGAAAAAATAATAACAGTTATCTTTTACACAGAGATTTCCCTCATATTATTAGTAATGATTTGATTTATACTACCCAACTCTTGTCGTACATCATATAAAATTTGAAACTAATCCCTAATATAATGTCCATACTAATGGAAAACAAAAAATCCTTTTGTCTTCTCGCAAAACAGCTCATATTCATTAATCCATGGACTATGTCCTGATTTCTCAAAATACACAAGTTCTTTATCAGGAGAATCTAAAACTTCATAGTACTCCTCAGCTAAATATGTAGGGGCATTTATATCATGTCTACCTATGAATAATCTAACAGGAATTTCAATATCATTGTAATCCTCTCTTAAGTCAACACCATAAAGTTGCGGGTATACTTGGGAAAATGTCGTAACAACTCCTCTGAAAAAGTTAATTTGATCTAATATCCCATATTCAGAAGATGCTAAATCAGAAAAGGTTTCATAACCTCCATTTTCAATATTGGGATTTCTTGCCATTTCATCACTTAAATACTGTAAATACTTAGCTGCATCCAACGCCATGTTTTCACCAGAATAAGGAGGTTCTCCCAACTCTTTTAATTCATCTACTTTTTCACTATCATCCCTTTTTTCTGCCAACTCCAATGCCAAATTGTAGCATTGAACTTCCGTTTCTTCAAAGTCCACCATTTGACCTGTCCCTATAAACGCATGATACTTCTCAGGATTCTTATCAGCCAAAAATATTCCCAGTGCACTTCCCCACGATTCTCCAATAATATATATCTTTTCCTTATCAAATCTATCCAAAAGATAATCAGTTACAGCTTCTCCGTCACTTATATAAGTCTTAGGACCAATCTCATCAATGGGCATTGCTCCATATGATTTGCCAGAACCAGGTTGCTCCCAATTTGCAATTACAAAATCATTTTCAAGTTCCTTCAAATTCCTTCTAACTGCACCTAGTTGAGTTCCCCCCGGTCCACCAGCTAAAAATAGTATTACGGGATTATTAATATCATTTCCCCTTATGCTAATCCACTCTTCCCTGCCATTAACATCAATTTTTATCAATTCAGAAATTGACGTACCTTCTGCATCATCAATCACAGGTGTTTTTGCAAACAATTGAGATATGAATAAAAGCCCAACTGCTAATATGATGGATATTAAAGAAATAACGAATTTGGATTTAATCTTTTTAACGGTGATATTATTACCCCTTTTAAATCTTTTAATAAGCATCAGTACAATACCACCTAATAGAAATACTATACCAATCAATACTAGTATAAGAAATATAGTTGTTTTTATCATTTTTCCCTCCAGATAATTACTAAATCATATATTAACACAGATTAATACTAGTTAATGGTAATATATTTGTGTATTTAATTTTTTTGCTTTACACTTTTCCTTAATAACCAACCTTTAAATCCCGATAAACTTTTTAAAAAACACCTGTATAAATTACTATTTACCCTATTGATTTATGACAGGTAGCTTCAGATTTATTCCCCAGCATTTCCTATTCTAATTTTGAAACCATCTTCTTTTAATGTTAGAGTTCTATTCTCTGTTCTAATATCTCCCCATAAGCGGCCATGGTTTCCCCTCTTCCCTATGATGATATTTTAATCCAAACCTTTCCTACACTCCTTTAGACTTATCATTACAATCAAAATATCCACACCGAACTTTTTCTAATTTTAAATCTTCAAAACCATACCTAATTATTTCATTTACCTCAATGAATAATTAATTTAGTCATAATTTAGTAACATTTCAATAATATAATTATGTCATGATATATAAAGGAGGTTAAGATATGTCAAGAATTAAAAACTTAAAAATAAGTGCAATAACTATGACTTTATTAGCATTAACCATATTACTAATGTCTGGTTGCACTAATGAATCAGAAGTTCAAGAAGTTACAAATACTGAAGAAGTAAATGAAGTTATAGAGCACACTGTGGACCCAAATCCAGAATCACTAACAGAGGAAGATATGGAACTTTCCCTTACCGGTTATGGCGCAGAAGGCGCCTTATCAGACGAGGAACTTAGCATTATGGATATGCTAACCTACGCCGTACAAGATGAATATCTTGCCCACGGAGAATACTTGGCAATAATGGATGAATTCGGTACACAAAAACCCTATTCCAACATTGCTGATTCCGAAGAAAATCATTTAGCATACCTAGAAGAAGTTTACACTTCCTATGGACTGGATTTTCCGGAAGATACATCTGAAGGCCATGTAGTAATGCCAGAAGATCTACTAGAAGCAGCAGAAACAGGTGTTAAAGCAGAAATAGATAACATTGCAATGTATGAAAAGTTTTTATCATATGAATTACCAGACAATGTTAAGAAAGTATTTACAGCCCTAATGAATGGTTCCGAAAGCCATTTACTGGCTTTTGAAAAACAGGTAGATAAATTATCAGATTAATATAATAGTTAATGGCAGAAACTTTTTGTTTCTGCCATTTTTTTATAAATGAGTTACAGTCCTATTAGACAGGTCTTTCAATTCATCCACATCATTAATTATATAGGTTCTTCCTTCTTTAATTAATATCCCTTTGTCACAAAGCCTTTTTAAAACCCTTTGCAAATGCCTATAGCTAGTTGCCAACAGCTCAGCAACATGGGTAAGGTTATCTTTAAATATATCGTCTTCTGATGTCAGCAATATATAAGTTGCAACCCTAGTTTCAAGTGGATAAAGCAAATTAAATGAATCACTTTCGTTATTATCTAATATTATTTCAGCAAGCTCCTTAGCCATATGTTTGGTAAACACAAAGTCATTTAGTAATATTCCCCTGTATTTATCAAGGGATAACACCAAACAATATGTATCTTTCATCACGGTAGACTGCGTAGAACAATTAGCCCCTGCAAATAATTCTATGTCCCCTACTATGGCAAAATTATCCACAAAGCATATCAGCTTTGACTTACCATTTTCTTGAGTAACACTTACCTTGATTCTTCCGCCTACAATAAAATATAGGTTTTCCAATGGATCGCCTTCAAAGTGTATTATCTCTCCTTTTTTGAATTTTACTAGCTGTAAATCATCCTTAAAATTCGTTTCAAAGTATTTTTTGATTTTATATTTTTCGTAAAGCTTTTCTTTAAGCTTAAAATCATTAATCTTTTCCATATCTACTCCTTTTATCTGCTTTTATTATATCATATCTAATTACTGAATATATGACTTATGTCCTATTACATTTTTAATAAAATATATATAATATACTTAAGAAAGGAGGTATATACGATGAAAAATAATCCAAAATACCTGAAAAGTAGAATAAAAAATTTAGCTGGAGATTTTGATAGAAGCTTCGATAACACTGTAGTAGATACATATGCATTTGATAAAGTCTTAAAATCAAAAACATTTGCAGATATGATATTTACCAGCTTTAGCTGTGAGAACAAAGATTTTTCTTTACTTAAAAAACAAACAAGCAGTTATGTTATTAATGAAGTATCAAAAATATATGAAAAGACACAGCACAAAGTGGTAAATAAAGAAGTATATCATGAATATATCGAAACTCTGTTAGGCAGAATAATTCAAACCAATTAATGGAACATTAAATACTTCAAAACTAAGTTCCTTAGGAGAAAATGCTTTTTATAAGCATATACTGCCTTGGGATTTTTTTATGCATTTTATTAAAATTAAATATATCAATCGGGGAAAAAGTACATTAAGCATTGCTATACTTTTAAAAATGCAAACCCTTTGTATATTTATCATCTTCATTTTTTATTTCTTTTACAAAAGCTATAAACCCTTTTCTTCTTTTAGAAGGTATTATTGATTATAGAGAAAATATAAGTTTTATCTGAGGTAATATGGCTTTCTTTATCACTAAAAGTTAGTCCAATAAAAACATCTCCCTAAGCATTTTGATTTATAAACACAATTAACATATGCCTCCATGCATCTCAATACCAAGGATTCTCTTTCATCGATATTACCTAAATCTTCTATTCAAACCATGCAATAGCTCTAATAGGTGAACCATCACTATCTTTCAATAGCAAAGGATAACAACTAAACCAGAAGAGTCCTCCTCCGCATTGATCCAGATTCTTAAGATTCTCTATATTAACAATATCCTTTTCTTTAAACAATTTCTTGTGACGAGTTAAATTATCATCAGAAATAGGGTCTAGCCCTATTACATCAAAGCCAATACCTTTGTAGTCACCTTTTATAATATAGTCTAAAACCTCATTATCAATGCATGGATAATCTCCAAAAAACTCCTCTGTTCCCCAACGTTTATCCCAGCCAAGGTTAAATAATAAAAAATTAGCCTCATCGCATAATGAACCGTATTTATTAATCAAATCCATAGTTATTTTATCACCTTCGTCTAAAGCTCTGCAATCAATAACTAAAGCTTTCCCTATAAACTGATCCGGCGGAAACTCATCTAGTGTGGTCCTTCCTTTAAAAAGGTGAGCCGGAGGATCCATATGCGTGCCCGTATGGGTATACATAGAAATATATGTTTCTTTAAATCCATCCTTTTCATACGTATTAGCAGGTTCAAACTTAGGCGGCAAAGTGCCTGGATAAGCAGGCATATTTTCTTTAATTACATGTGTCAAATCGATTACTTTCATATTTACCCTCCAAATTACTAGACAATTTCTTTTACTGAGTTTTGATCTTTTTTATTGGAAACTTTGCGTTCCGACAAGTATACACCACCAATAATTAGTACTGCACCAATTATTATTGTCATAGTTATACTTTCATTTAAATAAATCGCAGCTATAATAGCAGTTATAACGGGTCCAAAGTATACATATTTACTTGTTCTCATTCCCCCTATATATTTGATAGACTGATTCCACATCATAAAAGAAAGTGATGATGCCATAACGCCTAGGAATAATAACCCCATTGCCATAGGTGGATCTAAAAGCTTTTCCAAAGGAAATACTTCAGGTTTTAAATTCCCTTTTACTAAATTAGCCAAAAAGATTATTACTACAACATAATAAAATATATTTCTCGTTAACCTAATAGTATTCATTTCACTGTTTATTTTGGATAATATCAATGAATAAAAGGCAAAACACATAGCTGCAAGTAAAGCTATCCCATCACCAATTATTTTTATACTAGAACCACTTTCTCCACCAATCACTATTATTACAACTCCTGTATATGCAATTATAAAGCCTACGATAACGTTTTTGTTCCAATGATTCACTTTATCTACAATACCTGTTAATATCAATGAAATAATTGGCATCGTTGCGACAATTAAACTTACGTTGGTTGCGTAAGTTTTAGTGAGTGCCGTATTTTCACAAAGAAAATACCCTGATAAACAAACTGCTGCTGCAACTAATAACAGTTCATGCCTTAAATCTTTGAACTTTTCAAATTTAGGATAAATTATTGTGAGCACAACAGCTGCCATCAAAAAACGCATTAGCAATACCTGCGTCGGCATATACGTTTCTAATACCATTTTACTTACAATATATGTAGAACCCCATATTGTTATCGTAGCTAATCCAAGTAGATTCCCTAATAATTCTTTTCTCATTGCCACTCCCTATTATATTTATTTTCATGTGCTAATATTACTACTTTAAACGCTTTTAGTAAAGCATATTAATCAAAAACAAACGGTTTTAAACCGTTTGTTAAGAAAAATTAATTATTTATGATATTTTGTATGCTTCCTCTATGGCATTCATGACACCTTGTCCATTTCCTGCGCAGTCTCCTATTTCATGATACTTATACTTGCTACTTCTTAGCCATTCTACTAAGTCCCTCATGGCTGGTTTATATCCTGTTGCAAGAATAACAATTTCGGCACGAATATTTTCTATACCATCTTTATCTTTAATAACAACAAAGTCTTCTCCAATCTTTTCCACAGTGACTTCAGTCTTTATATCTATTGGATATCTGTCAATCTCCTTCATAAGTATCCATCTAGTGCTCCCTAAATCCTTGGCAACCTTTTTTTTCATTTCAAGTATAGTTATATTACCATCATAATCAAAATCATTTTTTGTAACGTCTAAATTATATAAATCTAAAAACGTTCTGCTTTCTTTCATTATCTTAGATGAGTTTAATATATATAAGGCTAGTTCAACACCACTGGCTCCTCCACCTATAATACATACTTTTTTTTGTAACAATAAGTTTAATTCCTTTTTATCTAAATCAAATATGTCCTTAAGCTCAAATACGTTTTCATTATCTATACCTTCAATTGGTGGTTTACTACAATTTCCGCCGACGGCTATTAATACTTCATCCGGGTTATATACTTTAATGTATCTTGAATCCACATATGTATTTAAGACTAATTCAACGCCATAATAATTGGCCTCATAAAACATAGCATTAATATTATCTGCAAAGGTTTTTTTGTCTAAAGATTTAGAAGCATAATGCATCATGCCTCCAAAATACTTATCCTTGGTACATAACCTAACTTCATTACCCTTCTTCGCAAGATTAATTGCTGCTGATAATCCTGCAGGTCCACCTCCAACCACTAGATATTTTTTATTTAACTCCTCCTTAGTCTCTAATTCTCCTTCATGACCTATGGTAGGATTAAATATACAGGTAGGAGCCTCACCTTTTAGGACTCTTTCTATGCAGCCTTTATTGCATCCTACACATTTTTTATACGGTTCTTTCCTTTTTACTTTTACTGCAAAATGACTATCCGTTAAAAATGCTCTAGCGCATCCCACAAAATCACTATAGCCTTCCTCAAGAATTTCCTCCGCTGTTTCACCATTGTTGATTCTATTGCACGCTATTACAGGAACATTAACAAACTGCTTAATCGCTCCTGATAAAAAAGCGAAATTGCCTTCTGGGACTTGCATGGTAATCTGTGGTATTGCAGCTTCATGCCAACCACCTGTAACACTAATGGCATCAACATATTTTTCCGCCTTGGCAGAAAACTGTTGCATGTCCTTTAAACCATACCCTCCTATCATATCAAGCCCTGATATTCTCAATATTACAGGATAATCAACGCCCACTGCTTCTCTGACTTTTTCTATAACTTCCAAAGGAAAAGTAAACCGTTTTTCTAAGCTACCACCATATTTATCCTCTCTAAGATTTGTACGATTAGACAAGAATTCCGAAAGGAGATATCCAGCACTGGCACTGATTTCAACTGCATCCACATTGGCTTCTTTGCAAATTTCAGCAGCTTCAGAAAAGTACTTAAAAATTTCAACAATCTCCTTTTCATTTAATTCCTTAGGTACCGTTTTATATATTGGAGAAGGAATAGCACTGGGAGCAACGGGTACCGCATCACTATCACAGAGGCCCCCCGCTTTTGCATTTCTTCCCGCATGAAAAAGCTGAACCGAAAGTTTTCCACCAGCTTCATGAATTTCCTCTGCCATTTCGGAAATTTTTTGGGCATTCTCTTCAGATATGATATTCATATCTGATGGAGTTGCAGAGGCATGGACACCCATTACCGAAGTAACTAGACAAGCACCACCCTTAGATCTCTCTGCTAAGAATGCCGCCTCTTTTTCAAAATCCATTCCCATATGCATGGCTGACATAATAATTCTGTTTTTAAGTTTTAATTTTCCTATAAAGCCTTCTTTAAATAATAGATTCATATTTATTACCTCTCTATTTATTATACATGAGAACAATGGAGAATCACACAATGATTCCCCATTTTCTAATGATAATTATTCTTTAATACCGGAAACTTTTACGGAAGACTCCTTTGATTTTAAGAATAATCCTTAGATTAGTTCTATAAAACCTTACTGCTGTTTCTCCATATACCCATTTTTTCGGCTTCTTCTACAAGTTCATCCTGAAAATCCGGGTGCGCAATTTCAATTAATCTTTCGGCTCTTTCCCAAGTGGATTGTCCCTTCATATTTGCAGCACCATATTCAGTGACTACATAATTAGTAGCACTTCTTGGGCATGAAACAATTGAACCTTGGGGAAGAGTTGGTCTAATTAGTGAAATTAAACTTCCATCTTTCTTCTTTCTAACTGATGGAGTGCATAAAAAGCTCTTTCCTCCATTTGATTGAAAGGCACCTTGAACAAAATCAAGCTGGCCTCCAGTTCCACCAATATGCTGAAATCCTGAAGATTCCGAATTAACTTGCCCAAACAAATCGACTTGCAAACAGCTATTAATCGAAACCAATTTATCATTTGAAGCCATAACATCTAGATTATTAACATAATCCACAGGTGCCATTAGACATAACGGATTATCATCAAGGAACTCATAACAATCCTGAGATCCCATGGCAAAGGTAAATACCATTTTCCCCTTATTTGTATTTTTATTGCCAGTAATTTTTCCTTGTTCATATAAATGCACATATGCATCTACAAACATTTCCGTATGCACACTTAAATCATTTATGTCTGATTCTGTAACCATTTTACCTACATAGTTAGGCATGCCACCAATTCCAAGTTGCAATGTACTACCACTTTCAATTTTATCTACTATATGAGTTGCTATTTTCTTTTCGATGTCAGAAGCTTCTTTAGCGACAAGGTTAGGTAATGGTCTTGCCTCTGATTCCACTATCATATCTATCTCAGCAATATTTATAGAATTTTGAATACCGTGAACCATTGGTTGGCATTCATTAACTTCTACAATAATTTTTTTTGCTGATTTAAAAATCCCCCAATACTCACCAATCTGCGGTCCAAAATTAAAGTTACCGTATTTATCCATAGGTCCAACTTGAAGCATGGCAACATTTACATCACCTACGTTTTCAGCCCAATACTTAGTATTTTCTCTGAATTGAACAGGAATAAACCAACAGCAGCCCTCTTTATTCATTTTTCTATCCATAGCACTGAAGTGTGTACTTACATACCTAAAGTGCTTGGCTTCAGGATCTACTTTCAAAATTTCTGGGGGCTCAGGATAATTCCAAATAGTTGATGCTACTTTAACATCATAGAGTTCATCTCTTCTCTTTGCTAAAGCCGCATCCAAATCTCTAATGATGCCACCAAACAGCCCATAATGGACTAAGTCTCCAGATTTAACAACTTTAACTGCTTCATCAGCACTTACTAGCTTCTTTCTATATTCTCCATTGATATTGCTCATTTTACTTAATTGTTTTAAATTTTCCACCTTTAATTCTCCTTTGTGTATTATATAATCTCGTCTTTATTGCATTTCTATTATTACGGCAGTACCCATACCACCGCCTGCACAAAGTGTTGCTAGTCCATACTTATTATTTCTCTTCTTTAGTTCATTTATTAATGTCACAACTAGCCTTGCTCCAGTCGCTCCCACCGGATGACCCAAAGAAATACCACTTCCATTAACATTTAACTTTTCTCTATCGATTCCAAGTTCATTCATACAAGCTATACATTGAGATGCAAATGCTTCATTTATTTCGAATAAATCCATATCTTTAATCTCTAATCCTGCATTTTCAAGGGCCTTCTTAGATGCACTTATAGGTCCTATCCCCATCACATCAGGGTCAACTCCTGCTGTCGCAACAGATATAACCTTGGCTATAATTGGTGCTCCAAGTTCCTTTGCTCTTTCTTCACTCATAAGAATAACTCCCGATGCCGCATCATTCATACCAGAGGCGTTACCCGCAGTTACTGTACCATCTTCTTTAAATACCGTCTTTAACTTTTTAAGTCCCCCGATGGTAACGTCTCTTTTAGGATATTCATCTGTATCATGTACAGTTTCTCCCTTTCTATTTTTAATGGTAATAGGAATTATTTCATCCTTGAATTTACCATCATCAATAGCCTTTACTGCTCTTTTTTGTGATAATAAAGAGTATTCGTCTTGCATTTCTCTAGTAACACCATATCTTTCTGCAACATTTTCCGCTGTCATTCCCATGGCTGGACCAACCCCTAAATTTGTAAGGGAATCCCACATGGAATCTCTAAGATCCATATGACCGAACTTTTGGCCAAATCTTGCATTAAATACCATATGAGGGGCAGTACTCATGCTATCAGCTCCTCCTGCCATAATGCAGTCCGCTTCACCAGATTTAATTTGGTAATAACCCATCTGTATTGATGACATTGATGAACAACAATTTCTATGTACAGTAATTCCAGGAACAGTAGTAGGAAAACCTGCTTTAACCAAAGCAATTCTTGCTAAGTTGTTTTCCAAATATGTTCTCTGATAATTGCATCCCCAAATAACATCATCTATTATTGCAGGGTCAATACCAGCTCTTTTAACTAAATTTTGCATAGTTGGAATTGTTAAATCTAGCGATGTAATTGTTTTAAACTGTCCACCTATATTCCCAATTGGGGTTCTTCCCTCTGCTACTATTACTACGTTACTCATTTTTAGCCTCCTATATTTTAACTTTCATTATGTATATCTTTTGCACCCTATCCGTAGTTATTCTCTACACATCTTTATATATCGCAATTTCTATACCAAAACTTTGATTGAGCAAAAATTTATTTAATAAAATTATTTCATTTTATATATTCCTTTAAATTTCAAGGTTTATATTATTATCTATTCCTTTTACTGATTATTGGGTATTTCATGCAATAAAAAAAGCGGCAAAATATCGATGATTTTTTACATCGTTTTTTGCCGCTCATTTATTAAGTGATGCACGGTTTCATCAAACTTATATCCCGTACTTTTTTTGCTTTCTCACCACAGTAGATTGATCCATGTTTAGGGCATCCGCCATTTTTCTCGTCGAACCATATCTCTCTTTAGCTTCTTCTAAAACATGTTTCTCAACTCTTGCTAAAATCTCTGCCATAGACTCTTCTTTTTGACTATTAATAAGGGCTTTTTCATAAGTTTCCGCTAGCCAAGGAATATCTCTTATTTGTAAATAGTCACCATTACTTAAAACTATCATGTTTTCAATAACATTTTTAAGTTGCCTTATGTTACCCTTCCATGGATATACTTCAAACTCTTTAATAATCTCATATGTCAACTTCTTATCTTGCCCATATTTTTTGTTAAATTCATTTATAAATTTTAAAGCTAGAGGCGCAATCTCATCAATACGTTCCCTAAGGGGCGGTATTTCAATATTGATTACATTTAATCTATAATATAAATCTTCCCTAAAGGTCCCCACCTCAATTTTGTCTAAAAGATTAGCATTAGTAGCAGCTAGAACTCTTGTGTCAACGGAAATAGGCTCTGTTGCTCCTACTCTCATAATAGTTCTATCTTCCAGCGCTCTAAGAAGTTTTACTTGAAGATTTAAACTCATTTCCCCCATTTCATCTAGAAATATTGTACCTCCACTTGCCGCTTCAAAAAGGCCCGCCTTTCCACCTTTATTAGCTCCTGTAAATGCCCCTTCTTCATAACCAAATAGTTCTGATTCCAATAAATTTTCCGGAATTGCACCACAATTAACTTCAATAAATGGTTTTTTATTTCTTAAAGTGTTTTTCTCATGTAAGTATCTTGCTACCAATTCTTTACCAACTCCTGATTCACCAGTTATGAGCACTGTTGTATCAAAAACAGCAACTTTGCGTGCCAATGCATATATCTCTTGCATTTTTGAATTTGCCACAACAATTTCTTCTCCTTTAGAGTTTATTTTTTCCGAATTCTTTCCATTTATTTGGCTTAAATAATACTTTTCCATTTCCTTAGCTTTAAGAAGTTCTTCCCTTAGTTCATAAATTTCAGAAATGTCCCTGGTATTCACTACCACCATTTTTATTAAACCCTCTTCGTTAAATAGTGGTATTCCCGTAACCATAATATTTTTGGCATTTTTCGTAGTATGGTTTAGGGAGACAGCTTGCCTTTGTTCTATAGCCAAAATTACAACAGATTTTTTCATCCAAGTTGGATTGATAAAATCCTTTATATTCTTATGCAATAACTCTTCCCTTTGAATTCCAGTATGCCTAACATATGAATGATTCATCATCAAAACATTGCCATCTCCATCGGCAACTAAAATCCCATCAAAAGAACCTTCTATAACTTCTTCCAATGTTGTAAGCTCCTTCTTATTTTTAATATCTTTAATTCCATCTTCTTCCATTAAACTATTTCCCATAACATTTTCCCTCTAATTTACTCTTTTCTCAATTTTCGTTAACTGTTCCTCTTGTCCATAATCCTGCGGAAAATTGATTGCTTTATACTTATTGCACTTTCAGGGCAAAGCTCTTGGCAACAATAACACCTAATACATCTATCATATATATATGTAGGTGGATTCTCTTTATTACCATCATACCAACCTACAGCCTTTGGATTAACAGGACACATGTTTACACATATACCACATTTAATACATTTATTAGAATCTATATATGGCTTAGGTGTAATAATATTTTTTGCAAATTTCATGCCACCATTTATTTTAATCGATCTATCAATATTTCTATTGACATCAAAGCTTTTATCAATGAAGTCATCTATATTGTCGCCTATCAATTCTATCTCTTTTTCTAAATATGTACCAGCTCCCATTTCCATTCCTGCCTTATTTGTAGGAAGAAGCTTAGGGTCAAGATTCATAAGTCTGCACATTGTAGCATCAAGGGCAATGGGATCCTTTGATAAAAGTATTGCATTCATTTTTTTAGGAGTTCCGCCCTTAGGACCATTTCCTTCCATGGCATAAATTCCATCCATCACATATAGCCTTGGATTAATTGCAGAATTGAGATCAACCAACATTTTAGCAAAGTCATATGCATCTGGCACTTTTACATGAAATTCAGCCTTCAGTGTTCCTGGTACACAACCAAATTGATTCTTTACTGCACCCGTAACCCTTTGAAACCCGTGGGTTTTCATTTTAGGCAAGCTAATCACTCCATCGCTGTCTATTACACCATTTGCAATGGTGAACTTTTTATTTTGCACGCCTTTATCAAAATATATTTCTTTTCCTTTTCTAAAATCAGCAAAGAAAATATCGAAATCCTCGGCGATTTCTGAAATCCCAGTCTTTTTTCCTGCTGATTCAGGGCTTTGAAAAGCAGGTGAATCCCCATAGGAAAGAATCACTCCTTGCTCTTTAAATATCTCCGCCACTGCTTTAAATACAATGGGATGAGTTGTAACGCATTTTTCCGGAGGGTCTGCTGAAAGCCAATTTGGTTTCAAGAGTATTTTTTCACCGGCTTTTACAAAACCAGAAGCACCCCCCAGTAGACTTATACCCTTTTCAACAACGGCTTTTACTTCTTCGTATTCATAGCTTTCGCATCTTATTAATGCTACCTTTGACATATTCCCACCTATACCCATCCTCATATATTTCTTCTAATTCCATTAGTGCATTTGTAAGTTCTATCCTTATTGCCTCCACAGATAGAGTGTTCACATAACGTTCTATCTCATATATCATATTATTATATTCTTCCTCTTCCTCAATCTCCGCCTGTCTAATACCTTCCAACAATCTCTCTGCCTTCTCAAGAAAAACACTAAATTACAGGGCTATTTTATGCTTACAGACTCTTACCGTCCCCTCAGCATGGGGACAATTACAAGTAGATTTTTTAGGATGTTTAACATCGATGGTAACATAATACGGTTCTTCCATGCTACCCTTTACATAGCCTGTGTAAACATTTTCATTTACTTGGCTCCAAAAAATTACATTATTGTATTTATAATATTCAAGACCCCTTGATACTGATGCCTTGCTTGCTATACTAATTATACTCATGACATACTCCTCAGATTAATTATTATATCATCTAGGCATATAATCGAAATAAGTATCTGCTACTTAACGGTATCATCCATGATATGACTTTCTAACAGCGTTCTACTACCAAAGCTTTTCTGACAAACAGTTTATGCCTAAATAAAGATGGCAAGCAAATTCATATGCATTACTATATGTGTGTACATGCTTATTAATGTTCTTTGTATCCATATTCTCTGTGTTAATTTTTCGGTTCAAGTTCAACAGCATTGTTCCTGGATTTATCATCATTTTTATGAATTACGTGTGTTAAATCTATTGTTTTCATCGTACTCTCTATAAGTCATTTTTCTCATTTATACCGTATTTTTCTATCAGTTCCTTCGCTAATTCATTACCTTCATCAGATAAGTAAACAGACTTGGACTTTATGCTTCCATAAATATATCCTTCATCTGTAAGTTCTTTTAATATATTAAAAGCATAACCCTTCCAAGTACGGTTGTCCGGATTACCAAATTCGTTATCTTTCCATGAAGTAAGATACATTAGTAGCAAGGTTAACTCTTTAATTTTGTTTTCCATTTTTACCACTCCTAAACTATAAATGTTTTAACATTTTGTTTATTTTATATATATCAAATTTATCATAACGTTGCTGTCTTAACCATTCTTTTGCATTTGTATGTTCGGGATGACTTGGGTCTTCCATAATTTTCTTAAAGTTGATATAACCTTCTTCAGAGCCCACATCCTCAGGAGGTCTATCTCCTATTCCTTCAATACAATAAGCTTGGTTTTTATCATAATTTTCAACCGTTTCTTCTATTTCTATCAAGTGTTTCCAATTATCTCCAAAATCATAAGTGTATATTATCTTATAACACTTCAGCATATACTCTTCAATGGTTATATCCTTATCCACTATCATAGGTGCATCATATTCGTACATCAAAGCTTCTTCATCATCCACAAGATTTACTACCTTTATACCATTATTAAATATATCAAAAGCATGTATGTGGTGACCCTCCCAACCGAAAACCTTCTGAATCACCTTATGAAGGCTTTCGAAAGTATAATTAATAGGTACTATTACCCTACGCCATACTTCAAAGTTCTCAAGTAACAAAGTGATTTTCATTTCTATCGCTCTACATTTAATCACTTGAATATCAAAGCACTGTTCTAATGCGTAAATCATATGCTCTAATCTATTTAAATATATACCCTTTCCAACCTCAGCAATTCGGTCATTTAAAAAATCAGACAGCCCTATTTGTACAATTTGCTTATCTTCGATACGTTCACTAAACCAAAATACGTCATTACAAGCCTTATTTATCCTAGCTACCGTAGTTTTATTTTGTGTTTTCGAAAAATCAATACCATCAGTATAATTAAAATATTCTTCTATAACTTTTGGGTTAACTCCGTCACTTAATAAACTTTTTCTTATCCCATCACAAATCACAGCTTCCATGTTTTTAAAGTCATTAGCCTTAAGCCCGTACAAAACAACATTATATCTACTTTCATCATTAACTAGTACTAGTACCTTTCGTCTGTTAATCAGCATTATATTCGCATGCCAAGAAAAAAGCGGATTCAATTGTTCCAGTTTGTTCGGCGAAATTTTCAATAGCTTTTGCAATTTCTGAGTACAATTAATTAACATAATCAGTCTCTCTGAATTCTTTCTTTAGCATCATCTAAACGTTCATTAACTATATCTAGCTCTTCATCGTCCTTAGAAACAGATATAGCTTTTTGATATAGTTCTACTGCTTTATCAAAATCTTTCTTTTGTTCATAGAGATATAAATCTCCCCATTCTATATAACTCCACATATTATCAGGATAATCATCTACCAGTTTTTTACATTCACTTTCAGCGGTTTTATAATCCTTTAGATATGCATACGATTCGCAAATTGCACGTCTCATATTGTGTGTAATTAATTCCTTTTCATCAGGAAAATATTCCAAGAACTCTCTGCAATAGTTTATTCTTTTATCAAAATATGTATTATCTATTAGCCCTGCATTGTGAAGATCAGATTCAAGTTCTTGGCAAAAATTGCTGACATAAAACCAAGATTTATACATTTCATCTAATGGTTTAATATTTCTGTATTCAGGCTTAATTCGATACTTAATTCCGTCCCACACCTTAAAGCATATATCACAAGTCTCTAACGATTTGTTTTCACTAGAATAGATATAAGCTTTTTCAATCATATCATCCATTTGGTCCGCTGATAAATTTGGATAAGGAACTAATCTCTCCCAAAGCACCATTGCAGCTATTATAGGAAAATCCTCGTCGGCACCTTCAGCTGTTACATTAAAATTATTGTACCATGAATTAGCTATTGCCTCTCCTGTTATTGTTTTGTCCGCCGTTTTAATAAAGGATTCTTTATCAAAGTCAATCCCTATTTCTTTTAGTATTTCTAATATTTCCTCGGTCTCCATTTCATTTACCATGTCATAATTCCAAAAGTCATCAAAGAATCTTTTTGTATTCTCCATAATTTCATTCTTCCCTAGAAGAATATCTTCATCAATTTTACCCATACAACATTTCTTGTACTTCTTTCCGCTACCACAAGGGCAAGGATCATTTCTACCTATTTTACTCATAGTTTATTCCTTTCATTTATAACCAAAATATATTTAAATTATACCATTTAACTCATATAAGTAAATATTTTCAACCCAAACAACGAACTTTTCTTAACGTTTTAATCCTTAGATATATTCATTAACACAATCAAACTCAGGTTTTTAAGCTTAATTTATCTATAAAATATATGTACTTTTTTGTTATTTGTGCTACCATTATATTTTGTTAATTATTTCCACCTAATAAATGAAAGTGCTTAACCCCTAACACCTAGAATAATAGTCTAAATATCATAGTTGATCTTGTTATCTAATCAACCGGAAATATTTCACAATTAGACTTATAATAAACATTATTACAACTCCATCATTACTAATTTGATAGGTTTCTCCTTTAAGTTCTTTTCTCATATTTCCACTTGATAAATATAATCTATTAGTAAATATATTACTACTTTAAGCTGCTTTGATAAAGTAATAAAATAAAAACCCGAAACAATATGAATATTTCAGGTTTTGCTCTACATTATTCGTTTAACTCAAGAAAAATCTTGTGCTCAACTAAAGCCATCTCTTTTATAGTTCCTTTTACAGTTTTTCTCTGGCTATATATATTTTCAAGGAAAATTTCATTACCTTTGGGAATCACCTTGTCAACTGACTCCAGTATTAGTTCTTTTTTTCCGTTTTCATTAATGGAATAAACATTTGCTTCACACATTTTAATTGCCTCCAGTTAAATTAGAAATCTTTTCTATGGCTTTATCTATGCATATAGGTAAAGCCTCGCTTTTAACCCCTGCCACATATACATTACATCTATTTAAAGGTATTAATATTTTCTTTGCGGGGCTTTCCGCTATGGCTCTTGCCATATTAGGCGTAAGTTCCCCTAGCATTGAGTTCGCGGATATTATACCTATACTCCCTATAATAAAATCGACCTTTGGAGAACTGTAAATAATTGCATTTTCTCCTGATGCGCCTTCATTGGCACCTGCTTTTAGCATTAGGGAAGTAGCAAGGGCATTTGTCCCTAAGGCAAGTATCTCTAAATCATTACCAAAGGCTTTTCTGAGCTTTTCAACTATGGCTTTACCCATTCCACCGCCTTGGCCATCAATTACTGCTATCTTCAAGTTGTTTCCTCCAAACTAATTTAATAGGTATATTATACCAAAAATAAATGAGGAATTAAACTTTTTCGTTAGGAAAAGGTACAATCACAGGAATACCCATGTATTCCATGATATGGACGTGAATATTATATACTACACCAATGTTTTCTGATGTCATTATTTCTAGGCCTCCATAGGTGAAAAGTTTAGAATCCTTTAAGAATAAAAATCGGTCACAATAGCGTATAGCTAAATTCAAATCATGAATAATAATTGCAACACAAGTATTATGTTCTTTTGCAATTCTTTTGACATTTCTTAGGACCTCATGTTGATTTTTAGGATCAAGATTACTAGTTGGCTCATCAAGAAGTAAAAGTTTAGGTTCTTGGGCTAAAGCTCTAGCAAGCATTACCTTTTGGGCTTCCCCACCAGAAAGCTCTGAAAAGTTTCTTAATGCAAGTGCCTCTAAATTCATTTTATTAATAATATCAGAAACAATCTCTTTATCCTTAATCGTTGAATCCCATTCAATGTATGGTTTTCTACCCAATAGAACTGCATCAAATACTGTCATATGCATTACGTTACTAGTTTGAGGAACATATGCTATATTTCTTGCCATTTCATTTGCAGTCATTTCATATGCATTTCCCCCGTCAACTAATACAACGCCTTCCTTCGGATGACATATTTTATCAATACATTTTATTAATGTGCTTTTTCCTGCTCCGTTATTACCAAGGATTGCAATACACTCATTTTTATCAACACTGAAGCTCACATTGTCTAAAATCTTTTTTGTATTTTTGCCATAAGAAAATTCAATATTATTAACTTCAATCAATTATCTTCTCCCCCTTAAATAGAATATATATAAATAGAGGTGCTCCTAAGAACGATGTAATAGCACCTATTGGCAGAATTACCGGTGCTATTATTAGCCTAGCAAAGGTATCAGCAAAAACAAGCAGTAATGCTCCCATGGCAGCAGAACATGGGATAAGGTATCTATAATCATTACCCACAAATCTTCTCATGATATGTGGCGCAACTAATCCCACAAAACTAATAATCCCCACAAAGGATACTGCACAAGCTGCGGTTAGCGAACAAATGGTTAAGCTTAATAATGTTACTTTCCTAGTTTTTACTCCCAAGCTTTTTGCAGTGTCCGCACCACTTTCCATAGCATTATAGTTCCAACTATTCATCATAAAATATATCATTGCAACAATAAAAACTGCAGTTACAATTGATATTTCTTTAAAGTTGGCTGCACCGAGATTCCCAAATGTCCAAAACACAAGGGCACTTATCTTAGTTTCATCAGCAAAATACTGAAGCAAAGTGCTTCCACCAGCAAACAATGAACCAAGGGCAACTCCGACCAAAATTATACCGCCAGGGCCCAAATTACTCTTTAATCTTGAAATCACAACAACAACAAATGTGGAAATGGATCCAAAGAAAAATGCACATAGGGTTACTATGTAAGGATTATTAATTGCAATACCAGATGAAGATGAGTCATAGCTTACTATTCCTCCGCCAAAAACTATAATTCCCACTGCTGCACCAAAAGCAGCTCCTTGGGAAACCCCCAGTGTCGAAGCCGATGCCAACGGATTTTGTAATACGCACTGCATTACAGCTCCGGAAACCGCTAGGGCTGCACCTATTACTATGGCCGTAAGAACCCTAGGAAGCCTAATATTAAATACTACCATCTGTGTCTTAACATCGCTATGTAAAAAAAATGCTTTTATAACCTCTGTAAATTTCAATTGCATAGAACCTGAACTTACAGCAAACACAGCAGTTATTATTATGCCCAATAAGACAATCCAAAAAAACCACTTCTTACGATTAACAAAGCTATGATAACTTTGAATAGTGGCATTTCTTTTTTCCATCATTATTTCTCACCAATATTCACTTTGCAATAGCCCGAACCATAATTCTCTAATTCTTTTAGATAATTATCATTACCTAGGAAAAACTTAAATATTTCATTAGCTTTATCATCGAATTCTATATCCTTAAATTCTTCGGGATACAGAAGACTTGCAACATAGTAACTATTAACTAAAGAAATTTCCACATTAGTATAATATGATGTGGAACTAGGATACTGATATATGTTTCCATTCTTAAAGGCACTTAGCTCCTCATAGTAGCCAGGGTTTTCCTCGAAATCGAATTTCACCAAATTAACTCCACCGCTATCAAGCATAATATATTCAGGATCCCATTCAAGAATTATTTCCTTATCAACCGTAACTCTATTAACTGCATCTGAAATACCCATGGCCACATCATTGGCACTAATTACTTCAAATACAGGGTAATTGGAATAAATACTATCTATCCCATGAATCCCTTTATATGTTGCTGCTGCACCTAACACACTAGGCTTATTTTCATTGGAAATATTAGAGGTTCTTTCTATTAATTCATTAAGATTATCATTTAAATATTCGATAATTATATTAGCCCTTTCTTCTACGCCACATATACTACCAATTAGTAAAAGAGCTTCCTCATAATCCTTTTCAAACAAAGTTCCCATGGGAACTACTACTACAGGTACTCCCGTTTTCATTTGTAATTCATCTGCAATTTCTTCATTATATGTACAAAAAATGACTTCGGGGCTTACTGAAACAATTTGTTCAGAGTAGCAATCCGTTGCTCCTCCAACATCAGTACCAACTATAGGCAACTCCTTCCACATTTCCCTATTAGCATAGGCATAGGCAGTAACTGGTGTAATATTATCTGAATCCATAGATCCAATACCTACAGCCTTATCCGATAAGCCTAAATATTTAATCATCCTAGGAGTATTTCCTAGGGGAACAATTCTATCTATTTCAGTAGGCACCTCCACTTCACGACCTAAAGAGTCTGTGATAAATGTAGTATCAACGTTACTGCTATCTTCATTAGCCCCGCAACCTACTAACATCAAAAGCATCAGCAAAGTAACTATTAAAAAAACTGCTCTTTTCATTGTTTACCTCTCTATTTATTAAAATCTTCTAGTATAATCTTCTGCGCAATCCAAACATACCTTTTTACCATCTTTAATCCTTATTTTATGTTCTGGCGCACCTTCTCCGCATTCTTCACATATAACTGTATTGAATATTTTTGCTTTGGTAGGTACTTCAAATTTAGGAATACTAAACTCAAAGAGTTTATCTATATCTTCATTTAGCATATATAACTTTAACTCTTCTCTTTCCATTTCCTTGTTTAAGGGTTTTAGTATCATTCTAATGCTATTATTGGTGTTTCTACAAAAAAAACTAAAGGCCATTTTACCGGTACCTTTATATATCAAATTACCCTTACCAAAAGTGCAACCTGTAAGCACCTGTACTGCGTCAACTCCACAGGCATCATTTTCTGTAACACAGACTACCTCTTCATCTTTAGTAAAATCAAGATTCATCTTTTTCTTTGCTGCCTCACATGCCTTAAATCCAATGGCAAGACCAGGACACTCATGGCCGTGGAATTCCACACATCTTTCCCAATCAGCTTTCGGTCTACACATACCTTTTCTCCTCTTATCTTTTAGTACTCAAAAAACCACAAATATAAGTTCCATGTACTCATAGAACATCTTACCTTCGTGGTTTGATTAATTGTTTTATTGCTTTTTTAAAATACGATTTACTTTGAGTCTTCTTGACTCTTTTCTTTGAATCTAATAGTAGCATAATGACCGCTGTATCACAAGCAAAACCTCTATATGCTATACATTTCATCAATCTGCTTTTGAAAATCTTCGTTTTCTAAGAATTCATCAAAAGTAATTTTTTTGTCAAACAGACCTGTTGGTGTTATTTCAATAACTCTGTTACATATTGTTTCTATGAATCTGTGGTCATGGGAAGTGAACAGCAGCGTACCACTAAATGCAACCAGCCCATCGTTAACCGCTTGGATAGACTCTAAATCAAGGTGATTAGTAGGCTCATCTAAAAGAAGCACATTGGCGTTAGATAGCATTAACTTAGAAAACATGCATCTTACCTTTTCACCCCCTGATAAAACCTTCACCTCTTTTAGTGGTTCTTCTCCGGAAAAAAGCATCTTACCAAGAAAGCTTCTAATAAAGGATTCTTCTTTCTCCTTTGAGTATACCCTAAGCCAATCTATAAGGCTATATTCGCTATTATTAAAGTATTCCGAGTTATCCTTAGGTAAATATGACCTTGAAGTAGTAACTCCCCATTTAAAAGTTCCTGAGTCTGGTTCAATTTCACCCATTAGTATTTGCAGAAGTGTAGTTTTAGAAAGCGGGTTTCTTCCTAAAAACACAACTTTATCCTCTTTGTTTATGACAAAACTTACATTGTCTAAAACTTTGACTCCATTAATTGTCTTTGTCAAGCCTTCCACTGTCAATATATCTTTGCCCGCTTCTCTTTCTGGAGTAAATCCTACAAAGGGATATCTTCTTGACGAAGGCTTAATATCTTCGATCGTTATTTTATCAAGCATCTTCTTCCTAGATGTTGCTTGCTTTGCCTTAGACGCGTTGGAACTAAATCTTGCTATAAACGTCTCCAGTTCCTTTTTCTTCTCTTCATTTTTCTTATTTTGATCATTCATCAGTTTTAATGCCAATTGACTCGACTCGTACCAAAAATCATAATTACCCACATAGAGGTTTGCCTTACCATAGTCAATATCCACCATGTGCGTACAAATTTTATTTAAGAAATGCCTATCGTGGGATACTATAATCAATGTGTTAGGATAGTTTATTAAAAACTCTTCTAGCCAAGTTATAGCTCTAAAATCTAAATGGTTAGTAGGTTCATCAAGTAACAAATTATCAGGGTTTCCAAATAATGCTTGTGCAAGTAGCACCTTTACTTTTTCGGCACCTAAAAGCTCGCTCATCTTTTTTAAATGTTGGTCCTTTGTTATGCCTAGCCCGGTTAATAGTTTTTCTGCATCGGTCTCTGCGTCCCATCCATCTAATTCAGCAAATTCACCTTCTAATTCCGAGGCTTTTATACCATCCTCTTCATTGAAATCCTCTTTAGAGTATAGTGCATCCTTTTCTATCATTATTTCATAAAGCCTTTTATGTCCCATAATCACTGTATCCAATACAGTAAATTCATCAAATTCATAGTGGTCTTGTTTTAAAACAGCCAGTCTTTCCCCTGGCGACATTGAAACATTCCCGTTATTTGGCTCAATTTCGCCTGATAATATATTTAAAAAAGTTGATTTGCCTGCACCATTTGCACCAATTACACCATAGCAATTACCGGAAGTAAATTTAATATTCACCTCTTCAAATAACTTTTTATCTCCAAATCTCAGTCCTACATCTACTACATTAATCAATATATTTCTCCCCTTATTTAATCACAACAAAAACTTTGAGAAAGTATAAACACACAATCTCAAAGTTTTATGTACTTATTCAAACAGTATACTAACATACTAATGACAATTAGTCTAGCTATTTCTTATAATATCATCACTTAGTCCTTTTAGTAATTTCCTGACTAGCGTTCCAACCTGTCAGCATTGCTATTGGTACTCCTGCAGGTGCATATGCCCACTGCCCTGCCTGATAAACATTAGGGATTGGAGTTTTAGCACATTTTGACATATCCCCTAACTCATTGAAAACCGGAGCTTTTGTTTCAAAAGACCATCCTACGATGGAACCTTTAGTACTATCAACCATCTTATTTATTGTAAGAGGTGTACTTGAAAATTTGAAAATAATATCTTCCTCTAAATTCTTAAAGAAAGACTTGGAAAAGATTTTTATAATCCTATTTTCCATTTCACTTTTAAATTCATCAGCCCATCCTGCTTCATCTATTTTTTCAATAACTTCATAATCAAATAGGCAGCTCATCATTATTCCAGTTTTTCCTTCAGGGGCTAAACTAGAATCTCTTAATACAGGAATTGATACTTCATATGTATTTAGATTACAAAAATCATCAAGCCATTCTAGTACTTCAGCTTTAGATTTACTTTCAAAATTTTGCAAAAGCCTTTCTTTTTTCCCTTTACTAGTATCTCCTAAGCCTTGCTTAGACGGAGTATAGAAGAAATGTTCTCCTCCTTTTTCTTTAAAATATGAAGGTGGACGATCTACTGCCGCAAATAAAATAAAACTGGATTCGGCTGGCTTAGATGAGGAAATCTCTTTAGCCTTTAATGCTATTTTTCCATTGACATTTTTGTCTAATCCTTCAAAGTCAGCATTTTTATATAGCGTTTTTAAATCAGCAGCCCAAATAAGATGATCATATTTATAAACATTACCTTCAGAATCTATAACCTTCTTGTCGGATGGAATAACATCCTTTACATGTGTATTAAACTTAATCTTTCCTCCTTCTTTTAATACTTTTTCGTGTAAAAGTTTAGGCAAACTACCAGTGCCACCCTTAGGATAAAAATAGTCAAGCCAAACATAGAAATATCCCAAAGCAAAATATGTTGGAGTCTTCCTAAAATAAAATTGTGTAAGTATATCAATTAGCGATTGGCTACCAGTTTTGTTTTCTAAAAATGCTTCCATTGGCATACCGAACTTCTTGAATTTTCTTAAAGTAAGCATAAGTTTAAAGGTCCAAGGGAGCAGTTTGGTAACTACAAATTTCTTATCGCTCATGTAATCTGAAAAATATGGATTGTCGTAAGCATATAAAACCTTTGTATATTCAGAAAGCTTGTATATATCAACCATTATCTTTTCTATATCATCTTTTTTATTAGGGTATAGCTTCAATAACATATTCTTGTATTCATTCATGGACTCCATGGATTCAACCCGAAACTTTTGATCTTCCACAGCTATAGAAATCTTGTTCTCTAAAGTTTCCCAATTAATGCCCAGATCCTTTATTATGGGTTTTATCATACCAGAATTTACGAAAGCCCTGGGACCCGTATCAAAAGAAAATCCCTCACGTTGGAAGGTATTTACTAAGCCTCCAGTCCTTTCACTTCTCTCTAACAATAAAACATCATAATTTTCTTTAGATAAGTAGGCTCCAGCAGTTAATCCTGCCATGCCAGCGCCAACAATTACAACTTTGCTTTTTGTATTATTCACTTTAATCCTCCTAGTTCAACGCTTATCTGCCATATTTTTTCAGCCTCTTCCCTATCAAGTGCCGGAGGAGCCGGTACCTCTTCTTTCGTAAGATTAAAAAATTTGCCGCTAATATTTTTTACATCTTTGGAAACTCCTAAATAGTATAAGGATTCAGAAGAGTTTTCTATGGATCTTGCATTTTTATCTATAATTAACTTTTTATAGAACTTATATACCTTACCGTTATTCTTTCCACTATTAGTCTTAATGTTCCCAGGGTGCATTGCATTTATTGTAACATTAGTACCAATAAAATATTCGTTAAACTTAATCATAGATAATAGCTGGGCTAATTTTGCTGCCCCGTAGCTTTTTAATCCTGAATAAGAATGCCTGTCCCAATTTATATCATCTAAGTGCAAACCCCAAGGCATAAATCTATGGCCCTCAGAATTTACAAAAATAATCCGGCCACTATCTTGCTCTATGAATTTATCTTTAAGATAATGGTTGATTATGAATGTGCTTAAATAGTTAGTTTGAAAAATCTGTTCCATGTTATCTTCAGTTATCGTTCTTTTAGTAACATACATTCCAACATTATGAATAAGGACATCAATATTTCTTTCTAATAAAGCCAGCCTTTTTGCCACATTATGAACATCCTCAAGCTTCGAAAAATCCGCTATCATATATGAACAATCTGTACCATATAAAATATTAAGCTCTTTACATAATTTCTTCGATTTTTCTTCATTTCTATTAATACTTAGTATATCAGCCCCTAGGGATGCATATTTTTTAGCTGCATCATATCCTATACCAGATGTAGCTCCGGTAATTACAACCAGATGGTTTTCAAAGACCTCACTGCATATTTGGGGATCTAATTTTTGATTATTTAGCATTTTAAAGATATTTGACCATTTATACTCTTTTACATACTTATTCATAAGTCCTCCGTATTAGGCAAATTATTAAGAAGTTTTAATTCTAAAATACGCTTTTATTTTAACACATATTGGTATAAAAATTCAATTCACTATATTTAATCTATATAAATTAAGCAAAACGAATTTAATTAAAAATACCAACGCAAATTTGTGCAAGCATTGGTATTTATCTATATTTATACAAGCTCTAATTGACATTATTTGCTTGTCACCATTGTCAATGTAATGAGTATATATAATATTTACATTGAGCAGAAAACAACTATACTCTTTTTTAAGTTTTGCCATACTCTTAAATTTCTTAGTTTCATATTTTTAATACTTCTTATTATCAATATACCTAAATTAAGTAGCTTAAATCTAGTACCCGATGAAACTATCTTTAATTATATTCTTATTTTTAATATTATGTTGCCTTAACAATGCAGTTATTGATTTAATCATTTGAGGAGAACCTGCAATAAAATAATTAGCATCATTTTCATATTTAGAGATAAAGGTTTCAATTGATTTGCTTAAATCTTCTCTTTGCTTAATATAGTCTATAATAACCCCATTATCATTAGATGCTTTGTTAAGTTCTTGTTGGTAAATAAACTCTTCCTTACTATCGATATAAAGTAAGTGAACTATTTGGGGATAATTATTTGAGCTGGCCATAATATCTTTAATTATTGATTTATACGGTGTAATTCCAATACCGCCAGCTATCATTAATGTTGGTTTATCATTATGCAGATAAAAACCCCCAATTGGTCCTCTCATATTCATTTTCACGCCTGGCTTTAGATTCATTAAAGCCTGCTTATATTCGCTTGGTTTGTCCCCCACTCTAGTGGATATTTCGATATACTCATCCCTATCTGTAGATGCAATGCTAAATGCTCTAATGGATTTTTTAATTTTTTCATGCTTAATTATAAAGGCTCCATGCTGTCCTGCGTTCCATTTTATTTTCTCATCAGAACGAAAAACAAATGTATAAATATTGCCCGACTCCCTGAAACTTTTTTCAAAAGTAATTTCATGCTTTTTTAAAATTGGTAATACATCTTTGAAAAATAACATAATTTAACCTCCTATAATTATATTTATTTACCTCTTTAGCACATAATCTCTAAGATCAACTTTTGTTCTGAGATATAAAAAAAACTTATTATTTAGAGTACTAATTTTATTCAATATAGGGCAAAAGCTATATCATTTTGATAAAGGACTGAATATTATCCTCAGCAAATTTTCTAAATGTACGTGGCTCTTTCCCTGTCAAATTATAAAAGTCATCTGTAACGCCTTTAGCTGTTCCCATTCTAGTCATAAAATACAAAGCAACCGTTACGTTAACGTATCCTTTGTCTAGATTCCTTTCATCAATATAATACCGCCTATACTTTAAAAATCCAGGGTTCGAATACTCTATTCTTCTTCCAGTGACGTCACTTAAGATTTCCGCAACTTGATAATAGTCCAAAGATTCGGAGCCAGTTATTGTATGAGCCGTATCCATATATTTATTTGGATAGTGAAGCAAAACAGCTGCTGCAAGCCCAATATCTGCAACATCTATAAAGCTTGTTTTACTCTTCCCTGCTGGGACAAATATCTCGTTCTTTTCTACTATTTCATTAGAATGCAATCCCGATATATTCTGCATGAAAAAACCTGGTCGAATATGAGCAAAAGGTATACCTTTACTTTCAATATACTTTTCTATTTTACGATGTGGTGGAATTGTATTATTTTCGACTCCCATCAACGACAAAAATGTAGTCAACTTGATATTATAGTCTTTCATGGAATCAATAAATGGGTACAAATCTTCAGGTTTACCCAAGTGCGGAGGTCTCATTAAAAAGACTCTGTCAACGCTAATAAGCGCCCTCTCAAATGTCTTTTTATCCGTAAAATCGAAATAAACTGTTTCTATATCTTCTCCAAAATTATCAATTAACTTCTTTTCATTTGTACCAGCTACTACAACTTCTTCTCCGATTTTTTGTAGTTCGTTGACTACATATGTACCTACATTCCCCGATGCTCCCGTTACTAATACTTTCATATCCAACCTCTATAATATTCTTTTCTTTAAAAGCACCTTCAACAACATAAATATAAAAGCTTTTTGATAAATTTATTTATAAATCTTGGCAATAGACTTTTGTGTCATCCATACAGCTTCACTTTCAAGGTTTATATCTGTTATGCTTTCATTCTTCTACCCGATAAACCAGTGAACTTTTTCTATTTCTTAAACTATTAAGCGAAATATACGTTAATTTCTGATATTTAAAAATTGTTTATCACTAATTATCATTTTAATTTTATCATAGTTAATAATTAAGTGCCATATAAACAGCCGGCTTTGATAGTGGCAATATACTTTCGGGAATTAATAATCAGAGTATCCCCTTGGTATGTTTTCATTTAGTTACTTTAGTCTATTTATATATCATTTAATTTAAAACCACTATTTATCATTCCTCTGAGCCAATCCATATTACTATGATCTATTCCAGGAATATTAACATTTA
>DATFJV010000013.1:0-7058 GCA_035268985.1 Anaerovoracaceae bacterium | reverse complement strand
ACTATGTGAGCATTATGATTAACTACTTCATAATCTGTAGAAATAGAATAAAGTATCTTCATACCAGTTCCTTCAAGCATAGCATAAAGCTGTGCATCATCTGGACTGCTTTCTTCAGCTTCTAAAGACTGGTCATCTAGTGTAACATCCATTTCAAATCTCTTATTACCGTTTTCCAATTCTACTAATCTTATACCATCTTCACTCTCATTAGTTTCATTCATATGAACTAAAAAGCTTTCCATATCTTCAATCTCAATAATCGCTTTTTCCCCAGCAAAGTTGTATCCCTTATCCATATACTCTACTGCTTCTGTAGTAGTAGTTACTCCTTCTAAACCTTCAAAGTCTTCATCTTCAAAAAATGTTAAGGCCTCCGTCTCTGTTTCTGTTTCTGTGTCAAGCTCTTCATCCATGAGGTCTGTGTTTTGAGCTACCAAAATTTCCATTCCACCAGAGCCATCTTTATTAAGTTCTACTCCTACTTCCATTTGTATACAACCTGTAAGAACCATTATTAAAGCTACCATCATTGCAATTAATGATATTTTTCTTATTCCCATGTTATACCACCTTTCTTTTTTAAATAAATTAAATCTCTTATATTTATTCTACTACAACACCTGTTCCTGATGCTGTAACCATAAGCATAGAACCATTTTGTCCAAGTACTTCATAGTCGATGTCTACCCCTACAACAGCATTACATCCTAATCTTCTAGCTCGTTCTTCCATTTCTTTTATAGCAGATTGTCTAGCTTCGATTAATTCACCTTCATAAGAATTTGATCTTCCACCAAAAAAGTTAGTCAATCCTGCAGCAAAATCCTTTATGAAATCTACACCTGCTATCACCTCACCAAAAATAATTCCCTTATACCCTACAATTTTCTTTCCCTCTACAGTTGGGGTTGTTGTAACTATCATAATTTTCCTCCTAGAATTTATATTTATACTATTATACTATAAAAAATAGGTGTTCATAATTCTCTTTAACTTATATACTTGATATTATTGTATCATAAATTAATATCAATATGTACATAAAATAACAGTATTTAGCTTTTATCCAACATCTTTAAAAGTAAATAAACAAATGAAAATATGTTGTTGAAAGGAGCATTACATGTTAAAGTATATAAGATGTTCCTTGAATTCTAGTAAAACAACTAACAAATGATGAATTTGAAACTATATTATAATTAAAGTAACATCTTTTATATTAAATAGAAACTAAATTTAGGAGGAAGAAAATTTGAAAAAATCAATGATATTGTTTCTCGTAATTCTCGTAGCTCTTGTAGCATACAACGGAGTATATACCATTGAATCGGGAGAAGAAACTGTTGTTACAAGATTCGGAGAATATGCAAGAACTGAAACACAGGCTGGATTGAAATGGAAGATCCCCTTGGTAGAGCAAAACTATACAGTAAATGTTGCAGAAATCAGACGTATGGAATTTGGATTCACAACAACTAAAGATGTAGAACCGGGTTCACTACTTTCATATGACACAAGCCTGAGTAACGATCCTCTGATGCTTACGGCAGACGAAAATCTTGTCAATGTTGAGACTATCGTACAGTTTAGGGTTTCGGACAGCAAAAAATTTCTTTTTAATGTGGACGATCAATTTGGAACCCTCAACACCGTTGCTGTATCCACAATCAGAAGAAGCATAGCAAACAACGTTCTTGATGAGGTACTCACAGACAACAAAGTAGGAATACAACAAGAAATAAGGGACGACTTGCAAGGAATCTGCGACAACTATGGAATAGGTCTTCAGATAACTGCAGTTCAACTTCAAGATGTTTATCCCCCAGAAGAAGTAGATGACTCATTCAAGGATATTTCCAGGGCAAAGGCTGACAAAGAAAGCAAGATAAACGAAGCCGTATCCTATGAAAATAAAGTAATCCCGGATGCCAGAGGAGAAGCTTCAAAGCTTATTTCCGAAGCAGAAGCCTACAAGGAAGACAGGATAAGAAGAGCCAATGGAGACGTGGCAAACTTCAACGCAGTGTATGAAAAATACGTTTTAGGAAAAGAAGTTACAAGAAAACGTCTTTATATTGAAACCCTTGAAGAGGTTCTACCCGGCAAAGAAATATATATAGTTGGAGATGATGGAAATACACTGAAATTCCTTCCACTTCAAGGAATGACAAGTGAAGGGAGTGTACAGTAATGGAAGAATTAATAAAAAAGATTATAAAATATTTTCAAAATAAAGAATCAAATGGAGAACAAAGCAGCAAAAAACAATACAAGAAACCATCCATATCAAAAAAAGGAATTGGGAGTATTGTTTTTGCAATTCTAGCATATATTTTGATTACAAACTCCTTCTTTACTGTCAACGAATTCGACCAGGCAGTAGTAACAAGATTTGGAGAAGTACAAGTCGTTATAGTCGAAGAAATAACACCGGAACTTGAAAAGGAAATATACGATATTCCACAGTTTGAAAATGTGAAAATCCGACAGGGTAAGGGTCTTTTCTTTAAGGTTCCAGTAATAGACCAGGTTGAAAAATACACATCACGTCTATTAACTTACAACACTCTTGCCAGAGAGGTTACCACCTCTGATAAAAAGAAGATAGTTCTTGACAACAATGCCCAATGGGTTATAAGGAATCCTCTTCTTTTTAGAATAACCGTTAACAATGTAAGAAGTGCAAATACAAAACTTGACGATATTATCTATTCAAAATTAAACGAAAAAATCGGTCTAACGGATGGATCCACATTGATTTCCGACAAGGAATATGTTTACGCAATGACCAACCAGATCAAGCTCAACACAAATGAAGAAGTGAAGAATTTTGGTATGGAAGTAATCGATGTAAGAATTGCAAAGACGGAACTTCCGGCAAGCAACTACGAGAACATATTCAATCGAATGAGAACAGAAAGACAGAAGATTGCCAACAAGTTCAGGGCTGAAGGCGAAGAGCAGTACAAGATAAAAAAGGCCCAGGCTACAAAAGAAGTCACTATTCTAAAGGCTGAAGCCTATGAAAAGGCCCAAGCTATAAAAGGTGAGGGAGATGCATTAGCCCTTGAGACATATGCCAACGCATACAACAAAGATCCTGAATTCTACGCTTTTTACAGGACTCTTGAGAGTTACAAGAAAACACTAGGAGACAAGACCAAAATTGTAATCGGTGCTGACTCTGAGTTTGCAAAGTATCTTTACGGAGTTGAGTAGAAAGTAGATACCCTGCCAAAATAATTGTTTTAACTGAATTAGATTAAAATACCCTTCAGCTATTTTCGCTGAAGGGTATTTTAAATGTATTAATCAGTTTTTGCTATCTTATCTGCTAATTTCATTTTTATCTTCCTTTCATCATTTGTTTGTATTATTTATTAAATCCTATCAACTAACTAGGTTCCATGCTACCAATTGGTAGTATGAATTTGTCAACTAACAGTTGCAAATGATGATTTTTTCAGTATTTTTGTTAATTTCTCATTTATAAGAAGATTATAATCGTTTTATATGTCATTTTAATAGTATAAATCGATTATAGTCGTTTTATATATCGGTCTCTTCAGGTTCTTCCAACTCCAACTCATCATAATCCCCAAATATATCATGTAGCTTATCTTTAGCCTGCTTTTTAATATCATCATCTATATACATTGCTACCTTGCCTAGTGCCAATGCTAAGGCACCCAAGTCATCTACGTAGCCTACACCTACAGTAAAATCAGGAACTAAATCAAAAGGCATAATAAAGTATCCTAATGCTCCAATAATTATAGCCTTCTCTTTCTTTGGTACGTCAGGTTTTTTAAGCAGATAATATGCAATCAGCACATAATATATAACCTTAATACCTGCAGTTTTTGCTACCTTTTTAATCTTTTCAAATAAAGATTTCTCAGAATACTGATCTGAATAATCCTTGTTTTCGAATTCTTTACTCATTATTATACTCTCCTCTATATTATTTTTCCAATCTCTGATTCAAAAATTCATATCTTCTAAAGTTAATTACTTCTTTCACCTGTAACTTGCTATTAAAACCTATCAAATCCAATAATAGTTCGAATAAGACTCCCATTGATAATATTGACTTTCAGATAAAAATTTTTAGCTTCAATGTTATAAAAATCAAAGATAGATGACAAAACATAACTATAAAAATCAGTTCTTTCTTGAAATTTTCTATATAATTATTTACTTATAGCATTATAATATTTGATTTTTAGTTCTTCTGAAAAATCTTCTTCATAAAGTATTGAGAAAATCATTTCTTCCAATAACTCTTTACTTATTTTCCCAGCAGCTAGATAGATTGAAATATTTTCTGTTTCATTTATAAATCTATTAATTGCATATAAATATCCATTAATATTTAAAAAATGTATACCTACAGCTATAGCTATCCTTTTATTACCATCTTGAAAACAATGATTTCTGTTAAAAGAATAAAAATAATATGTCAACTTATCTTCTATATTAGGATAATAACAATCATTTTTTACTTGCTGAAGAATACCCTGAATTGCACCTTTATTTAAAATCCCTGATGCTCCACCACCACTTATATTTATCACTTGTTCGTATATATCTATCAATTGAGAGTAATCTATATATGTCATTTTAATACTCCTTTAATCTTTTAAAGACTTCTTTAGCTTCTTCTAATCTATCTTTTAATTCCTTGCTTTTTTCGCCTAAAAATTTTTCGAATTCTATTTGGTTCAAAGGAGTAATATATTCTTGCAACTGAAGATGAAGCGCATCTCTAAATGCTAAATCCCTGCTTGCCATTTTATTTCTTGCTTTATTTAAAAGAGGTTTATTGCTAGGATGCATATGGAATTTTTCAAAAATTTCATCTACTTCCTTAGGTTTTATTCTTCTATTTAATTCTTCTGATAGTTTTTCGATTTCATAAGCTATTCCTGATTCGTAAGAAGAAATAAGATCCAAAACTTCTGAATATAAGGTATCTCTAATTCGATCATTTTTATGTAATCTCAAAATTTTTCTATATTCATCTGCTTTTTCTTTGAAAATCGATTGATATATTTTATTTGTATAAATAGCATACTTTATATTTCCCATATCTACATATTTTTTTAATGCATCTGTAAATTCTTTTCGGTAATTTTCTTCATCATACCATGACATTAAAAAAATTTCGTCTCTTTGATTTATATATTTAGTTCTACCTCCGGTTTTTTTATTAACTACATCAATTGATATATCTAAAATTACACTTCTTAAATTTTTAGCTTTTTTGCTTTCAGTTAATAACATTGCCATGTTCAAAAAAGCCCTAAAAGTAAAAATACCTAAAACATTTACTTTGGTACCGACAATATTATCGGTACCAAAACTATCTATGAGCTCTTCTTTTAGTATTTTCAACTGTTTGCCACGCAAAACTTTATAGCCATTTTTTTCAAGCTCGTCTTTGTATTTACTTATATATCTTTCTATTGTTCTTATATCTACCTCGAAAAATTCTGCAATCAATTCTTTAGTCCACAATATTTCTTCTTTTAAGTTTATGCCTTCTATATTTAATTGATTTTGTATTTCAAATACAGTAAATTGGTTGTTTAATATATTTAATCTAGTAACTTTTGATTCAGTTAAATTCTTCATTTATACTTTATCTCCTTATTTCTATTGTTGCTGTAAGACCCAGTAAAATTTTGTCTAAAAATAATCGATTATCTTTTTATAAGCAGATGCTGTTCCGTGATGAATCTCATCAATTATATGTCAAGAGACTCAACCTCTTCTAAATTTAAATTAATCTTTTTAATTTGTCGATAAGATAATCAAGTACAACTCTCTAAACCATAAATATCAGCCATTTATACCCTGTATTAATAGCCTAATCTATACCTTTAACGGAAGTAATTTGATTCATAGTTGAATTGATTTGATTCAGCCCTTCTACCACCAAATATTAATCACTCTCTGACGGCTTTCCCACTCTCTCAGTTCCGGTGTCCAGAATCTCGACCATTCTTTTGCTTCTTGATGATCAGGATGATCTTTGTCTAATATTATTTTCCTGAATTCTACAAAACCACCAACACCTCCGACATCTTCAGGTGGAGTTTGCCCCTTAGCTTCCACAAGATATGGAAGTTCACCGTCATATTCTTCAATCACCTGAACCAACTCAATAACATGTTCCCAATAATCTCCGAAATCATATGCGTAGACCATCTTCTTACATTCAGGAAAAAAATCAGATAAGGTGCGGTCTTTCATGATAACAGCGCTGCTATCATAATCCAAATCCTCCTCAAAAGGTACTATCCTAAGCTCCTCTTCCCCAGTCCCTTGATTATATACGGTAAAATCATAGAGATGATAATCTTTCCAGTTAAAAATATTTTGTATTACCTTATGAAGATTTTCTAAACTCATATCTGCTGGAACAATAATTTTTCTTTCAGCAGTGTATACTTCAAGATCAAGTGTAATTTTCAGTTCATATACACGGCTTTTGTACGGCTGCATTCCTGTCAAATCTTCCATAGCCTTAATCATTTTCTTATATGGATTAAATCCTTCGTTATTACTATAATCAACGAATCTATAGTTAGAAGCAACACCTACAACATCACTATACATCTTATCAATATGATTATATTTTCTACCAACATGAAAGGCACATTCCATACCTGCTTTTGATACCCAGGCTGCAGCATGTCTGCTGCTGTTCTTAGTAAATTCAATTTCACCTGAAAGTTCCAAATATTCATCAACTATTTCTGTATTCAGGTTAATTGCCAACATTGTATTTCTTATTGCATTTTCTATCTTTTCTTCAATTTTATTCAGATCCTTTCGTTTGACTTGATACATGGCAACAGTAAAACGAGTAGCATTGTTAACTAGAACAAGCATGTCCTCAACTCTGCGGTTATCCCAAACTTTCGTCCAATTTGCCGTCCATGTAAACAAAGGATTAATATTTTCATCTGTAGCTGGTGGTTTCATACCTAAAGCTTTCGATAATTTACCTGTTAATGCTATTTGCATAATATCTTTCCTCCTTTTTT
>DATFJV010000012.1:0-2818 GCA_035268985.1 Anaerovoracaceae bacterium | reverse complement strand
ACCTTTAGATCTGTGTCTTTACGTCTCCATCTTTCGATGGGTTTGCCTTTTTCCAAATAATATTTGTTTTGTATTTTTTAGTAGTACAATCATTATTGTATTATTAATTCAATCAATTATCAAGGCTTTTATTAATTTTTTTGCCTTTTTTTGTACTAAGTTGTAATAGGATATTTGGAATTTTATTTTGTAGACAAATGAGAAAATTACATACCAAATCATGGGAGTTGTTTCAATAATAAAATCAATTTTATTAAATAGAAGTCCTTATTAAATATTTTATCATCTTCGTCTCATTTCTCTTACAAAAATCTAAATTAGCCATAAACCACCTGTAATGATTACCAAAATACAATCAAAAATAAATGAACCCAATCCATATCTTTTCATTAGCATATATCTCCTTTAATTTCATTAACCAGTTAAGGCTAAGTAACGTCTTTGATTAGTTTATTTACAATAATTTGAAGTTTTATACCTCTATTTTTTTGTTCATTATTCTTTTCAACCTTCAATGCATCTCTGTCCATATCCTATATATTTAACTCTGCTTTCCACCCCAACTCTTTCTCGCTTTACTTTCATAAGCGAAACATATCGAAATATACCCCGGATGCCTTCCTAATAGTACATCAATACCATTGACCTTCATAAAGGAATTCACAAGTTCTAAAAAAGAAGTGCCTCTTCCTGTTCACAGGTACTCCATCTTTAAAACTCTCGATAGCTTTCACATGACCTTTCGCAAGAAACTGCATGGATGTAATCTCAAATACTTAAATAATTTCAACAACTCATAAACTCACGTGACAGGCATCTTTCTTTAAACTCAAGTGACAGGCATCTTTGTTCTTCAATATTCTCTTTGGGTTGAGTCCCAATTCTTTATGAATTCATTTTCTTTTATCACTGCTTGAAAAGGTGGATCGAGGAAAGTAATAATCAACTGAATGACTTTCTCCAGATTTAAATCATATTTCAATACCTTCTTACAAAATATATCCCATCTATTACCAATCGCATCACTCATGATCAGCCTCTCAATGACTTGGACTGAATCTTTCTCTATTGGTGTTCCCCTGTTTGAAAAGGTCTCATATATCGCTTCTTGGACTTTTCTTCCTTCAAAATCAAAGGAAGTCGCTAGGTAATAGATATCATAAAAATCTTTCATACGTCCCGTCGATTCCATGAATCGAACAATCGCATCAAGTTTTTCCGATATCGTTGATTCTAATGAATAGGTAAGAATTATCGGTTCTTTAAATCCATCAAGTAAAACAGGGAGCGTTCTTATAAGTGGTGCTGGAACGATTGTATCTCCCACACCAAAATCGATACTAAATGGCGTTCTCGTTTTCCCAATCAGACCTATTAGATTCACACGAATGCCGTTATACTCCTTTATCTCACTGATCGGTTCAACGCTTCTTATTTCAATTTCCATTAATTCATCGTTACTCTTCTGATCTATGATGGAGCGAACTAATTCTTCAACGGAACCAAGCTCATTAGAATGATTCTTTAGCAAATAATCAGCATCAACTGTAGGTCTTGTTGTAAAGTCACTGATTGAATATAATAGAAATCCACCTTTTAAAATAAGTCGGTCTCGATGTTGGCTTTGAGCCAGCCTTCTAATAAACTCTTCCTGAAAAAATAAATTTAACAGTTGTTGAAACGCTATACCTTCTGCTTTTGCTTTATTTTTTAATCTTGCCAGTATAGACGCACTTGAATAAGTCATTATAGCCACTTCCCTATCTGAGATTGAACTTTTTTCGTGATGTTTAACATTTCAGCATACTCAAATAGACGCCTGATGTTCATTTGTGGGTCTTTGGTGTATCGCATCACGGCACTTGTAAAAACTTCTTTTTCGAGTTTCTTTTCATAGCGCATAATATCACACATGGTGCGATCTCTATCGAAAATTCTGACTTCAACACCTTGCACTTCAAATGTTGTAACACCAATACTAAGAAATTTTGTTTCTTGATAGTATGGTTCTACAAGTGGGTACTCAATGTCATACTGGCTTTTTTCACTATCTCTGTCCACTGCTATTTGCCAAGCGGTTGGAATCCTATCCGTATAGTGATAATGCAGGAGTGCACTTTCAAGAAATATAACCGCTTCAGGAAATAGTCTTGCAATAATTACTTCCTCTGGGTTAACTTCATCAGCGAGTTCATAGTAACCATACTTTATTTTTGATATTTCACCTTCTTCAAAAAGCTTTTTAATTTGACGACTGCTTAGACCCAGTTCTTTCAGCTCTGATGTTTTCAGTACGCCCCCACTTTTTTCAAATTCACTTATTATTTTATGTTTTTCAATCATATTTGCACCTCTTTATCCGCATCTAAATTTCAATGCGGGTATTTAGGTGCATTATATCATTGTTTTAACTATTTATCAATGCGTTTATTCATGCTTAATATGCTGCAATAAGAAAACAGGCCAGCCTGCTTTTCAAATTTTAAAATTCGAGTCCAACATACCGTCCATATGAGTAACCTTCTTCGTTTAGAAGTATTTTTTTCTCCAGTTTCAATATTTACAACGCGGATGCACCTCACCTCTCCATTTTGATTGATGCCTCCGTCTTCTGCAGTGATCCAAAGCTGATCTTTTAAGAAGTCCTGTGCAAATTCTTTAAACTCTGCATCCTTTAAAATCACTCTTTATTTATATGTTTTGTTTCAAAAAAATCATGTCCATTTTTTTTAATTCTATCTAACCTTTTTTTAACATCTTCAGAAGATTCATAGAAATCTATATCAGAAACAGTTAGATTTAATATCTCTTCTTTTGT
>DATFJV010000011.1:0-16122 GCA_035268985.1 Anaerovoracaceae bacterium | reverse complement strand
ACTATTAACAACACCTGCTCTTTTCTTTGCCTTTAAGTCATGTGCTAGGTCAAGCATATATCTGATTTCAAGTGGAGTGAAATCCATTAATGTCAAAAAACTTCTTCCTTTTAAATTTACAGCCATTTTGTTTTCTCCTTTATAATATTATTTATTTATTTAAAACACACTTTTTTATTAATTATTTTGCTTTAGCATTTCCTTCAACTTCATGCTTAGCGTCTAACAAATCCTTATATTTATTCTCTCCAATGTCATACCAAAGTTCAGCATTATCAATACCTATGTCTTTAGGTTCAAAAACTGGATTTAAGCCAAGATCCTTTTGTCTTTCATAGTCTTTTAAAGTCTTAATAGCTATTCCTGATAATAGGATTAAAGCTATGAAGTTGACCCATGACATAAGTCCTACACCTATATCAGCTAAGTTCCAAGCTGCTGCTGATTTTGTTATAGCACCAAACAAAATTATTCCTGTTAAAAGAACTCTCATAATATTTACATAAACTTTTCTGTTTTTAGATTTACCCGCTACATAGTTAATATTTGCATCAGTATAGAAAGCAAAGCTCAATAAAGTTGTAAAAGCGAAAAATGCTATTGCAATCGCTATAAATGATGAACCAAGTCCAGGAATCCAACTATCAATAGCTGCTTGAGTATATCCAGTACCTGCCTTTATTCCTGAAACAGCTGCATTTTCAGTGATGAACCCATCACCAAAGTAAACATTATATGATCCTGTTGATAAAATCATAATTGCTGTTGCAGTACAGACTAATAATGTGTCAACATATACAGAGAATGATTGTGCTAAACCTTGCTTAGCTGGGTGTGATACCTCTGCTGATGCAGATGCATGAGCGCCTGAGCCCATACCAGCTTCGTTGGAGTAGATTCCTCTTTTAACACCCCAAAGTATAGCTTGTCCCCAAATTGCTCCATATATTGCGTTCATATTAAACGCACATCCAAAGATTAATCCGAACATTTCAGGTATTCTTTGGAAATTAATTGCCAGTATAATTATTGCTAAAACTATGTAGATACCAGCCATTATAGGTACTACTTTCCCTGCAACATTACCTATTCTCTTCATACCTCCGAATACAACTAGTGCAAACAATACTGCTAAAACAATTCCTACTATTGTAGTATTAGCTCCCCATGCATTGTTCATCGCTTCTGATACATTAAATGCTTGGATAGTCGGGCCAGTAAATCCATTTGCAATTATTGCAGCAATAGCAAATATTATTGCGAAAACCCTACCAAATGTTTTGTTTCTCATTCCTTTTTCGATATAGAAAGCTGGTCCACCACGATATTCTCCACCTATCTTAGCTTTGAAAACCTGTGATAATGCTGATTCTGCATATGCAGTGCTAGCTCCAATAAATGCTATAACCCACATCCAAAATACAGCTCCTGGGCCACCAAATGCGATTGCCGTACCAACACCCGCGATGTTACCCACTCCAATTCTCCCACCAAGTGCCATTGCAAAACCTTGAAAAGATGAAATACCTTCATCAGATTTGCTGCCCTTAGTTAAAAAGTACACCATATCTTTAAATAACCTCACCTGTGGAAACTTCATTCTAATTGAATAATAAAGTCCAACTAACAATGCTAGTAAAACAAGTGGCAATGCCCATAAATAACCACTTATAGTTCCTGTTAAGCCTACAAAATCCATAATTTCTCCTTTCGAAACAACTTATATAATAATTCCTTATTCCATTCTAAATGGGATACTCATAAAAACTCATTAAAACTCAAAAAAAAACAAAAGAAGCGAAATTCTGATGAATTTTCGCTTCACATAATTTTTATTTTATTTCTAATTCCCGATATGCTAACAGTCCATCGAAGAATTTTGACATATTAACCCTTCCTCCAAATTCACGCTTCCCTAAAATCATATCCATCTCTTCTTTAACGCTTCTATATTCAAACACATACCCAGAATATTCACGTATTACATCACTGCCATAATCATCATTAAGTGTATGTGCTACATTGTTCATTCCCCTTTTAATTGCCCTTCTAATTCTCTGCTCCACATTTTTTACACTTTCACCGCTCATTTCAGAAAACTCTATCAACGCTAATTTTGAATATTTAACATTTTTATCAATTAAGAACTCACATATAACAAGTATTTCTTCCGTGCCAGTTTCTCCTAATAAACCAATTATACTTAAAAAGGTTTTTATTGATCCCAGTTTATCCGACTTAGCAGGATTTGTTTTAACCCCTTGGTTTACAGAATCCATAACACCTTTAATGTTATTTACTACCTTTTCCATTTTTTTTGTTTCACATACTTTTTTTAGAACGCTTTCCACCTCAATAATATTAACAGGCTTACTTATAAAGAATTCTACACCAGCCCTATATGCATTGGCCACCATTTCTTTGTCAGCAACCTGAGATATCATAACAAATGTTAATTCAGGCCTCTGATCTTTAACGGTTCTAACTAAAGATATACCATCCATTTTTGCCATTAGTAAATCGACTAAAATGATATCTGGGTTTGTTCTAATTATTTCTAGGATTGCATCTCCTGGGTCAGTATTGAAGCCTATTACCTCTCCAAGTTTTTTGGATTCTACAATTCTTTCCAAGCTTTTCACAACAGCAAAATTATCATCAACGATGTAATAATTCATATAACCACCTATTAACTTTCAAAAACTTCATTTGGAATTTCAATAATGAAATTAGTATAATCCTCTTTAACTTTTACGTCAATAGTACCTTCGAAGTGTTCCTTAACATAGTCTTTTACTATAACAAGTCCTACCCCTCTTTGTATATCACCAGTATATTCATTAAATTTAGAGGAATACCCATGTTTAAAAATATGAGGTAAATCTTCTTTAGGTATCGTGCTTCCTGAATTACCTACTTCTATTAAATAATTTTTATTATGCTCATATATTAAAAGATTTATATTTCCATGATCTTTATCAATGGCCTCCAAACTATTATTAATTAAATTACGAATTATAGCAACTAATTCATAATGCTTTTTTACTATAAAATTCGTTTTTACATTAACATTAAAGACAACATTTAGCTCTTCACTTTTTATTCTATTATTAACATCAGTTTTTATTATTTGGACCAAATCATTAATTGTAATAGGATTATCTATATAATTCTCTATAAAATTATTTCTAAGTACTTCGATTGACCTTTTATAATCACCTTTTATTTCATGGGCATCTTTTGAAATATCCAAGGATATATCAGCTAGTTTTTTGGGTACATCATAATTTTTGAGTTCATTATGAAGTATATATGCCTTTTTCATAATGTCTTCTATTTCAACAGCATTTTTGTTCATAATATATAGTTCACTTTCAAATACTGAGTAAAGTATTACAAGTCTTTTATACTCATCGTCATGCTCTTTTTTTAATATTAATGAGCTATTTGCATTTATGCAAATAATGATGATAGCTATAACCATTGTCCTTATAAAAGCTATGATCATTATTATACTAAATGAAGATACCAATAATAAATCCTTATCGAATATTATTTCTCTAAATGTAATTTCTACAACATTTGATATCATATCTGAAAAGAATATAATTATTAGATAATTAACGATTCCTTGACCCCTATCTATAATTCTATTCATTATCATAAATACTATCCCAAAGGATAAAAAAAACGTAATATCAGGCATTACATCTTTAATAATCAATCCTATGTCACCATTCATAAGGGAATTTAAAACCAATCTAAAACCAGGTGCAAATATTGCTGTAAATAATGTCATTTTTAATAAAGGTATATCTTTATAAACATACAAAAAAACTTCTAGCATTATTACCGATAGCGCAATGATAAAACCATATCCTAAAACATTAAAATTAATTGAAGATGTTAAAGCTACTATTAATGATAATACTAATGGCCTTAAAGTTCTGTTATATTTATCATTTCTTTCATGATGATTAAACATATTTTCTCCTAAAAAAAATGGGCGCTAGGCGCCCATTTTAAAGCATCTAATTACTCTACGGATTCAACCATAACGTTAGTTACTTCAATCATGTCTGCTGATTCATAATCAGTATCTACTGGAATTTCTACTTCAGCATTTACTAATTTTTCAAATACCACATCATAATCATCTTGAGTAAATGTTTCGAATGAAGAGTTTTCCATAGGAAGACCTACAGCATCGTCTGCTGCGCCCAATAACCAAGATTCTCCACCTGGGAATTCGTCAGCTAAGTAAGCATCTAGTGCCTTTACTACAGCTTCTTTTAAACCCTTCATAGCAGAAGTTACTACCGTCTCAGATTGTGAACTTTGGTCAACGTCTACGCCAATAACGTCAGCTTCACTAGATTCTGCTGCAGCACTAATTGAGTCAAATATTGCTCCACCGCAAGAGAAAATAACTTCTGTACCAGCAGCATACCAACCAGCTGCTTTAGTCTGGATGTCAGGAGATGCATTGAATCCACCTGTATAGTGATACTTCATTTCCACATCAATTTCCATTTCAACTGCTGCATCGTTAGCGCCTTGAACAAATCCATAACCATATCTAACTACTGCAGGAACAGCCATACCACCCATAAATCCAAGTTTAGTATAACCTTCTTTAACCGCAGCATAACCAGCCAAATAACCTGCTTCTTCTTCAGCAAATGTTATTCCAACTGTATTATCTTTAGTCTCATAGTTATAGTCTGCATCATGTGGGTTACCATCAATTAAGATGAATTTTACGTCAGGATATTTATCCTGTGCTGCATAAACAACATCTTCAAATAGGAATCCAGGAGTTGCAATTACCATAGCTCCATTGTTTACAGCTAGGTCAACTTGTTCCATTCTACCATCGAAAGAATCTTCTGTTGGCTGATAATACTTGTAAGTCAAGTCATTATCCACAGCAAACTCTTCAACACCTTCCCAAGTTCCTTGGTTAAATGATTTGTCATCAATGGTACCAATGTCAGTAATCATAGCAACTTCATAAGTATCAGCAGTTTCTGCTTCTTCTGGAGTATCACTACTTCCACAACCGAAGAAACAAAGTACCATACTTAGTGCTAATAATAATACTAATGCTTTTTTCATATTATACCTCCTAGTTATCATAACTACTTAATATTATAAAACAAATCTTATGATTTGTATAGAGCCAATTTATGAATTATGTATGCAAAATCTAATTCGTTATCCATCGTTGTCTATTCTTTTTAAAAATTCCAATAGGAATTTAGCAGTTAATCCCCAAATAATTATACCTTCACATTTAATGATTGGCACTTCCCAATCCCTATAAATCCATTGAGAATAGTCTTTTGCACCTATTTTTTCATAAGGAAACCCTTCTATGTCCAACGGGCCAATCTTTGTATAATACATATCCACATGGGCGTTTATTAGCTTATCTACTTTTATTAAATGAGCCTTTTCAACTTCAGAATTATTGATTTTATTAAATTCAATATTAGGTGACAAGAATCCTATATATGAGTATATATTTACATTTGCATATCTATGTAGTTTATCACCCTTAGCAATAATTTTGATATCTTCCTCTTTTATTTCAAGCTCCTCACATGTTTCCCTAATAACTGCTTGTTCTGCATTTTCATCTTCCTCAATTTTTCCCCCAGGGAAACAGATTTCCCCTGGTTGAGCTATTAGTTTTTCAGAACGCTCTTCAAATAAAACATAAGTACCATATTCCATTTTCACTAAAGGTATCAGTATAGCGTAATCCTTGTGCTCTCCCATATACCTTCCTGGCTTATTTTTATATGCTTTTACTACCAGTTCATTATCTATTTTCATTCTTGTTCCTCACAAAAAAAGCAAGTAAGTTCCCCCTACTTGCTTTTTATCCCATCTATTTATTAACTACTTCACAGCCTTCGAAATCTACGCCTATCATTTCTTCCTGTTCAGCACTTAAGCTTACTACAAAATCCATTCCATAATTCTTAGAAATCTTTTTTAATCTTTCAATAAATTCAGGTAAATCTCCCAATGTGAAGTCTGCATGCTTTAGTATACTGTCAATAAAAATAGTTTCTATATCATGATCAGAGCTGATTATGCCATATAGAAACCCTATATACTCATCGCAATTAGTAATGTGTTCATAATCTTCCATACATATAACCCTAATTTTATATTTCAGATCATACATTAGTCTTGCGTTTTTATTTATAAATATTGTACTACCTCTACCATTTTCAACATTTTGATTTGCTAAATCAATCATCAATTTGGTTTTTCCAGCACCTTTATGACCTAATAGTAATTTCACCATTGTTCTGTCCTCCTTATCTTTATTTATTTTGATTATACACTAATCTATTTTACCATTCAATAAATTTTAAAAATTGAATTAAAAAAACAATAAACGGCGCATTCGCGCCGCATTTAATTTTATTTATTGGACATTTCTTTTATAACTTCATCAATTCTGTGAGCAACTTTTACAAAATCTTCTTCCTTATACCCTCTAGTAGTCATAGGAGCAGTTCCTATTCTTACACCGCTTGTTTGCATTGGAGATCTTTTTTCATTAGGAACACAATTCTTGTTAAGAGTAATACCAACTTCATCTAACCTATTCTGCAAATCCTTCCCTGTAAATTCATATTCAGAAAGGTCAAGCAAGAATAGATGATTATCTGTTCCTCTAGTAACCACATTATATCCCATTTTAATAAACTCATCACAAAAAGCTTTTGAATTAATTACCACTTGATGCTGATATGCTTTAAAATCCGGTTTTAGTGCTTCTACTGCACATACCGCTTTACCTGCAATTATATGTTCCAAAGGACCACCTTGCGCGTAAGGAAATACTGAACTATCTATTTTTTTTGCAAGCTCAGGTTTTCCAAAAATTAAACCTCCTCTAGGTCCTCTCAAAGTTTTATGAGTAGTTGTGGTAATTAAATCAGCATGGCCAAAAGGCGATACATGTTCATCTGCAGCTACTAAGCCTGCAATATGTGCCATATCAACCATAAAGTATGCACCCACACTCTTTGCTATTTCAGCAAATTCAGGAAAATCGATAATTCTTGAATAAGCACTTGCTCCTGCTAATATCATTTTAGGTTTTAAAGATTCAGCTTTTTTTCTAACATCTTCCATATCAATAAAACCATTATCATCAACATCATAAAAATGAATATCATATAATTGACCACTAAAATTAACCTCCGCCCCATGGGTTAAATGTGCACCGTTATCAAGACTCATGGATAAAATAGTATCACCAGTTTTAAGCACTGATTTAAAAGCAGAAAAATTCGCCTGAGAACCACTATGAGATTGTACATTAACATGATAATCAGTATTGAAAACCTCTCGCCATTTATCGCAACAATACTCCTCTAGCTGGTCTATAAATTCAGTCCCTCCATAATATCTACCTTTATTTCCAGAAGTTCTTTCATATGGATAACCTTCTGCATATTTCCAACATAAGCAACTTCCATTTGCTGCTAAAACCGCTTCCGAACAATAGTTTTCAGAAGCTATAAGTTCAATATTATTCCTTTGTCGATTGTATTCCTTTTCAATTATTTCACCAACTTCAGGTGCTGCCTTTTTAATCAGCTCAAAGTTTTCCACATTGTAATTACTGTCATCATTGTTAAATTTGTCAAACATCTCATCATCTCCTTATTCTTCTAAAAACCCGCGTATTTCACCTATTAAATATAGGGACCCCGCAAAAACAATAACATCATAATCATCTTTAATTTCCATGGCTCTTTCGAATGCATCCTTAGGATTTGGTTCTATTAAGCATTTTGCACCATGGGCTTCAATTGCCTCAGATAGAATAACAGAATTAAGTTTTCTGTCATTTTGAGGTTCTGTTACTATAAATTCATCAGTTAAAAGTGCTAATTCCCCCATCATTTCATCGTAAGATTTATCTTTCAATACCCCTACAATAATTAGTATCTTATCACTCATATAATTTTTTCTTATGGTTTTGGATAAAGCAAATATCCCATCCGTATTATGCGCACCATCTAAGATTATTTTGGGTTTATCACCAAACACTTCAATTCTTCCTGGTTGTTTTGCTTTTATTAAACCTTCTTTAATTTGTTTTTTTGAAGCATCTACCACATTCCTATCATTAAGATTAGCAATTGTTTTATATGCCGTTATGGAATTTATTATTTGATGCTTCCCTCCCATGGAAATGCTAAGATTCAAACCATCCATAAAATATTCACTCTTATGAATATTTTCAGTTATTATATCATATTCAATTTTAGTTACATCAATAAATTTTGAGTTATTTTTCTCAGCAACTGATTTTATTACATCTTTAGCCTCTGTTGGATAAACCGCAGAAACAACAGGCACCCCATTTTTTATAATTCCCGCCTTTTCATAAGCGATTTCGCTTAATGTGTTCCCCAATCTGTCCATGTGGTCAAAGCCAATTGATGTTATGACGGATATCAATGGTTCTTTTATAATATTAGTAGAATCTCCTCTACCACCTAAACCAACTTCTAGAATCACAAAATCTAGGTTTTTATCACTAAAATACTTCAATGCTATTGCAGTAATTAACTCAAATTCAGTAGGTGGTTCTTTCATATCTTCTGCATATTTCATGACTAGCTCTGAATAGCTAATTAAATCTTCGTCTTTAATCTGCTGACGATTAACCTCTATGCGCTCATTGAAAATGTTAACATAAGGGGAAGTATATAACCCAACCTTATATCCAGCTTCAATTAATACTTCATACACATATCTACATACTGAACCTTTACCATTTGTACCCCCTACGTGAACAACTTTAAGCTTATCCTCAGGGTTATTCATTCTATCGCAAAGTTCTTGCATCCTTTCGAGGCCCAAAATACTACCAAAGGTACAAAAACTATGAATTTTGTCTAGGGTTTGACTTATATCACTATCCATTTTAGCCTTTCACCTTTTTTTCCACTACAGTTAATCTTTCATTTACTTTTTGTAGCATGTCTTCATATTTTACTTTTTTATTTTCTTCTTCTTCTATAACATTCTTAGGTGCTTTAGAAGTAAAGCCTTGATTAGAAAGCTTCTTGTCGACTCTAAGTACTTCTTTTTCCAATCTATCTTTCTCTTTTGTCAATCTCTCAAGTTCCGCATTATAGTCTAATAAATCATCAAGAGGTATATAAACCTCTGCACCATCTACAACCGCAGACATTACTTCATCAGGCGCTTCGTTATTATTGTCAATAAACATGATATCTGAAATGTTTGCTATTTGTTTAATGTACCTTTCACCAGCAATAACAACATCTTTTTTCTTGTCAGAATATATTATACAGCTCAATTTCTTGCTTGGCACTGCATCAACTTCAGCTCTAATATTTCTAACGGCTTTGATTATTTCCATTGCAGTATTCAATACACCAACTTCATACTCATAAGAAAATGTTTCGTCATATTTTGGCCATGCCTCTTTTATAAGTAGACTATCAGGATTATCTTTATTTAATTCTGATTTAGGCAAGTAACTCCAGATTTCTTCTGTAATAAAAGGCATAAATGGGTGAAGCAATTTAAGCATGCCCTTTAAAGCATTAACCAGGACATACCTGGCAACTTTCTTATCCTCTTCATCATCTCCATAGAGTCTTCCTTTTACAATTTCTATATACCAGTCACAGTATTCATTCCAAATTAAATCATAAGCCCTTTGTCCTGCCAATGCTAAATCAAATCTTTCCAATGCTTTATTTATATATATTACTGCGTCATTAACTTTAGAAAATATCCATTTATCTTCATCTTTAAATTCACCTTCGATCATTTCTAAAAAATTACCATCTTCATCTTGAAGATTCATAATAACGAATCTAGATGCATTCCATAGTTTGTTCGCAAAGTTTCTAGAAGAATCCAATCTGCTTTCAATAAACCTCATATCATTACCAGGAGTAATGCCAGTAGTAAGCATAAATCTTAATGCATCAGCACCATAACAATCAATAATTTCCAAAGGATCAATACCGTTTCCAAGAGATTTACTCATTTTTCGTCCCTGTTCATCTCGAACTAAGCCATGAACATAAACATGTTTAAAAGGAGATTCTCCCATCGCTTCATATGAAGAAAATACCATTCTAACTACCCAGAAAAATATTATATCATAGCCAGTTACCAATACATCAGTTGGGAAAAAGTATTCCAAATCCTTTGAATTTTCAGGCCACCCTAAAGTTGAAAACGGCCATAATGCAGAGCTAAACCAAGTATCTAAAACATCTTCATCCTGTTTAATATTAATTGACCCACATTTTGGGCAAGAACTTGGTTTATCCAAAGAAACAACCATCTCTCCACAATCCTGACAATAATAAGCTGGGATTCTATGACCCCACCATAATTGTCTTGAAATACACCAATCTCTTATTCCATTTAACCAATGTAGATATATTTTTTCGAATCTATCGGGTACATGAACTAAATCTCCATTGCTAGCTGCTTCAATAGCAGGTTTTGCTAATTCATCCATTTTTACAAACCATTGGTCAGAAAGCATAGGTTCAATTACAGTATTACACCTATAGCACTGCCCTATTGGAATCACTTTTTCTTCAGTCTTTACCAAGAAACCAGCATCTTCTAAATCTTTAACCCATTCTTTTCTACATTCAAATCTATCCATGCCTTGGTATTTGCCAGCATACTCATTCATTTTAGCATCATCATTTATGCATGATATTATTTCAAGATTATGTCTTTCTCCTACTTCAAAGTCATTAGGATCATGCGCTGGTGTAATTTTAACCGCGCCAGTTCCTTTTTCAGGATCAGGATAAACATCTTCAATTATAGGTATTTCTTTATTAACTAATGGAAGAATAACATTCTTTCCTATTAAATTTTTATATCTTTCGTCGCTGGGATGTACTGCTATTGCAATATCACCAAACATGGTTTCTGGTCTAGATGTTGCAACTACGATTCCTTCAGATCCATCAGCTCCTGGATATCTAAAATACCAATATTTACCATTTTTATCTATATGTTCCACTTCTGCATCAGATAATGAGGTACTACAATCCGGACACCAATTTATAAGCCTATTCCCTTTATATATATATCCTTTTTCATAAAGTCTAAGGAACATTTCATTAACAGCTTTACTGCAACCCTCATCCATTGTGAATCTTTCACGATCCCAATCACAAGAATCACCAAGCTTTCTGCACTGCTCTGTTATTCTACCACCATATTCTTTTTTCCATTCCCAAGCATGCTTAAGAAATTCTTCTCTCCCGATTTCTTCCTTTTCTATGCCTTCTTCTCTTAATTTATTTACAACTTTAACTTCCGTTGCAATACTAGCATGATCTGAGCCAGGAAGCCATAATGCACTATAACCATCCATTCTTTTCCATCTAGTAAGTACATCCTGTAGTGTTTGATCCAACGCATGCCCCATGTGTAATTGTCCAGTTATATTTGGTGGTGGCATTACTATTGTAAACGGTTTTTTATTTTCATCTCGTATAGCTTTGAAAGCCCCCTTGCTTTCCCAAATTTCATAAATCCTGTCTTCGAAGTCTTTAGGATTATATGTTTTTGCTAAATTTTTGTTCATGAATAATCTCCTTTATTTTTAATCCAATCCCTTTCAATTGTTCATATTATACCTAATTAATCAATATCTATTAGTTTATATTATTCAAAAAAAAAGTCAAGCTTTTGTATATTAAAAAAAGGGCAATATTTTGCCCTTCACTTACATGTTATTTATATTCTTTCTTATTTCCTCCATCTTCACATCAGTATCCGATAAACGATTTGCACAGTCAATTAATTGCTCATGCATTTCTTTTGTGATTTCTCCCTTATTCTTATATTTCAATTCATGTTCCAAGCTTGCCCAAGTATCCATGGCAATTGTTCTAAATTGAATTTCTACAGGGACGTTTAATGTTTTATCAAGTAAAAATATAGGTATTGCAATTACAACATGAAGACTTCTGTATCCGCTAGCCTTAGGGTTTTTACAATAATCTTTGATGCATATAAGTTCAACATCATCTTGTTTAAGTAAATATCTAGACATGGAATATAAATCATCTATATACTTACATACTACCCTAATACCTGCAATGTCTTTTATTTCTTTCTTTACTTCTTCTAGATTATTTATAGGGTCCTTTATTCCATATCTTTCTGCTTTTTCTATCATGCTAGACACAGATTTTAATCTGCTTTCCATATGATGTATAGGTACATAACAATTCTTTATTTGAAAATCATCATCCAGTACCTCTAATTTAGTAGTAACTTCTCTTAATGCTGCTTGATATATTAGTCGTATGTCATCTATCTGTTTTTTAATACTTTTATCAATCAACATTCCATTTGGTAAAGCATAATCATTTAAATCAACATTGGGAACTTTTTTTGTTATCATCTATAGTTACCTCTTTATCACAATCATTGATAGCTTACTTTTACATTATACTACTAAATATTCAAAAAAGAAACCTAAACAATAAATATGAAGCAATTTATTAATTTGTTAATTCTAACAATTTATTTTTCTTTTGCTTGTTGACAAAACACAACTTTTGTTTTATTATTTACTTATTATATTGGATAGAGATTACTAAGTTAACGTGAGGTAGAATATGAAATACGATTTTAAAGTAGAAAAGACACAAAACCCTAAAAATAAACCAGATGAAAACGATTTGAAATTTGGAGTTGAATTTACAGACCATATGTTTGTTATGGAATATGACGAAGGTCAAGGATGGCATGATGGCAAAATTATTCCCTATGCACCTTTAGAACTTGACCCTGCTGCAGTCTCTTTACATTATGGTCAAGAGATGTTTGAAGGTTTGAAAGCTTATAAAAGCAAAGTTGGCGAAGTTCTTCTTTTTAGACCTGATATGAATGCAAAAAGAACCAATAATACAAATAAAAGGCTTTGTATACCAGAAATAGACGAAGACATATTCGTAGAAGCAGTTAAAGCTTTAGTGAATATAGATTCCGATTGGATTCCTGGCAAAGAAGGGACTTCCCTCTATGTTAGACCATTTATATTTGCAACGGAAGCTTTTCTTGGAATAAGGCCTTCTAAATCATATAAATTCATGATCATTATGAGCCCAGTCGGTTCATATTATGAAGGCGGGCTTAGACCCACCAAGCTATATGTGGAAGATTTCTATGTAAGAGCGACCAAAGGCGGAACAGGAGAAGCCAAATGCGGAGGGAATTATGCCGCAGCATTAAAGGCACAAGAGGTAGCTCATGCCCTAGGTTATGAACAAATTTTATGGCTAGATGGAGTAGAAAGAAAATATATCGAAGAAGTTGGAACATCCAATGCCTTCTTTGTAATCGGGGATGAAGTAATTACCGCCCCACTGGATGGCACAATCCTTCCTGGTATAACTAGAAACTCTGTAATCACTTACTTATCTGATAAAGGAGTTACTGTAAAAGAAAAGAAACTCACCATTGATGAATTATTAGAAGCCTATGATGATGGAAAGCTTAAAGAAATGTTTGCAACTGGTACTGCCGCAATAATTTCACCTGTAGGCGAACTCAAATATAAAGATAAAGTTATGACTATTAACGAAAATAAGATTGGAGAAATTGCCCAAGATTTGTACGACACTATATATGGCATACAGACCGGAGCAGTTAAGGATGCGTACAATTGGACAGTAAAGGTATAATAAATGATTGAACAGCTTTACTCATTAACGATATTCAGAAATTTATATAACAGCCATTTATTCAAAGCAATCATAGATCTCTATGATTGTTTTGTTTACAATAAGTCAACGCAAGAAATCTTAAATAAGTATACCGCTTTGGTTAATATAGTTTATGACCAAGGAGAAGGTAATCTTAGCAATTTAGTTCTAAGACTAGTTAATGAAGATGACAACATCTACATTAGAAAAATAGCCATGGGAGAAAAAGTTAACAGCGAAATAGAACATGCATTAAAAAGGGATTTGCTAATATTAAATAATTTAGCTAACTCCCACGGAAGAGATTTAATTGGTAATAATTTAACCACCATGAATTTGCCTGATTGGGAAATAAGTAATACGGATCTTTATAGAAGTTATCGAAAAACCATACAAAACGTCAATAAATTAGGTTATGGAATATTCGCCAAATACAATGTATTTAGAATTAAAAATGGCGAGCTTTATCATGTTTCAAATCCTGATCCTCAGTCCATGAATGAACTATATGGTTACGAAAACAACAAGCAAAAGCTTTACGATAATACTAAAGCATTTTTAAAAAACGTTAAAGCCAGTAATGCCCTACTTTACGGTTCAGCAGGCACAGGTAAAAGCTCAACAGTCAAGGCAGTATGTAACTCATTATTTAGTGATGGTTTGCGTCTAGTAGAATTAGACCCTGAACAAATAGCTTTCCTTCCGGACATCATGGAAGAACTTTCAAAAACTTCTCTTAAGTTTATTATATTTATAGATGATCTAAGTTTTGAAAAAGCGGATGAAAAGTATTGCATACTAAAAGGCATACTTGAAGGAAAATCATCCTCTTATAACAGCAACACTTTGATATATGCTACTAGCAATAGAAGACATCTTTTAAATGAAAGTCACTCAGAAAGACTGTCAGACAGCATACATATGGCAGATACTCTTCAAGAAAACATGAGTTTGGCTTCCAGATTTGGATTAACTATTACATATCTGAATCCAAATAAAGATGAGTATATAAACATATTGCTAGAACTACTAAAAGAAACAGATTTGAATATTTCAAAAGATGAACTAATATTTGGTGCTGAAGCCTTTGCAATTAGAAAAAACGGAAGAAGCCCAAGGACAGCTAAGCAGTACATTGAAAAACTTCTTGTTGAAAACATGAATAATTAATTAAAAGAACCTTTTCAGGTTCTTTTTTCAATGTTATTTAAAGGTTTGTGCTATAATATCTTTATATAAGGAGAAATTTATATGAAAATATTATTAGTTGAGGATGAAAAGTCATTGTCCAACGTATTACAAGCCATACTTATTAAAAAAGGTTATGTGGTAGATGCAGTATATAACGGTTTAGATGGATTAGACTACGCTTTAGAAGACACTTATGATTTAATCCTGTTGGATATTATGATGCCTAAAATGGATGGCCTAGAAATGCTAAAGCAGCTTCGAAACAGTAAAATTTCCACTCCCGTAATCCTTCTTACTGCTAAAGGGGAATTAGAAGATAAAATAACAGGTTTGGACTTTGGCGCAGATGATTACATAACAAAACCATTTGAAACTGAAGAGTTAATGGCAAGAATCAGATCTGTACTTAGGCGTAAAGAATTATTTATTGGAGACACCATATCTTTAGGTAATCTTACTTTAGACAAAGGGAATTTAACCTTTGCAACAAGTCATGGTAGCATAAAAGTTAGCACAAAAGAATTCGCAATTATGGAATTGCTCATAACAAACCAAAACCAAATCATATCAAAAGAACAATTTATTGATAAAGTTTGGGGTTATGATTTTAATGGTGAATACAATTCAGTTGAAGTATATATTTCTTTTATTAGAAAAAAACTAAAAGCTATAGTGTCAAATGTTTTTATAAATGCTCAACGAGGTGCGGGATATTTTTTGGAGGTAAAATCAAATGATTAATAGAATGCGATTTAAGTTCATCACCATAACGGGGGTTTCACTTATTTTTCTACTATTAAGTATACTACTAACAACCAATATTGTTTTGACAAAAAATAACGAAAACGCTTCACTAGACATTTTAAAAGATTTAGCCAGGAACGATGGCATAATAAATATAAAGCCAGGGGAAAATCCAATAGGCCCGCCAAAACAAATGGCAAATAATGATACTTTTTCAATCAGAATTGATTCCCAAGGCAATGTTCTTGATATACTCAATGATAATTCTAGGGTTAGCGATGAATATGCCTTAGAATTATTGGATCTAGCCTTATCTAATGAAGATACTGATAGTTATATATCTTTAGTTGAGACCAAATCCTATGGACAAATAATTGTTTTTGCTGACCAAGGTGTTCAAAATCAATTACTT
>DATFJV010000010.1:0-45977 GCA_035268985.1 Anaerovoracaceae bacterium | reverse complement strand
ACTATTAACAACACCTGCTCTTTTCTTTGCCTTTAAGTCATGTGCTAGGTCAAGCATATATCTGATTTCAAGTGGAGTGAAATCCATTAATGTCAAAAAACTTCTTCCTTTTAAATTTACAGCCATTTTGTTTTCTCCTTTTCAAGTAATAATCATCCTAATTGCATAATACATCCAACATAATTATAATTAAAGTGCCAGTTAATTAGATTATTCACGTGCCAGTGTTTCTTTTTCCATTAGTTTTACAAGCTTATAAATACCGTCGCTAATTTTCTCACAGCTTTCATATGAATAGTTTAGCCTTATTCTATCGTGTCCTTTTTTCCCTTTAGGATAAAATACTTCTCCAGGTATTAGTGTTATACCATGTTTTTTCGCTTCTAGGTATATTTTTTTTGATGTTACACCTTCGGGAAGCTTGCACCAATAATATACCCCTCCTTTGGGAACACTAAACTCATATCCACAATTCAATAAAGGATTTAATCTTTCGCCCATCAAATCTCTTTTCCCTTGATACAGTTTTCTTATCTCATCCATGGACTCTATAATGGTTCCGTCCGATAGATATCTACTTAAAAGCCTTTGTTTAATCCAGTCAAGGGACATAAGCCTAGTTGATACTAAATTGCTTAAACTATCAACAACTTTTTTATTACCAACTACAAATGCCATTGCTAGTCCTGGAATGAATGTGAATTGAAAGGTATATATATAGATGACATTATCATATTCATCCATTGATTTTAATGTAGGCATTTCAAAGCCTTCATAATACAAGTCCGTATTCTCATCTTCTTCAATGATAGGTATTCTATGTCTGTTAGCTACATCCAATAATTCTTTTCTTCTGTCTAAACTAGTAATAACACCACTGGGATCTTGATATCCAGCATTAACAAAGATTAGTTTTGGTTTTTTTAATTCTAATAATTCATCTAGTCCACTAGTGATTATTCCTTGGTCATCCATTTCAATAGTGAATATTTTAGCTCCTGCTAGTTTAAAAGTTCTATATACATCTGGAGAAATAGGTTCTTCTAAAAATACCATGTCTCCCTCATTGATTAGTATTGTAACTATAAAATCTAAAGCTTGATTCATTTCTGGCATAACTTGAATATTTTTTTCTGAAGAATTAATACCTTTAGTGCTTAAAAATGAGACCAATTCTTTTCTTAAGACTTTATCCCCCTTATATAGGGTAAAATATTGATTACTACCTTCTTCATTTTTAAGTATATCCTTGAACATTTCTGCAGTTTTAGCTTCAGAAAAAATTTCTTTTGAGGCCATTCCTCCTCCAAAAGAAATAACCCCTTCTTTCTGATTACTTATGAAAATATCATCAAATGTGCTCTCGTAATCCAAATAATAACTTTTAATGGCATTATGCCAATTAACTTTATTTTTACCATGTCTTAAATTGTTTTCATTTTTAATGATTGGAGATACTATATACCCAACTCCATGCTTAGATTCAATTAATCCCTCTGATTTTAATTCATTATACGCTTTAGTAATCGTATTTCTATGCACATCAAGTAATTTAGCTAATTCCCTTTCCGAAGGCAGTTTCATCTTAGCTAGCAATTCTTTTGCTAAAATTTTATTCTTTAAGTTATCTTTAATTTGTAAATATATCGGTATCGTTGAGCTTCTATCGACACTAATTCTCATCTTTTTTTCTTTCTCCGTGGAATTGGTAATAACATGCCTCTAATCGTCCGTTATATAGTTTTCTCCTCCTATTAGCTTCTTTATTAAAGACTTTTCTTTCAATATCCTTATCAGTGGTTATCATAAATAAAGACCATCTAGGATTTTCTTTTGTTAATTCGTTTAGTTTATTGTAAATCTTATTCATAATATTGGTATCTCCAATTCTTTCACCATACGGAGGATTGGTGATTATAATACCATTGTCTTCATTGGTTATTTTTAATTTTTTCATATCCATGTTGATAAATCTAATATCCTCATCAACACCAGCTTCCATGGCATTTTCTTTTGCTGCTTTTATTGCATATGATTCTATATCAATACCTGTTATATTAAGTTCACAATCATGATTAATTTCTTTGAATGCTTTTTTTCTTTCCTCTTTCCATACCTTGGGATTTATACAATCCCATTTCTGTGAAATAAACTCTCTATTCAAACCTGGGGCAATATTTCTACCTATCATAGCAGCCTCAATCACGATTGTCCCTGAACCACAGCACGGATCAATTAAAACCCTATCTTTATTCCAAAAAGAAAGCATAACCATCGCAGAAGCCAAAGTTTCTTTTATGGGTGCTGTTACATCATTTACCCTATATCCCCTTTTATGTAAACCCACACCAGTAGTATCTAAAGTCAAAGTTACTCTATCTTTTAATAAAGTTGCTTTTATTGGATATTTTACACCACTTTCCGCAAATGTTTCTTGGCAATAGAATTCACCCATTCTTTCTACTATAGCTTTTTTTACTATACTTTGACATGCTGGAACACTGCTTAGCTTTGATTTTACTGAACTTCCATTAACAGGGAACTCTCCGTCTATAGGTATCCATTCTTCCCAATGCAACGCTTTAGTTTGCTGAAAAAGTTCTTCAAAGCTAAGAGCTTTAAATTCTCCCATCTTAACAAGTACTCTTTCGGCAGATCGTAACCAAAGATTACTCCGAGCAATTGCATATTCATCTCCTAGATATGTAATCTTGCCATCTTCTGCTGATATGATTTTATATCCTAAATTTTGGATTTCTCTTTTTACCACTGCTTCTAAGCCGAATGTGGTTGTGGCTATTAATTCTAATCTCATGCTATTTTATATTTTTTTGAGTACTCCAAATACATTTTTTTGAAATCCTCATCTCCTTGTGTTTTTATCCTACTTATATATTCATGGGAACTAGTACCATCGCCTGCTATTTCAATAACCTTAATAGCTATATTTGAGCAATGGTCAGAAACTCTTTCATAATTTGCAAGTACATCGATTAATTTTAAGCCACTTTCTATAGTACTTAACTTTTTCTTTAATCTTTTTACATGATTACTGTTTATTTGTTCAACAAGATCATCTATTACTTCTTCTAGCGGCTCAACTTTTTTAGCAAGTTCAACATCTGAGTCTTTATATGCTTTGCGGGTTAAACCAATTATCTCATTTAATGCTTCAGTTATAGTTACTAGCTCTTGTCTAGCTATTTTCGTAAATTCTTTGTTCTCTTCATGTAATAAATTTGCAATTTTAGCAACATTCATTGCGTGGTCACTTAATCTTTCCAAATTTGATATCACATAAAGCTGTTTTGAAACTTCATTTGAGTCCTTATCAGACAAATCATTTGACGAAACTTGAATTAAAAATTCTCCAATATTGTCTTCGTACTCATCAACTTTCTTTTCTATTCTATCTATATTATTATATCTAATTTGATTATAGTCTTCGAAAAGTGTCATGGCTACACTTATATTATTAAAGGCCATCTTTGCCATTTCCTCAGTTTTCTTACCACATTCCGCCAATGCCAATGAAGGGGTGTTCAATAATCTTTGATCGAGAAATTGAACATTTTCTTTACTATCATCATCTGGTATGATTTTAACTACTAAACAAACTAACTTATCGGTAAATGGTAATAATACTGATACAATGAATATATTAAATACGCTATGAACTATTGCTATTCCAACAGGATTTATATTTCCACTAATAAATTTGAAATCTAGAATAATGGTGAACACGTAAAATACTGTTAAGAAAATTATAACGCCTATAACTTTTACCATAACATGGAAAGCAGCTACTCTTTTAGCGCTTTTGTTTACTCCAACGCTAGATATAATTGCAGTTATACAAGTACCAATATTTTGTCCCATAATTACTGGCAATGCTATTTGGTATGTTATTCCATTTGTTAAAGATAGTGCTTGCAAAATACCTATTGACGCCGACGAACTTTGTATTACTGCTGTAAGTAATAATCCTGTTAACAAACCGAGGAAAGGATTATTAAATGCTGTCAATATGCTAGCAAATTCTGGCATATCCGCTAGAGGTTTCATAGAATCACTCATCATTTCCATTCCAAACATAAGTAATGCAAATCCTATCAAAACTGTTCCTATGTCTTTGTTTCTGTTATTTTTGCAACTCATTATCATCGTTACCCCAGCTAATGCTACTAAGGGTGAAAATGATTCAGGTTTAAGCATTTGTATAAAAACATTTGAACTTTCGATACCTATTAAACTTAAAACCCAAGCAGTTATTGTGGTCCCGATATCGGCACCTAATATTACTCCAACACTTTGATTCAATGTCATAATACCTGAATTAACAAGTCCAACTAGCATTACAGTAACAGCCGATGAACTTTGTATTACTGCAGTAGTACCTATTCCCAAGCTTAAACTTCTAAGTTTATTTTCGGTCATGGATTTTAGTATTGATTCAAATTTGCCACCAGCAATTTTTTCTAGCCCTTGAGACATTATATTCATTCCATATAAAAATAATGCTAATCCGCCCAATAATGTAAAAAACGAAAATATATTCATCTAGCCCTCCACTTATATTTTATATTGCTTAGAATATTTTTCATATAATTTAACGAACTCTTTATCTTCTTGAGATTTTATATTTTTCATATATTCATGGGCGCCAAAGCTATCCCTATCAATTTCAATAAGAGTAACCGCAATGTTTGAGCAATGATCAGATATTCTCTCAAAATTAGTAATTAATTCAACCAACATTAATCCTTGCTCTATCGTGCAATCGCCCTGCTTCAATCGCCTTATATGATTAGCTTTCATTTTGGCAACTAAATCATCAATTACTTCTTCAATTGGCTCTACTTTAACCGCTACTTCAATATCATTATTTTTGTATGCAAATAAAGTATTTTCAAGAACCTTGTTCATTGCAGCAATTAAAACCTTCATTTCTCGATCTGCTTCAACAGAAAAACACTTCTTTTTCCCCATCATTTCTTTGCTTATGTCGGCAACATTAATAGCCAAATCACTTATTCGTTCTATATCCCCAATACTATGTAGTAACTTTGTGATTTCTGTCGACTCTTTATCAACCAAATCAGCAGCTGATAGTTTTATCAAAAATGCTCCTAATTTATCTTCATATTTGTCAACCTTGTTCTCATTTTCATATATTTTATTATAATTCTTTTCGTCGTAGTTATTAACTAGTTTCATTGCGTCATCTATATTTTTAAAGGATATTTCTGCCATATCTCTCGTTTTATTTGAAGCTTCAGCCAATGCAACTGCACTGGTATTCAGTAATCTTTCGTCTAAGAAAGAAACACTTTCTTCATAACTCTCATCCGTCTTAATTACTCTTTCTGCAATTCTTACAAGATTTTTACCAAAAGGTAATAGTACAAACGTTGTTGATAAATTGAAAATACTATGAACTATGGCTACTCCAATGGGCTTAATTGAATTACCAATAAATGCAAATTCAAACATCGCATTTAAACCATAAAATATTATTAAGAATATAAAGGTACCTAACAAATTGAATGTTATATGAAGCACTGCTACTCGCTTAGCATTTTTATTTACACCAATACTAGATATTAAAGCAGTTATACAAGTTCCGATGTTTTGACCCATTATAATTGGAATCGCCATTCCAAAAGTTATACCATTTGTTAAAGATAAAGCTTGCAAAATACCGACCGATGCTGAAGAACTTTGAATTATCGCGGTTAAGGCTAAGCCCGTAAATATTCCCAAGAGTGGATTATTAAACGCCGTTAATATGGATGTGAATTCTGGTATTTCAGCTAAAGGTTTCATTGCGCTACTCATGAAATTCATTCCGTACATAAGAACTGCAAAACCTATAAACACCGTACCTATATCCTTTTTCCTTTGTGACTTACTCATAAGCATTATTACGCCAATTAATGCTAATATAGGCGAAAAATTCTTTGGTTTTAAAAGCTGCACAAAAAGATTACTGCTTTCGATACCAATCAAACTCAATACCCATGCAGTAACTGTAGTTCCAATATTAGAACCCATTATGACACCAATAGAACCATCAAGTGTCATTATTCCTGAATTTACAAGTCCAACGAGCATTACAGTAACAGCTGATGAACTTTGCACCACCGCAGTAACGCCTATACCTAAACCTAAACTCCTAAGCTTGCTAGCAGTCATTGTTCTTAAAATGGCTTCTAGCCTTCCACCTGCTAACCTTTCCAATCCTTGGGACATTACACTCATCCCATACAAAAATAATGCTAGTCCACCAAACAAACTAATCACTGAAAAAATATCCATTTTACCTCCAAGTAACAATATATTCTAATTAAACTTAACTGTAATAGTTGTACCTTTACCGACTTCTGATTGTATTTCAATTTCCGCATTATGATAACTGACTCCATGCTTTACTATCGAAAGTCCAAGCCCTGTTCCTCCAATTTCTTTAGAGTGACTTTTATCCACTCTGTAGAAACGTTCAAAAACTCTTTCAAGTTCTTCCTCTTCCATTCCAATTCCCGTATCTTCCACCTTAATATATGGAACGACGGAATCTTTTGCCACCTCAATTGTAACTTTGCCATTAAGCTTATTATACTTAATTGCATTATCACATAAGTTATATATTATTTCTTCTAATATTTCTTCGACACCATCAATATATATATGATTTCCTACTAATTCTAAGCTAATATTATTAGCTGATGCAATGGGCTCTAGTAAACTAACAGCTTTTTCACATATTGCATAAATATCTACCTGCTCCTTGATAAGACTTACTGAATTTTCATCCATTTGAGATAATTTTATTATATCCCCCACAAGGCCTATAAGCCTTATGGCTTCACTGTGGATTTTCTCTGCAAAATAAGGGACATCCTCTTCTTTTGCTATACCTTCTTTTATCAACTCTGCATATCCAGAAATTGAAGTTAGTGGTGTTTTTAGTTCATGTGAAACATTGGCAGTAAATTCTTTTCTGAAATTTGCTTCCCTGGTCTTTATATTTACAGCATCCTTTAATTCAGTTATTTGTCCTTCTATTAATTCGTTCTGTTCGTTAATTTTATCAACTAAAGGATCTAGTTCAATATATGAATTACTCTCTTTGGGTTTTTCCAAATTCAATTCATTGATTGGTCTTACTATAGAGTCAGATAATTTAAAAGCCAAAATAAGCGTAGTTATAATAGCTATAACTATAGCTCCTACTATTGGATAAATAAGGTTTAAGAACATTTGTACAAGGGTAATTCTGTTAGCACTAACTCTAATTATATAGTCATCTTCCATAATAAGCGCATAGTAAACCGTTTTTTCTAATAATGTATCCGAATCCCTTTCAGACTCTCCATAGCCATTATTTCTAGCAGCAATTACCTCAGGTCTTGTGTTGTGATTATCCATGTAATCCGGATTGGCTTTATTATCATATAAGACTATACCTTCTTTATCTATTAGAGTTATTCTGTTTTCACCAATTTTTTCAACATTATCAAAATATGCTGTACCAATTTTATCATAGCCTACAGCAAGATACTCAGCCTCATTCTTTAACTCTACTCTTATTTCACTTAGTGAAGAATAATGAAGTATGCTAACAAGGGAAATGATGCTAAGCAGTTGCACCACCAACACCATAAATATTATTCTAACAAATAATTTCTTTTTCATTGCTTTTTATCGCTTATCTTATATCCTATTCCTCTAACTGTTTCTATTATATCTCCCGCTGAACCTAGTTTTTGCCTTAATGATCTGATATGCACATCAACTGTTCTACTTTCTCCATCGAAGGAGTATCCCCATATTTTGCTTAATATTCTGTCTCTATCAAAAACTATCCCAATATTATTAGCTAATAAACATAAAAGTTCAAATTCTTTTAGTGTTAGATTTATTTCTTCATCGTCAACTATAACTAAATGCTTGGTATTGGAAATAATCAGGTTCCCAATTACAACATCCTCATCTTTTGAAGTTTTGCTTTCTGTTCTTCTGAGTAATGCTTTAACCCTAGCCATGAATTCCATCATACCAAAAGGCTTTGGCATATAGTCATCAGCTCCATAATCAAGGCCTATTACTTTGTCATATTCAGACCCTTTGGCAGTAAGCATCATAACTGGAATATCTTTAGTCTCATGATTTTTTCTGATTTTTTTTAATATACTAAGACCATCTTCCTCGGGAAGCATGATATCTAAAAGTATCAATTCTGGAGTTTCATCATGCATATTTAACCAAAACTCTGATGGTTTATTAAATCCTTTACTTTTATAACCACCGTTTTTTAATGTGTAAATTATCAATTCTCTGATGTTATCATCATCTTCCACTACATAAATCAAAATACCCTCCTAAGTAATAAAGAACAAAATGTACCAATTACATTCTACATTATTTTTTTGCAAATATCTACATTTTTTTAATATAAAAAACAATGGCAATAGTTAATCGTCAACGTAAATATTAATCATTGAAAAATATTTGAAGATACTTTTCAACATCGATTATTCTTGCGATGCAAAATTTTAAACTATCACATTTACCACTTTCCCTGATAACAATAACGCTAAGACAACGATTACTGCTTTTTCTTCATGCCAAGCAATATTATATGCCATTTTCTGTTTAAATATCATAAAACATAAGCTCTTAAGTCCGTAATTAATCAATTTACGTAATGATCTGTTGTCCTCGTTTTCTGCAGTTAACAACTCTACTTAATTAGAATTAGACTTAGTCTCTAATTCTTTTTTTCTGTTACCTCTCCATAATGTTGCGTACTTTTAATACCTTTTTATCAAGTTTTTGCCTGTTGTAAATATAACAAACTCTTTTGGCAATTTAATAGAATTCAAAATTAATATGTGATATAATTTATTAAATAATGTACTAGAGAGGACGATATGGAATATATTTATATTAAAAAAGGAAGTGGCAAAAAAACTCATTGGTCCGGAGGAATTACTGAGGAACATGCAATATTTCCAGATAATGGTAATTATTCTTTAAGAAGCTTTATTTGGAGGCTAAGTTCATCTAGAATTGATTACGATGAATCAACTTTCACCAACTTACCAGACTTCGATAGAGTTATGATTGTAACCGAAGGAAACCTTACAATTAGTCATGATAATGATACTAAAGAGTTGGATCTTTATGATGTGGATTATTTTAGTGGTGAGTCCAAAACTGAAACAAAGGGTAAAATCAAGGACTATAACCTTATTATTAGAAAGGGTAATCGCGGATTTTTAACTAGTTTTGATATCAATCCTTCCCAAGGTTATGTTAAGCCGAATTCAACGGATGAAGAAAAAGAAATAGAAAAGGATTATGACTATTCTATGAATGCATATGTTTGCATTAAAGGGAATGCTATGGCTAACTTAGCAGATGATACAATAATGCTTAAAGAAGGCGACCAACTAGTACTTAACAAAAGTTCTGAAGAAATAACTGATATACAATTTTTAGGAGAAGCAAAGCTAATCAAAGCTTCGGCATTTTTTAGCTATAATACAGATGCTTATGGTCCTACAATAATACCTCCAGAGAAAGTATCATTTGAAGATTATTTAACATGCCTGTTTTTATGCAACACCCAGTTTAGATATGCCGATAAAATATTTAAGAGCATTAAAGATTATTGGTTCGATGAATTCTTAAGTAGTAAAATTAATAAAATAGAAAAATACTGTTTGACATTCTTCTTATGGTTAGTGGGTATGTTGATTTTACTGATGTTATCTTTTGATAGTATGACAGGTTTTTGGCCTTGGTTTATTTTAATCTTTGGGTGGACATTATTTGATTCTTTAGTTGTTTCTCCACTAATTTACATGATTTTTTTGCCAAAACCAGTTGCTAAACATATTAAAAAAATAACTGAATTAACACCATATGAAGCAGATTTATATGAAAAAGAACAAAATACCGATGAAAGAGTTGAAAAAATACTCAAAAAATATAAAAACGTTTATAGAAAATAGGTTAGAGAGGTGAATTATGAAATATTTTATTAGCGATTACACTCAAGGAGCCCATCCTGACATCTTAAAAGCTTTAGTTGAAACAAATTTTGAGCATACTGATGGTTATGGTATAGATCCACACTGCGAGAATGCAGCGGAAATGATTAAACAACTCATAGGTAAGCCTAATGCAAATATACATTTTATGGTAGGCGGTACTCCCACTAATGTAATAACCATTGCTGCAACTTTAAAATCTTATGAATGTGTAATAGCTCCCCATACAAGTCATATATTTATGCATGAAACCGGTGGCGTGGAAGCTACAAGACACAAAATTTATCCCCTAGATACAGAGGACGGTAAATTAACTCCTACTATGATACAAACTGTTTTGGATGAATTCGAAGATGAACATATGACTATCCCTAAATATGTGTATATTTCCAATACAACCGAGTTAGGTACTATCTACAAAAAGGCCGAATTAGAAGCATTGTCAAAGTTTTGTAAAAAAAATGACCTATATTTATATATAGATGGGGCTAGACTAGGTTCTGCCCTAACAAGCCCCGAAAACGATTTAACAATTAAAGATATTGCAAATCTTGTGGATGCTTTCTATATAGGAGGTACAAAAAATGGTATACTTTTTGGAGAAGCTTTAATAGTATTGAATGAAGAAATAAATGACCATTTCAGATTTTATATGAAACAAGGTTTAGGTATGTTAGCAAAGGGTAGATTAATTGGAGTTCAATTTGAAGCATTGCTTAAAGGTGAAAACAACAGTTTATTTTATCAAATTGCAAAACATGAAAATAAATTAGCTGAAGATTTAAGAAACAGAATTTCAGAATTAGGATATGAATTTCTTGGTACTTCTTGTACAAATCAAATATTTCCTATTTTCCCAAGAACTTTAGTAAAAAAATTACAAGAAGACTTTTTATTCTATGATTGGGCTGCAGTGGATGATCCTGATATGATAGCGGTAAGACTTGTAACAGGTTGGGGCACATCAGAAGAAGACGTTGATGCATTAATAGAAGCAATTAAATAAAAAATAAGGTTTTTTGTCAAACGTTGGAATAACCAATGAAAAAATTGATAATTGAGCTTCTGTGCCTGGACTATTTAAAAGGGTCCAGGCACTTTTAATATAACAAATAATTTGATATTATTAAATACGTGATTTGTGATACAACAAAATAAGTGTTCTTGCTAACTTTCTTTCATAGGATATTCTTTTTAATACCTTGGTCTTATTATTACACCTTTCGGTATAACCGTATTCAAATATATTTAAGATTTGAGTCTTCCGGTTATCCATCGTATTAACCCACGCTTTTGTATCCGTTCTATTATCACATTAAATATATCTCTAAAGCTTTGCAGTAAGTAATATACATCTCTTAATCTTTATGATGTGTCTAGCATAACATAAACATATCAAGCTCATTCTCTTTAAGTTTAAAGGAGGATATGATTCGAGCAATATATGGAACACTTGACTACTATATTAACGAATATCCACAGAAACGTTAAAAAAGGAAAACCTGTGGACATGTCAGAAAGGAAGCATTGCAGGCGAAACATCCAATAGCATACCCTATTAAGCAGGCGAATCGATACAAAAGGTTTTGGGCAGAACTCGAAAAGAAGAAGCAACGTGCATAATAACAATTAACATAACAGTACCCAGCATATCAAAATGCTGGGTACAATCTAAAATTTAATTTAATTATTTGCCGTGTCTACTTGACAGGGGATACATCAATATGCTCATTCTTTTTTTCGAAAACTTAAAAATGCTAGAATAACCATTTACTGGTTACCCCAACATTTATTATATAACCCTATTTATATCTTTGTTCCTACAACAGTATTTCTCCCCAATGACTTTGCTTCATATAAGCAATGATCTGCTTTTAAAAACAACTCTTCTTTTTTTTCTTTGTTTGCATAAACTACGCTTGCGTAACCTATGCTTAATGTCGCATTTACAAACTTACCCTTTACTATAATAGGGTCTTTTGAAATAATGTCCTTTAAGATGTAGGAGATCTCTTCACACTTAGAAACATTATCATATCCATACAAGAATATGGCAAATTCTTCTCCGCCCCATCTACATATATTATTATTACCCAATTCTTTTTTTAATTTTGATGCAACTACCTTTAAAACAACATCACCTACTGCATGACCGTATTTATCATTAATTTCTTTGAAATAGTCTAAATCTGCTATTAATAGAGCTATGTGTTCTTGCTCTTTATTAGCTAAACACTCATTAATGATCTGATTAAACCCCAACCTATTATATACTCCTGTTAAAGGATCCATCCTAGACATTTCATAATAGCTTTGTTTTTCCTTTTCCAATTCGCTATATACTACTTTTCTTTCATATTCCAAATAGAGGGATATAAAATAAGCTGCAAAAAATGCTACTGGAAACCTCATTAAAACTGATTCATCATAATTAAAAGCTAGTAAACTTCTCCCTGTTTCAGTCCAATCAAAGAAAATAAGTTCTGCAAAAATTATTATTGATATTGCGGTACCTTCTTTTATACCAAGCACCACCATAATGGCCGACGGCATTAATAATATCCAAACCATGCCGAATCCATTGTCTCCACCTAGTACTATAAAATAAGTTGCTACTAAGATAAGCAAAAAGTATAAAAACACATTTACAACTTCCCTATTGTAATTGGCATATTTAACATACATGCTTAAGCCAAAACAAATCATGCCCGCTACTATTGTGGATATCAACAGTTGCTCATCTTGTATGTACATATTAACAAGTGACATGAATACCAAAGTAGAACCAATTATTAAAAACAAATAATAAAGCTGATATTTTTCCCTTTTTTCCTTGGATTCTAAGCTAAACCCAGCTACCCTTTCTAATATGTTCTTCATTTGCCCCTACTCGCTTTTGGAAATAACTAGAATCAATATTATCACATTTTTACACTTGTGTAAATTACTACTTTAATTGCTCAAGCAAGTTTACTAAATATTCCCAAATTCTTTGAGTTGAACTTATGCTAAGTTTTTCATCGGGAGTATGCACATCGTAAAGCCAAGGACCTATTGAAATGCAATCAACACCTTCAATTTTCTGGGCAAAGAAACCACATTCTAAGCCTGCATGTATTGCCATAATCTCTGGTTTTTCGTTATACATTTCTTCATATACCGAAATCATCTTATCTCTAAGTTTAGAATCAGTTTTGTATTCCCATCCAGGATATCTTCCATCAAATGTCATTTTACCGCCTAGAATTTTGGTTAAATTAACTATTTTTTGTTGAACTTCATCAATTCTAGTTTCAACGGAACTTCTTACGGATAATGTAACATTAAACTCCTCATCTTCAGCTTTAACTATTCCTATATTCAGAGACGTCTCAACAAGTCCGTCTATTTCCTTGCTCATATTTTGAATTCCTTGAGGTAGTAAATTTAAGTATGATAGTACTTTAAAGCTATCAACTTTTGAAATAGCATCAACTTCTTTTACCCCCAAGTTTTCAGCGACAACTTTTATATCAGGATCCACTGCTTTAAATTCATGCCTTATAACTCGATTAAAGTTTTCGATTTCTGCCATTATATCAGAAATACTTTCATCCATACAAACGATTTCTGCATATGCTTCTTTTGTTATAACGTTATCAGCAAAACCACCTTGAGCCTTGTTTATCACAAATTTAAAGTTTTCGCTTAACTTATATAGCATTCTTCCTATAAGTTTAGAAGCATTAGCCCTCTCCTTATCAATCTCTGCTCCAGAATGACCGCCTAAAAGTCCCGAGACTTTAATACCAATTATATTACCTTTAACATTTTCTCTGGATATTGGTGAGACACCAAGGGCCGTACTTCCTCCAGCGCAACTTACTGTAAAAATACCTTCCTCTTCAGAATCTAAATTTATTAGTCTCTTGCCTTCTAACATGGAAACATCTATTGATTCGGCTCCGAATAGACCGGTCTCTTCGTCGGTAGTTAGGATAGCTTCGATTTTAGGATGGCTAATATTATCTTCATCAAACAGTGCTAATATCATGGCCACTGCTATTCCATTATCTCCTCCAAGAGTAGTATCCTTCGCAGTAATGTAATCTCCATCAACTATTAATTCCAATGGTTCCTTCTCAAAATCATGATTGGAATCAGAGGTCTTTTCACACACCATGTCCATATGTCCTTGCAAAATTATCGGTTCCGCATCTTCATACCCCTTAGTTGCTTCTTTTAGTAGGATAACATTTAAAGCATCATCTTGAATATATTTAATACCTCTTTCTTTTGCAAATACCACTATATAATCACTTAACTCTTTTTCATTCTTAGAACAGTGAGGTATCTTAGATATCTCTTCAAAATACTTAAATACTTTTTCTGGTTTTAAATTTTCCAACATAACAATTCCTCCTAATTTTTAACACTACACGAGTATATCATAAAAAAGAGTCTTTTCAACCTTGGTTACCCTTTTGAAAAAACTCCTTAATCATTGTCCCAGCTATTATATAAATCTTTCATCCATTTATGAACATCCATCTTATATACATTGTCTAAATCTTCTTTATTAAAAACTTTTTTTATATTCCCTGACCTTACAAGTTTGCCTTGGTCTAATAAAATCGCTTTATTACCATATTTCCTTGCTAAACTTAAGTCGTGAACAATCGATATTACGCAACAATCATTTTCATGTATCCAGCGATTTACCAATGCAAATATTTGTTTCTGATAAACTAAATCCAGATGGTTAGTCGGTTCATCTAGTAATAAAATTTCCGGATCTTGAGCAAAGAGCTGAGCTAAAAACGTTCTTTGCAATTCACCTCCGGAAAGGGTTAATACTGATTGGTGTCTTAATTCTTTTAATCCTGTAAGTTCTATTGCCTTTTCAACTTTTTCACTTTCATCATTCCCATAGCTTTCAAACATCTTCTTTCTATAAGCATATCTTCCTAGCTTAATTATATCTTCCACTGTAAATGAATAAGCAACATTGTGGTTTTGCCTTAATACACCCATTACTTGCGCTTGTTCCATTGCTTTCATGTCATTTATATTTTTACCCTTCAGTAATATATCCCCTGTATAGGGTGCCGCTTTACTAAGAGCATTTACAATTGTACTTTTACCAGCCCCATTAGGGCCCACAATCATTAACCAATCTCTTTTACCGGCTTCAAAACTGACATTATCCAGAATTTTTTTATCAAAATATTGTACTGAAAGGTTATTAACTTTAATCATCACTTAACCTCCCTTGATTTGTAGAATATGTATACAAAAACTACTGAACCAATTAGTGAAGTTATTACTCCCAATGGTAGCTCCCTCGGAGAAAAAAGGGTTCTACTTATCAAATCAGTCAACATTAAAAAACTGGCCCCAAAAAACAGACTAGCAGGAAGCACCCTTTTATGATTAGGACCAAATACCATTCTTGTTATATGTGGTATTACTAAGCCTACAAATCCTATGGTACCCGCTATTGATACACATACACCAATCAATATTGAAACAAACACTAATATCATTAGTTTTGTTTTTCTGATATCTACTCCAATATTTCTTGCATTTTCTTCCCCTATAGCAAAGGCATTTAATTCATCAGCATGTTTTAATATAACCGCTCCACATATAGTTGTTGCTATGAGTAAAGCTAACGCATCCATGTAATCAGCTCCAGATAAAGAACCCATTGTCCAAAAAATAATGTTATTAACCTTATCGTTTGCAAAGGTTATAAGTAAACTCATAATGCTACTCGCGAACATCGAGAATATTACTCCTACTAAGATTATAGTATTTGTGGCTAATGAATAATCCAATTTATATGCTATTGATAGTATTAGCATTAAAGAAAGATATGCCCCTATCATAGCCATAATCATGGTTGTATCTCCAATAAAAAAGCTAAAATTGAACCCAAAAGCAATAGCTAATATTGCTCCCAAGGAAGCACCTGCAGAAACTCCCAAAGTAGAACCATCAGCTAAAGGATTTCTGAGTAATCCTTGCATTCCTGCTCCACATAAGGAAAGTGCTGCTCCTTCTAATGCAACACAAATAATCCTAGGTATTCTCACATGTACTAATATTGAATAGTAAGTTATACTAGCTTCATCTTTAATATTTAATAAAGATAGTATTACGTCACCTATCTCACTAAAAGGTATATTAACACTACCTAAACAAGTGCTAATAATAAAAATTATAATTAGTAATATTGTGCAAAATAAATATTCTGTTAAAGTAAAATTATTTTTTCTTTTTCTCATATCATTAAAAATTATGGCGGCTAGAGGCCGCCACTTAATTTTATTCTCCGTAAATAAATGTGTATAATGCTTCAGCTGCATCTGCTAAACGTGGGCCAGGTCTAGTTATCATATCTGAATCAGCCTCGTAAACCATATTATTTTGTATAGCAGTTAAATTATCCCAACCTGCACGTGAAAGAATTTCTTCCTTAGGTGTAGGACCTTCACCAAAATACATCGTAGTAGTAACAATTATATTAGGGTTTCTTTCAATAACCTGTTCTTCAGATACTTCGGCCCATCCATCAACATCAGAAAAAGCATTTTCTACTCCTAGCATAGTTGCGATTTCATTCATAAATGTTGATGTTCCTGCAGTCCATAGTCCATACTGAATAGGCGAAACTTCAAAGTAAACAGTCTTTGCTGGTTCTTCCGCTTCTACCATTGATTCAATATCTGTAAAAGTTGTTTTCATATTATCAACGACCACACTAGCTTCATCTTCATGACCAGTCAAAGTTCCAAGTAATTCGATATTATCATAAACCTCTGAAATTTTCCTCGCGTCTGATACGTAAACTTCTATACCTGCATTCCTAATATCGTTTACTTGTTCTTCTGTTTGAGCCATTGTTCCCATTACTACTAGGTCAGGTTCCAATGCAAGGATCTCTTCAATGTTAGTATCAGAACCTGATTGTACACTTCCGACATCTAGTACTTCTGCCGGATAATCACAATACTCTCCTCTACCAACTACAGTTTCACCAGCACCAATTGCATAAAGAATTTCGCAATCACTTGCTGTAAGTGCAACTATTTTTTCAGCAGGGGCTTCTAACGTTACTTCTTCTCCTGACATGTCAGTGACTGAAATGCCCCCTTCGCTTTCATCTGCAGTTTCACCGCAACCGACTAGCATACCCATGCTTAGAACCATTGCTAACGTAAGCACTAAAACTTTTAAACTTAATTTTTTCATTTTTACCTCCTAATTCAAAGCATTAACAAAATTAATATAACATATATAAATCATTATTTCCAGAAATATTTATTGTATTAAAAAAGCTCATATTTAATAATTTACAAGATGAAAGGAGTCAATAATGGAAATATAGAAAATACAAATTTCATGTACCAAATGTACAGAAATAATGTATCTTTTCTATTAATTAGCTTACCCATTAGTATCTTTTGAGTACTAACAAAATCTATATCCATTGCGCCTTGACTTGTAAAAAAAAGACCATTAAAATTAGCCCAGTTATAAGAAAATCTATCCCAATTAATATGCTATTTCTTTTATTTTTAGCACTCTACACATGGCGCTGATACTGTACTTATCCTCATTCGCCTTGATAATATCTATTTTCGTCCCATTATCAGTACAACTTGCTTTAAAATATCATTTTCCATTATTAATCAATTCAACTATTTGCTTTTTAAATTCTACAGTATATCTCTTAGATTTATTAGACATGATTATCCTCCATTTAATTTTAATTATTATATAATGTCCGAGCTTTTACTGTCTAATTAAGTATAACCTATCCACCTATTTATTAGGTTCCTGTTCGTCAAGCTAAGATTTCGCTATTGCTTCTTCTCGCCCACACCTCACGGTGTGAACCTTGCAAGTTGCTACGAGGTTCGCTGATAGCTACGCCCCTTATGGGCTTTCAACACAGATTGACGGCATGCCCGTCATACTAAAAATAACGGTCTGTATAAACAGACCGTTTTCCTGTACGATTATTTTTTCACTGTAGATAAAATCACAGTATAGATAGCATATCTAATTCCCCGTTAGTTACTACCGCTATCAAGCAAGTCTCCTGGCTAACGAATCTAATCGCATACAGTGGCGGAACCGCGTGTCGTAAACAACTTCCTTATGTGAATTCTATGTTCACGCTTGATAACTTATTCAATTCTCAGCAAATATTAACACATTAATCAGCCCATGTCAATATGACTAATTTTGTTTTTATAGTAAGATTTTGAGTTACATAAAACATAAACCGGATTAAGACGTCCCGAGTTTTGCAATGTATTTGAGTCTAAACCAAGGCAACTTAATTGGTATAGTGTGAAATGAGTATAATGATTCATAAATTTCTCCTTATAATTTTTTGTTTTCGCAAACATTATTATATCAGAAATTTATGAATCATTTTTTGTTGCAATTAGATTGTATATTCAAGTTGCAAAACTTAAGATGTAACATATATAGATCATTATTTCCAGAATATTTATTGTATTAAAAGAGTTCATATGTAATAATATAGCAGATGAAAGGAGTCAATAATGGAAAATATAGAAAGAATACAAATTTCATGTCCCAAATGTAAAGAAATTAACAATTACAAATTGCCGACTAGCGTTAATGTTAGCAACGGTGAAACCTCAAAAGAAGATATTATCAGCGGCAAGTTCTTTATAAAGGAGTGTAAAAAATGTGGAACAAAGATGTCCATAGAATACCCTTTTATATACCACGATAGCTTCAATAAATTTATGATATATTTTTTTCCAGAAATAAATAGTGAACATATATCTAGAATAAATAATCAGCTTAAAGTAAACGAAAATATTGATGATGAAATTGAGGTCATCTATGCTCTGAGAATTGTGGAAGATTTAGAAACATTTAAAGAAAAAATTAATATATTTGAAAATGGTAAAAACGATATAACATTGGAGCTATACAAAACTTTAATCATTTCAAGTCTAAAAGATAGCCACCCTAATTTTATTCCATATGATATTATTTATACAGAAGAAGACAAACTACTAGTTTATGGTGAAAATGATCAAACAATAACCATGAATATTATAAATGAGTTATATGAAAAACTCCAAGACGATATCAATGAAATTATATCAGATTCCATAGGTAAAGGGTTCTTACAAATAGATGCCACTTGGGTTAAAGACAAATTCTATAATTAAATATGAAAATTAGGTGATATTTTACTTATCCTCTTGAATTTTTTCTAGGATAGGTATAATATCTTTTTAGCAACCACCTCGTTAGAGTGCTAACAGGTAAATATAATATAAGGTAGGTATTCAAATGGAAAAGAAAGAATTTCAAGCAGAATCTAAGCGACTATTAGATTTAATGATTAACTCTATTTATACTCACAAGGAAATATTTTTAAGAGAAATCATAAGCAATGCCAGCGATGCAATTGACAAAAGATACTTTAAGGCATCAGCTGAAGGGGAAACCGGATTATCTAGGGATAACTTCGAAATCAGAATTACTCCAAATAAAGACAATAAAACATTAACTATATCTGATAATGGGGTAGGAATGACTTTAGATGAATTGGAAAATAATTTAGGAATTATAGCTAGCAGTGGCTCATTAGATTTTAAAAAAGAAAATGAAGACAGTAAAAGTGAATTTGATATAATTGGCCAATTTGGTGTTGGTTTTTATTCAGCTTTCATGGTAAGTAAAAAAATTGATGTAATTTCAAGAGCCTTAGAAAGCGATAAAGCATATATTTGGTCAAGCGAAGGTGCAGATGGTTATAAGATTGAAGAAACTACTAAAGTAGATTTTGGTACCGAAATAATTCTTACCCTTCGTGATGATAATGATGATGAAGAATATAGCAAATATTTGGAAGAGTATGAAATCAGAAACCTAGTACGAAAATACTCTGATTATATTCGTTATCCTATTGTCATGAACTGCGAAAAATCAAAATTAATTGAAGCCAGTGACGAAGAAAAAGAAAAAGAGGATTATGAACCGCAGTATGAAACTTACTTTGAAGATGATAGATTAAACAGCATGGTTCCAATATGGAAAAGAAAAAAAGGCGAAGTTACCGATGAAGATTACAATGAATTCTATAAAGACAAATTTTTTGATTGGGTAGACCCACTGAAGGTTATAAGCACTAATGTTGAAGGTATGATTTCATATAACGCATTACTTTTCATACCAGGGCAAATCCCATATAACTATTATTCAAAAGAATATGAAAAGGGACTTCAGCTTTATTCAAGCGGTGTATCCATTATGGAAAAATGCTCTGATTTATTGCCAGATTACTTTGGTTTTGTAAGAGGTTTAGTTGATTCACAAGACTTGTCTTTAAACATTTCTAGAGAAATGCTTCAACAAGATAAGCAACTTAAAGCTATAGCTACAAGACTTGAGAAAAAAATCAATTCAGAACTTATGGATATGCTTAAAAATGATAGAGAAAACTATGAAAAGTTCTTTGATATGTTCGGAACTCAGATAAAATTTGGTGCTTATGATAATTTTGGTGCTAAAAAAGATAATTTAAAAAATTTACTACTTTATTACTCTAACATGGAAGAGAAACCAGTTTCCTTCTCGGAATATGTTGAAAGAATGAAAGATGACCAAAAATACATATATTATGCTACTGGTGAATCAATTGATAAAATTAATAAAATGCCTCAAATTGAATCCATTATGGATAAAGGATATGAAATTCTTTACTGCACAGAGGAAGTAGATGAATTTACACTTAAAATTTTAGAATCATATGATGAAAAAGAATTCAAAAGCGTTTCCGACAAAGACTTGGGGATTGAATTAAGTGAAGACGAGAAAAAAGAAGCTAAAGAAAAAAATGAAGCTAGTAAAAACGTATTAGCTGCAGTACAAGAAGCTTTGGGTGAAAAAGTCGCAGCTGTTACTTTATCTACTAGATTGAAGAATCATCCTGTGTGCTTTTCCTCAGGTGAAGGTTTATCCATAGAAATGGAAAAAGTTTTAAAGGCACAAGCGGAAGCACAGGGTAATAAAGAGCTTGATAAGCTTAAAGCTGATAAGATTTTAGAGCTTAACAGCAATCATGAATTCTTTAAAGCATTATCAGATGCTGTGGAAAAGGACGATAAAGAAAAAGTCGAAGATTATGCTAATCTTTTATATGACCAAGCATTATTAATAGAAGGAATGCCAATAGAAGATCCTGTATTCTTTAGTAACCTAATATGTAAGCTTATGAATTAAACCATTTCAAAAGGATTCAATGATACAATCCCGCTTAAGTAGACACATGAAATAATCAAATTTCATTTATCTATGAAGGTGGGATTTTATTATGTCCAGAAAATCAAGTTATACAGTTAAAGAAAAAATAAAAGCATTTACCGACTAACATTGAGGTTTGAAATCAGCTATTCAAATTGCAATAGAATTAAATATGGGGAAACATAGACTAAATATTGTTGTAGTTGGGCGAAAAAGTACAAAGTGTATGGTGCCTATGTATTTATTTATAAGCCTAGAAATAATTATTATTCAAAAGAATTGAAGGATTATGATCCTAACCCGGAGGTTTATATGGTAGATACGTTAAAAACAACTTTTAAAGAAAGACTCGAAATCGTTAAATATCGTCTCGTTCATGACAGAGACATCAAGGAAACTGCAGCTAAATATGGATGCAGATAAGCCCAATTATATCAATGGGTATTAAAATATTAAGCTGAAGGGGAACAGCGCCAGTTGATAAAAGAGGAAAGCGCAAACAAGAGAATGAATTATTAAAAAAAGCCGAGGAGCTAGAACGGTGGTAATTGAAGGTTTAGTTAAAGCAAAAAAGCTTACTTTACACATTGCAAGAAAATTGCAGACTATGAACTTATAAAGGAGCTTCATGAATCTAATGGAAAATGGTGTACTGAAAGTTTTAGGCAAAGATAGAACAAAAGAAACAACTTGCATTACAACAAGCAATATAAAAAAGATAACCAACACTCTAATGAATGCTAGTTATCTTAGAACCTAAAATTTAATTATTTTCCTTGTCCACTTGACAAGGGCTGTCCCACAATTGAGTCCTTTTTTTATTCTAAGAAACCTTCAATTATTATATTCTCAGCCTCTTCTTCCGTTATTCCAATTGTCATAAGTTTTGTTAACTGCTCATTAGCAATTCTACCCACTGTTGCTTCATGTATAAGTTCAGCTTCAGTGTTAGCTGCAAATATCTTAGGAGTTGACGCAACCTTTGCATTATCCATTATAATCGAATCACACTGTATATGGCCTTTACATTTTGAATTACCTGTAAGTGTCATATTAAAGTTTTGTATTGAATTTCCCTTTGCAACAGATTTTGAAATTATTTGCGCAGAAGCACCATCTCCTTCTACATTTACATCTATATTAGAATCTGCCCTTTGGTTTCCACTGGTCATGAGTCTTTCGGTGACTACAATTCTAGCATTTTCATGAAGAATAATTTCTGTGTCTCGGATTGTACTATCAACGCCTTCAATTTGGGTCATGTCTAACTCTGCAATTGCATTTTCCATAACCTCAATTTTTGTCTTAGGATTTAATATTTTATCACCTGAGCCATTTCCTTCGCCATAATGATTTTCAACATATTTCACTTTGGCATTTTCCCTTATTATGAATTCGTGTATTCCATCGTGCTCAGAACAACCATCACTATCATTATGTATTCCACAACCTGCACTTATTGTAATATTAGAGCCAGCTCCCACATCAATTGTATTATATACAATATCATTAATACCACCTTCTGTAATAACTACAGGAATACTAACAGTTTCGTCAATGGTATTAGGTTTTATTGTTACGTTTATCCCCGGCTTTTCTTTCTTATTACATATATCAATATTCTCTGATACCTTTCTATCGCAACTGTGACCATTTAATCTAACATTCATGGCCTCTGGGATTTTTCCTGTGTCTGCTATGACTTCTAGCAAGCTTTTACCCGCTTGATCAACCTCTTTCGCCACAGTACTCACCCCCCTCGCAGCATGTCATTTGACATTTTTCTAAATCGTTGTTGTTTAGTATGCTTAAGAGTTTATTTTTATATGTCATCTGAGCTATTTCACCTTTATCAATAACTACTATTTCATCAGCCATATCCATTATTCTTTCTTGATGTGAAATTATTACGATGCACGTGTCTGTAAATCTATTAAGCCTTTTAAAAGTTTTTATTAAAAGTTTAAAACTCCATAAATCAATTCCTGCCTCTGGCTCATCAAATAGCGCAAGTTTTAAATCTTGAATCAAAATACTAGCCAATTCAATTCTTTTAAGCTCTCCCCCAGAAAAAGAATTGTCTATACTTCTATTTAAATATTCATCCGGATTAAGACCTACATCTTTCAAAGTATGAGTTATACTTTTCCCCGAATCATTCCTAGCCAATTCTAAAAATCTACCAACTTTTAACCCTTTGAATTTAGCCGGGGATTGAAATGCATATCCTATACCTTTTTTATTTCTTTCTACGATATTTAAATCAGAAATATCTTCTCCATCTAAGAATACATTCCCTGAATTTTGTGGCATTATCCCCATAATGCATTTTGCAAATGTTGATTTACCCCCACCATTTGGCCCAGTTATTACATATATCTTTCCCGACTCAAATTCTATAGATATGTCTTTTAATATTGCTTTATTATCGCCTTCGTCCGGGATATCTACACAAATATTTTTTAGCTCCAATAAGTTCAAAATCAATTCCTCCAATAACGTTTTAGTTTAATGATTTATATACCCTTAATATTTTTCGTCAAACAAATTTTTTTCTGCAATACTTGTTAAAGGTATGACATCATTTATATTAATATGACTTAAATCAAATTTTCTGTTTAGTGCTGCAAAATGTTTTAAACCGAAGGCTATTTTATTTATATATGAGAATGTCCCTATTGCCCCTGGTGGAAAATCATTTGCCACTTTGCCGTAAATAGATCTCAAGTCAGGAAGATCTTCAAACACTTCGTTACTCATTTCTCCTTGCTTTTTACCTACCATTGCAGCTGCCATAGCCGCTCTACAAAACCCTATATGAGTTACATTCCCATCTCCTATAGCAAGGGCCTTATAAGCTTGGTCTTCTGATGCAAATCCGCCTGCCATAGTTATTGCAGGCTTATAAGCATCTTTAGGCAATTCCTTTAATGTGTCACAAACTATTTTTTCCAAAATAACTGTAGGATATGACCATTCATTCATCATTTTGCATGGGCTATAACCGCTTCCGCCCCCAGCACCATCAAATGTTATCATATCTACTCCCAAATTGCTAGCAATTTCTATTACTCTTTTAACGTCAATTTTATCATATCCTGCCATTTTAAAGTACACGTTTTTTAATCCAAGTTTTTTAAGCTCAATTATTCTATTTCTTAGGTAAATTTCACTCCACATAGGAAATCTTCCATATTTGTAAAAATTAGGACATACACCTTCTTCCCATGCCTTTTTAACTTTTTTGTCTTTGGGATTAGGATGAATAAGATAACCTTTATTAAACTCTTTTAATGCTTCTTCATAATCTTTTAGTTTAATGACAGGTTGAGTCCCCTTGGCGGACTGCCCAAATTTGAATTCAATGGCTTCTAATCCTGCTTCTTTTATAGCATACTCTGGAACACCAAACATATCATCTTCATAATTGCACTGCAATATTATTTGTCCATAACCTCTATAATATTTATCATATTCTAACTTTATTTCTTTTAAAAATTCAAACTTTTTTACTTTACCTTTTTCTATAACTAAATTTGAATCTTTATCTATTGCACTTTCTCCTATAACACAAGGTATTCCTGCCATGGCAGCTCCTGCAAAATAATCCCTCCAATTAAGTTTAATTAAAGCAGGCAAAATCAAAGGTAATTTTGTTTTAACTTTATTTTCATTGCCATATTCACTTTCAAGGTTTACATTAAATATTGCTACGTTATCCGCTGTGGGATTATCAATTCCCATGGCTCCAAAAACTCTTCCGTTAATATTAAAATGAGAATAATCCAATGGATAATCTTTTTCTGAAGCTACCTGATTTGAACCTGTTGTTGTAGGATAAACTGTCCTAGCTCCTAATACTGCCGAAATACCAATCTCGCAGCTACCGCCACAGCCATCTTCGCATAATGAGCACATACCTGATTGTGGAGATATTAAAGAACTCCTGTTTCTTGAATTATTAAATGCAGATGTTAATTTAGGTGAATAAGACATATTATACCTCCTATATATTTATCCCTCCAATATGGTTTGTATCAAGTATTCATTTATTACCTATTGATTCCAATTCACTAAAGCCAAGAAATTATGTCGCAGTTTCTTTTATATTATTAGTTCCTTAGCTTCGGTATTTATTACTCCTAGCATATTTCCTAAACATTCCTCTAAAATATTAAGTCCAAAATCTAAATCGCTCTTTTCCATAGCAGTAGACATGCAAAACATTCCTCTTTCTGCATCAAAAACTCCTCTATTTAAAAGAGAAATGAATAGCAGGTTATTTAATTTCTCATGTGAATTAGCCACATCCCTATAATTTCTAATATTGGTATCTTTAAAAATTATATTATAAATAGATCCTTCTCCAGAAACCTTCATGTTAAGTCCTAAGCGATTATATATCTTAATTGTTTCATTTTTAAAATAAGCACCTAGATTATTCACTTTATTTACTGCTTTTTCATCGTATTTTTTCATAGCAGCAAAACCTGCAGCCATTCCTATTGTATTACCATTAAAGGTGCCTGAATGATACATTTTCTTTTCTCTTGGGTCATATAATTTCATAATATCTTTTCTACCACCGAAAGCTCCTATAGGTGTACCGCCTCCAATAATTTTGCCTAACGTTGTAATGTCAGGTATAACACCATAGAACTTTTGTGCTCCACCAGTTGTCAATCTGCTCATAACAACCTCATCAAAAATTAGTAAAATATTATATTCCTTTGTTATTTTTCTAAGAAATCTTAAATATTCAACATCTGGAGTTATCTGACCTGCTGAACCCATAATGGGTTCAATTATTAAGCAAGCTACATCTTCATGATTTTTTTCAATAGCTACTTTAGTTCTTTCTATATCATTAAAAGGAACAACTATAACATCTTCAAGAGCCCTTGATGAAACACCCCTACTTTCAGGAATCACTTTTATACTGTCCAAACTTCCAGCTTTTTTAATATTGGGATCTACACTTGCCTCGAAAACATCCGTTGTTCCATGATATCCACCTTCAGTTTTAATAATTTTTGCTTTTCCCGTAAATGCTCTAGCTATTCTTAAAGCATGCATGTTTGCTTCTGTCCCTGAATTGGCAAATCTTATTAAATCTATACTTGGAAACCTATTTACCAAGATTTCTGAAAGCTTTGTTTGCAATTCAAAAGGTGCAGTAAATGCTGTTCCTAATTCAACTTGTCTCTTAACTGCTTCTACTATATCTGCATCGCCATGTCCATGAATTAAGGATGTATAGTTATTTTGGAAATCCAAAACTTTATTCCCATCAACATCTGTCATATATGCCCCATCACCATATGATATGAAGTGTGGAAATGGATTAAAAAATGTTGCCGTCCTAGTATCACCTCCTGGCATTACAGTACATGCTTTTTCGAAGCATTTCTTAGAATTAGGTCTAATATTCACGTATTTTTCAACTTCCTTACTTAAATATTCATCAAAAACTTTACCCATAATAATTCAAACCTCCTATAAAATATATTATCACATATCATCTAAAAAAAACACCTTGTAATTAAATACAAGGTGTTAGTAAACCTTTAATCATTATTAACATCGTCAAAATGAATATTACTATTCATTTCCAAAGCTAAATCAATTATTTCCAAAGCATCTTCTCTTAAGAATACAAGTCGTCTAGACATTACATCTTTCATAAAATGTAAGACATAGTATTTATCATCTGGGACAATTTCTCTATGTATCTCAGTAATATCATCAAAACTCCATTCATCAGTGTGTTTGAAGAAAAGTATATTATAAACAACTTCAATACCATTAACTGTAATATAAGTTTCCTTTTTCATAATAGTCGCTAAAAGTATTATAACTCCAACGGGTATAGAATATTTTGCAGTAGTAATTATACCTAAAACAATTAATGCTATTCCACTAATAATTGCAGCTATTCTTGTTGATTGTCTCATTGCTTTTTCATCATAAGCTTTGTATTTATGCATCTTTATTTTCAGCTTTCCTTCTTGCTTTCAACTCTGCGATTTCTGCTCTTGTTTTTCCATCGTATTCTTTATATTTAACGCCAATTCCAAGGTACGAAATAACAATCGCTACTACAGGGTTAACTAAATTCATAAATGCATATGGCATAAATGCCCAATTAGATACCCCTAATGTTGCTGCTTGGTATGCTCCGCAACCATTCCAAGGAATCATAGGAGACCATAAGGTTGCACCATCTTCTGTTGTTCTCGATAAGAAACTTCTACTTAAACCCTTTTCGTCAAAAGCACTGGCATACATCCTTCCAGGAACTAGTATAGCTAGATATTGATCTGTTAATACTACATCACAAATAATTCCTGTTACAATAGTTGCAAATACAAGTCCTCCAACAGTTTTAACTCTTTTAACTACGCCACCAAGTAGTACTTCGACAAATCCGCATTTTTCTAGTATTCCTCCAAAGAATAGGGCAAACATTATCAAAGAAATAGTCCACATCATTGAATCAACTCCGCCTCTATTAAGAAGATCATCTGCTACACCATTACCTGTTTCAATACTGAATCCATATTGAAGGCCACCAAATACATCAGGAAAACTTGCACCTTGAGCTAAAATTGCCACTAAACAACCACATGCTGCGGCTAATAGTAATGATGGTATTGCCGGTATTCTCTTGATTGCTCCATAAACAACAACTAACACTGGGAACATAATCCATGGTGATATATAAAAATTATCTGCTAATGCATTTTGGATATCTGTTGTCATTGTAGCATCGTATCCAGTTTCATCTACAACCATAGCCCCTACTATTGCATATAATACTAAAGCTATACAAAATGATGGTATAGTAGTAGTCATCATAGCTCTTACATGGTCATATAAAGGTGTCTCCGCTCCTGCAGCTGCAACATTAGTACTGTCAGATAAAGGTGAAAGTTTATCACCTGTATAAGCACCTGAGATTACCATCCCTGCTGCCAAAGCAGGGTTAATACCAAGCCCCATTGCTATCCCCATAAGCGCTACACCTACAGTACCAGAAGCTGTCCAAGAAGAACCAGTTGCTACTCCTACGATAAATGTTAGTATCGCACCAACTACTAAAAATGCTCCCGGTGAAATAATTTGAAGTCCATAATAAACCATGGCTGGCATCGTTCCAGACCATACCCACGAACCAATTAGCATACCTACGCACATAATAATTATTAATGCCTCTACAGTTCTCTTAATGCTATCTAATCCTCCAGCTAAAACTGCTTGCCACGAATATCCGCACTTCATAGCGACAAGCGCTGCCACAATAGTTGATGCCACTATAGGCATATGTGGATCTATGCCCCACTTTACAGTACTTACAATGATTATAACCATCATAAATACAATTGGTACAAATGCTTCCCAAACTTTAGGAAGTCTAGGTGTTCTTTCATTACTCATTATTTGCCCTCCTCATAAATATTATTATTAGAATTATACCTATTAATAATATAAGCAAGTTCTGTGCCAAGCTTAAATAACGAAAAAATCGTTCGTACTACTCTATTTTTAGTTTTTAATATTGTTACTGCGAAATTTATTTCATAGTCAAGTGTTTTTTGTGTGAAATATTATTCACTGTCTCTAAGCTTGTCTATATTGATTTCATAAATAGTTATTTTATTCCAAAGCTGCCTTGTCGTAATACCTAACAAAGCCGAACATTTCGTGACATTTCCTTTAGTTTTCTCTAAAGCCTCGATAATATATTTTTTTTCGAATTTTGACCTAGCAACTTTTAAATTGAAACTATTTTCATTCAAAAAATGGTCTTCATCATAATCAAAGTTAATAGGCATTAACAGTTCCGCTACTGTAACAAGACCGTCTTTACTTAATGCTATCATTCTTTCTATAATATTTTTTAATTCCCTTACATTTCCAGGATAATCATAATCAAGCAAAAATTCCATAACAGAATCATCTATTCTATTAACTTTTTTCTTTTGATCAGCCTCAGTTTTTGCTATAAAAAAATCTATTAATCCCGGAAGATCCTCTCTACGTTCCCTTAATGGAGGAATATTCAGCGTTAGTGTGTTTATTCTATATAAAAGGTCTTCTCTAAATCGCCCTTTTTGAATCTCCTCTTGTGGTAATTTGTTTGTAGCCGAGATAAACCTGATATCCAGTTTTATTTGTTTATTACCTCCAATTCTTTCTATGCTTTTGTTTTCCAAAACACGCAACAATTTACCTTGAGTTGTGTTGGGAAGATCGCATATCTCATCTAGAAAAAGTGTACCTAAATTTGCATCTTCAAATCGACCCAACCTTCTTTCCCCTGCGCCTGTAAATGCTCCCTTTTCGTGTCCGAATAATTCAGACTCAATAACTCCCTCAGGAAATACTTGGCAATTAACAGGAACAAAAGGTTCGTCTTTTCTTTCACTCAATTGATGTATATAGTTTGCTATCACCTCTTTACCTACCCCTGATTCTCCAAGAAGTAATATGTTAATTCCTGTATCTGCTGTTCTCCTACACATCTCTAATAATTCAATGTATTTTTCATTTTTAGATTCCAAATAAAACCCACTTTTATTTTGATTTTTAATAATGATGTTACTCTTCGTTTTAAATCTATTTATTTTAGCCAACCCATTGACCTTAAGTACCAATTCTTCCAAATCCCTACTTTTAACAAAATAATCTAAAGCACCTAATTTAATAGCTTCAACCGCACTTTCAATACTTCCATATGCTGTCATAACAATAATATCAATATCATCATTTATTTTTTTTGCCTTTTCAATGAATTCAATACCATCCATAACCGGCATTTTAAGATCTGTTATTATTAAATCAATATCACTTTCAAGCATAGTATCTAGCGCTTCTTTTCCATTTGAAGCAGTTAATGTATTATAGCCAGCATCATCAAGTATAAAAGATACCACATTTTGATATTCTTTTTCATCATCCACAACTAATATGTTATAATTTATAATGTTATTCATCGCACTCTCCCCCTGTTGGTATTACAATATGAAAAGATGTACCCTTTCCAATTTCACTGCTTGCAGTAATTATACCATTCATTTTTTCTATTTCTGTACTAATGATATATAAACCTAAACCAGTGCCACTTTCTTTAGTGGTATAAAATGGATTAAAAATATTCTCCAATGATAATTCATCAATCCCACATCCATTATCCGAAAATTTAATTATAATTTCATGTTCTGCTTTTTCAATATCTATTTCGATTGTTTTATGATCACGAAAAATATTTTCATAAGAATCTATACTGTTATTCAACAAATTCAATAATAAAAGTTTAAACACGTCTTCATTTGTCTTAACTTTTATATTTGAGTCAATGTTTAAATTCACACGAATATCTTTTACCTTTAAATTTTTATCTTCAAGTTCAATTATTGAATTAATAAGCTTACCTAAATCAAGCAGTTTTTTGTCTTCATTGGATAATTTTGAAAATCTTAGTAGATTGTCTATGAGTCCACTAATCCTGTCAACCGAATCATATATTACATTAAGAGCATGATTTCCAACATCATCAATACAGTATTTTTTAATAACATATCCATAGCTTTTAATTAAACCTAAAGGATTTCTTATTTCATGAGCCAAACCTGCAGAGAGATGTCCTACTGCTATCATTTTATCTTCTTGCCTTGCTCTTTGCTCCGTAACAAATTTATCAGTGTAATCTTCTATAGTTATTAATGTTTTTTCATCGTTTTCAAAACCTTTATTAAATATATTGTAATATTTATTTCCCAATGAAATATGAATGTTATCTTCATCCAATCTAATAAACGGTTCTAATTCATCTATATACATACAATTTCTATGAATTAAATCTTCTCTTTTTAATTTTAAAATGCTCAACAAACTATCATTGCATTCTATTATTTTCATATCTGAGTTTATTACTAAGATACCTCTGCTCAATGTATTGATTATTACTTTTAGCTCCTCTTTGCTTTCAAAAAGTTCCCTTGTTTTTTCATTTACTTTTTGTGCCGTCATATAGTTCCATGTAACAAAAAATGCTATTACAGCAACTGCAAAAAGTATTATAATATAAACATAATCATAACTTTTCATATCCTTTACTGATGGAGTGAAGACTCCAAACCATTTACTTTGCGTTTGCAGCATCAGGTTTTTTTGTTTCAAGGATAGTATTGATTTATTTAAAGCACTAATCAACTTAGTATTACCTTTTTTTACAGCTAAGCAAACTTCTTTTCTATATAATGCATACTCCAAAAACTTATAGTCTGTTTGCCCCCTATTTTCATTTAAGATATATGAAATCTGTGTCTCATCTCCTGCAAGCCCTTCTACTTCGCCTTTTTCTAACAATTCAACACCTTGGTAAACATCATCAACGTGAATTGTTTTAACATTTTGATTATCATTAAAATATGATTCTGCCGCATTAATTATACTAATTTCATCAATTACTGCAAGCTTAATATTTTTTAAATCGCTTAGCTTTTCAATATTCGAATCTGCGTTAACTAAAACCTTGCCATGCAATACATATAAAGGTTCTGTAAAATCATATATTTCTTCGTTTTCTTCATTTCTTTCTATAGTTGCTATATCGATTTTTCCGATTAAGATTGACTCTTTAAGTGTGTTTTCTGTCATCGCCTTAGTTTTAATCTCAGTTTCCGCCTCTATGGATATTTGAGATATAAAATCCATTATAATTCCTTTTAGTAAGCCAGTATCATCCAAAAATGACAACGGTACTTTATCATTGTATGTACCAAATACTAAATCTTCATTTTGAATGTATAATTTTTCTTCATAGCTAATCGATCTAGAATATTTGATATACTCAAGCCAATCCATATTATATCTGATCATTATGTCTACAGCTTTCACTGTGAAAAATATAAAGGCAAATGTTACTAGCAACAATACTAATTTTCTTTTCATAAATCACCATTAACCCATTCATAAACAATCTCCGCTAACACTTTATGACCTTCTTTATCAATGTGTAATCCATCCTCATTTCCAGCTTTTACTCTGATACTTATATCAATAATATCATATTGGTGTTTTGTAGCAACAAGTTCAAGCTTGTTATATAGCAGCTTTGACTTTTCAATAGCATCCTTACCTTCAAAATCTTTTTTAAAATTTGATCTAAACAAACCGTCATTTATATAAGGGGGAGAAAGAATTAGTACCTTTGGTTTTTTCCGAGCATAAAGCTCCCAATATTTTGCTGCTTCATCTACTAATATATCCGCATCATTGCAAATATCCTCCAGTGTTTGCGAATACTCTTTTTTTAGATCATTAGTTCCAAGCATTAATATGAAATAATCAATTGGATCATGACTTTTTAAGCACGGCTTTATGTAATAGTTCCCACTCATATATCCGTTTAAATAATCATCAGTATTAAAAGTCCTTCCATTTTGACCTTCTTCAATCACATTATAATCAGAACCTAACATATTTTGTAAAACACAAGGCCATCTTGTATCTTCCTCATATCTAGATCCATCTGCAGGATTATATCCCCAAGTATTTGAATCTCCAAAACATAGCACTCTTTTTTTCATGATTTCACCTTAAGTTATATATTATCATAAATGATTACAACATAAAACGCCGGAATAATAATTCCAGCGTTTTTGCTTAGCTTGTTATTTGCTTTCCGAGAAATACTCTTTAGCTAATTTTACAACAATTGGACTAAGTAGTATTAGTGCAATTAAGTTTGGTATGGCCATAAGCCCCAAACAAGCATCAGCTAATGTCCAAACTAATTCTAATCCTCCAATAGCTCCGATTATAATAAATACGCACCAAGCAATTCTTATAGGTAAAATTGTCTTAGGTCCGAATAAAAATTCAGCAGAACGTTCACAATAGTAATTGGCAGAAATCAAGCATGATAAACCAAATAGTACGGTTGAAAGCATTACTATATAGCTGCCAATGCCAAATGGTAAAGTTACATCAAATGCCTCCATTGTAAGTTCAGCACCAGATATACCAGTTTTCCATGCTCCTGAAACAATAATTGCTAATCCTGTTATTGTAGCAATAATTATTGTGTCTATGAATACTTCTATCGAACCCCAAATACCTTGTTCCACAGGATGATTAACTTGTGCACTACTGTGTATTATAGGCGAACTACCCATACCTGCTTCATTTGAGAATAATCCCCTTGCCATACCAATAGTTATTATTTGCATTATCGTTGCTCCTGCAAACCCGCCTGTAGCTCCCATTGGAGAAAAAGCCCCTTTGAATATTTGTGCAAATGCAGCTGGCACATCTCCGATATTTAATACGATAATTGCTAATCCTGCAAGTATGTATAGACCAGCCATAATTGGAGTCAAGAATTGACAAACTTCACCGATTCTTTTTATTCCTCCTAAAATAACAAACGCAGTAACTATTGCAAATACTATACCTGTTATTATTGGATTAATTCCCCATTGTGCCTCAACGGATAAACATATAGAATTTGTATCAACTATAGCACCCACAACAAAATATGCAATTATTACCATTATACTAAAGAACCCTGCCAACCATTTTTGATTTAAACCGTTCTTAATATAATACATTGCTCCACCTGCATAAGTACCATCAGCTCTTAGTTCTCTATATTTAACGCCTAAGGTAATTTCTGCAAATTTAGTAGCCATTCCAAAGAATGCTGCTACCCACATCCAAAATAGTGCACCAGGTCCTCCAATTGCTATAGCTGTAGCTACACCAACAATATTTCCCGTTCCTACAACTGCTGCTATTGATGTCAAACCAGCTTGTCCTGAGGTAATATTACCTTCTCCATCAGTTTTTTTGACAAAAGCTTTACCGATAGTATGCTTCCAGATATAACCAAACTTAAATACTTGTAAAAACTTGAGTTTAACTGTTAGCAGAATCCCTACTCCCACTAGAAGTGCCACCATATATGGCCCCCATACTAAATTATCAATTGCGACGATTATGTTACTAATACTTTCCATAATACCCTTCCTTTCAAATAAATATATTATTGTATATATATTTAAAGCAATTATTATGCCAATTCACATTGATAATTTAAACCTTGAAAATTGAGGTTTTCAATATATCAAACTTCTCCAGTAACTAAAAAACCGATGAAATTTCTTTCATCGGTATGAAATTTCTTTCATCGGTTAATGCTCTATATCATATTGATTAAGTTTATTCCATAGCTGTCTTTTTGTTATGCCCAAAGACTCGGAGCATTTATTCATATTATAATTATATTTTTTTAGCTTAATAGTAATAAATTCTTTTTCAAATTCATTTCTTGCGTTTCTCAATAATTCGCCACTGTAATTTTTCATGGCTTTTTCCCTGATATAATTTATATTATTAGTAGGCACTATTAGTTCATTTAAAGTTATTTTACCATTTCTGCTAAGGGCTATTGTCCTTTCCAAAATATTTTTCAGTTCCCTAATATTTCCCGGATAATCATAATCTAACAAAAAGTTCATCACATCTTCATCTATATTATCAATCTTTTTCTTTTGATCTATTTCTATTTTTTTAATAAAATACTCCACTAGTCCCATAATATCTTCCTTTCTTTCTCTTAATGGCGGAATATTTATAGTGAGAGTATTAATTCTGTATAACAAATCCTCCCTAAATGACTTTTCTTCAATTAGTAATCCTAAATCTTTATTTGTTGCAGAAATAAGCCTTAAGTCTAAATCGATACTTTTATTGCTGCCAACTCTTTCAATAGTTTTATTTTCTAATGTTCTTAATAATTTACCTTGTGTAGCTTGTGGTAGATCTCCTATTTCATCTAAAAATAAAGTACCGTAGTTTGCTTCTTCAAATCTACCAATTCTCTTTTCTATGGCACCGGTAAAAGCACCTTTTTCGTGACCAAACAACTCCGATTCTATTGTTCCATCAGAAAATGTCTGACAGTTGACCGGTATAAAAGGCTCTTTCTTTCTATCACTTAATTCATGTATATAATTAGCTATTACTTCTTTACCAACTCCAGATTCTCCCGATAGTAGAATGTTTATGTCTGTATTAGCCGTCCTATTGCAAATTTCAATTAATTCAGCATATTCTTTATTACTTGTATCTAAAAAAATGTCTAATCCTGATATTTGTTTCATTAAAACAGATGCCCTCTTTTGAAGTGTCGACATATCAAATATCCTTTTTACAATAATTATCAATTCTTCAAGATTATTGCTTTTAATATAATAATCATCTGCTCCTAATTTCATTGCACTTATGGCGCTTTCAACACTGGCATAGGCAGTCATTACAATAATAGAAGTATCTAGTGATACCTCTTTAACTTTGTTGATTAACTCAAATCCGTCCATCTCAGGCATTCTCAAATCAGTAATTAATAAATCAACATTATTATTATTAATGTATTCCATGGCAGTATTACCTTCATTGCATTTATGCACTGAATATCCTTCTTCGGAAAGTATTATTGAAACTACATTTTGATATTCTACTTCATCATCTACAACTAAAATTTTGTAATAGTTATTTTTTTTCATCTTTTACTCTTTTCTGAAAGTGGTATTATGACATCTATAGTCGTTCCTATATTTTTTTCACTCTCTATTTTTATTTTCCCATCTATTCTAGTAAGTTCATTGCTAATTATATAAAGCCCTAAACCAGTACCATCTTTTTTTGTTGTAAAAAATGGATTAAAGACATTTTCCAAATCTTTTTCATCTATTCCTATACCGTTATCAATAATTTTAATGTTCAAATGACATTCATCTATAATTTTGCTTTTTATAGTTATCTGATTATTAAAATTATCTTCAAAAGAATCGATGCTATTATTAAAAATATTCATAATACACATTTTTAATATTTCTTCATTTGAATTAAATTCCAATTCTTCTGGTATGTCAATAATTATGTCTATCTTTTTATTCTTTATTCTTTTATTTTCTAAAGAAACAATATTATCAACCATTTTTTTTATTTTAAATATTCTATATTCTTCTTTAGACAATCTAGAAAAACTAAGCAAACTTTCAATAAGCCCATTTATCCTTTGGACCGATTCATCAATTACACTTACCGCGTGCTTATCTTCTTCTTTCTGTGAATGTCTATCCAATATAAATATATAGCTTCTAATCAGTCCTAAAGGATTTCTTATCTCATGTGCTAATCCAGCAGAAAGCTGACCTACGGCTATCATTTTACTTTCTTGCCTTGCCCTTTGCTCGTTTATGTGTTTTTCTGTAAAATCCGCCAAGGCAATAAGCATTTTATTACTTTCATGTTTATACAATCTTTTAGTAACTAAATAATAGGAATTATTAATCTTTTTCATTTGTTCGCTGTCTTCTTCGCTTCTATCGGTTTCTTCAATCAAATGACAAACAAATGGATTAAGCTCATCGATTTCCAAGTAATTTTTGCCTATTATGTCCTTTGAATCTAATTTTAATATTTTATTAACTGAGTCATTACATTCTTCAACTATATTATCGCTATTAACTACCAATAAGCCATCATGCAAAGTATCCACTATAATCCTTAAGGACTCTTTTTTCTCATTTAATTCGTTAGTTTTTGACTTAACCCTACGTGCTAATGAGGAATTCCACAATATACCAAATAATACTATTAGTATAGCTAAAACAAGGATTTTAGTAAATAAATCATATTCACGAATATCCATAACCTCTGGCGCATAATCTCCAAACCACTTTCCCTGAATTTGAATAATTAGATTCTGTTTTTTTAAAGACATTATACCTTTATTTAATATATCTAATAATATCTCATTATCTTTTTTAGTTGCCAAACAAACGTTTTTAGTATATAGCGTTTCTTCTATAAATTCAAAGTCATTTTCTATATCCATATCATTTAATAGGTATGCAATAACAGTTTCATCTCCTGCTATTCCATTTACTTCACCATTAACTAATAAGCCCAATGCTTCTCGAATATCTGAAGTATAAATAAACTCAATTTCTTTATCATTTGAAAAATATTCGCTAGTCATTTCCTCCATAAAATCGCCTTTTACAATAGCTAGTTTTGTGTTTATTATTTCATCAAGGTCCTTACTCTTAATAGTGCTATCACCAAGTATCTTGCCGTTTAACACGTATAGTGGTTGGGTAAACAAAAACTTTTTACTTCTCTCTTCGCTTTCAAAAAGGTCGGCAATATTTATATGCCCTTTGTTCAATTCATTCAAAAGTACAGACCATTCAAGGGGCTTATACTTAATGTCCTTACTTATGTCGATGGATAATTGTGAAATAAACTCAACAACCATTCCTTCGTTTTGACCATTTTCAGGGTCCACATAAGATAACGGTGGCGCCATTCTATCCATTCCATATATTAACTCATTATTTTCAAGATATTCAATTTCCTCTTCATCTAGCGGCATTGAATATTTAATATATTCATAGACCCCAAGTCCATATTTAGCATTAATCGAATAAATTTCCACTATAATTATACCCAATATTGCTATCAAGACTAATATCACTAGTTGCATATTATTTTTCATTTTATTGACTAATCTATTGTTTGTTTTGTTCAAATTTGACTCCGTTTGGCTTTTGGAATCATTATACCTAGCATTATTTGCCTTTTCAAGCACAAGTTAATAACATTGAATAAATATCCAAATTATGTTAATATAAATTCGAGAAATTCAATGAAAGAAGGAAAAAGTATGTACCCAAAAATTATAATTAATTTAAAGAAATTGGAAAAAAATTTAGACGCAGTAGCTAAAATTACAAAGGATGATGGGAATTGTTCACTAATGATAGTTACTAAAGGACTATGTGCTGATTTGAATATGGTAAATATGGTAGCAAAGCATCCTAAAGTTGACTATATTGCAGATTCTAGAATTGCTAATATAAAAAGCTACAGTAATTTGGTAAGAAAAGAAAACAAAATGACTGTTCTTCTAAGAATACCAATGCACTGTGAAATAAAAGAAGTAATAGAACATGTTGATTTAAGCTTTAATTCTGAAATATCAACTATAAGATTGCTTAATGAAGAAGCTAAAAAAGCTAATATAGTACATAAAGTATTACTAATGATAGATCTTGGTGATTTGCGAGAAGGAATGTTCTTTGAAGATGAAGAATATATTTTGAATTCCATTGAAGAAATCCTTTCCATGGAAAACATTGAATTGTACGGATTAGGGGTTAACTTAACATGTTATGGCGCAATTATTCCAAAGAATAATAACCTATCGCAATTGGTAAATTTAGCAAAAAACGTGGAGTCTAAATTTGGCATTAAGCTCTCTATGATTTCAGGAGGTAATTCTAGTTCAATATACTTAATCCCTAAGGGTGAATTACCAAAAGGAATTAACAATTTGAGATTAGGAGAGGCCTTCTTACTTGGAAATGATACCGCTTATGAAACTCAATTACCAGGTACTACTGAAGAAACATTAATACTGGAAACACAAATTGTAGAATTAAAAGAAAAACCATCTCTTCCTATTGGTGAAGTAGGTGTTGATGCTTTTGGTCAAAAACCATATTACGAAGATAAAGGAATAATGATGAGAGCTATAGTAGCTCTAGGAAAGCAAGATACTGATTTGGATAGTATGACTCCCCTAGATCCTGACATTGAAATTATGGGAGGAAGCTCTGACCATACAATACTTGATGTTACTAATTGCAGTAAAGAATATAACGTTGGAGATATAATAAGTTTTAAATTAGGATACGGTGGCATGCTTAAAAATATTACTAGTAAATATGTGGAAAGGGAGTATATAAAATAGTCATGGATAATTTGGTAATAACCATAGGTCGTGAATTTGGCAGCGGCGGCCACGAAATAGGGAAACGCTTAGCCAAAAAACTGAACATCGCTTTTTATGATAATGAACTTATTGACTTGGCAGTTGAAAAAACTGGTTATCATAAAGATTATGTGAAAAACAATGACGAAAAACCACCTTCTTTTACGCCTGGAAGCCTTTTAACAGTTTTTGCCCCTGAGTTTTATCAACTAACCAATATTGATAATATACAAATACACGAGTATAACATAGTAAAAGAAATTGCAAAACAAGAATCCTGTGTGATAGTTGGCAGAGGCTCTGATTATGCTTTGAGAGAAATGGGTAGTATAAACATTTTCTTACATTCACCTATAGAAGATAGAGTAAATCGTATACTTGCTATTGATAATGATGAAAACAATTTATCTTATCAAGAGATGGAAAAACTTGTTAACCAAGTTGATAAACAAAGAAAAAGATATTACGAGTACTATTCTGATAAAAAATGGGGAAATTCCACAACATATGATTTATGTATTAACACTAGCGCATTAGGTATTGATAGCACCGTAAACTTGATATATGACTTTGTAAAAAATCATGGTAAGGAATCGATAATGCCAAATTAAAGGAGTAATATGGATATTAATGAAAGAATAAATGCTGCAACATATTTCTTAAAAGGTTATGATATGAGAAATGCAACAATCGGGATAATATTAGGTAGTGGACTTGGTGATTTTGCTGAAAATTTGACCGATTGTATTGCTATAAATTACAAAGATATCCCTGGATTTCCCACATCTACTGTGGTCGGTCATGGTGGAGAAATGTATTTGGGATATTTTAAAGGCATACCAATTATGCTTATGTCTGGTAGATTTCACTATTACGAAGGATATGATCAAAAAGAAGTGACTATGCCCATAAGGATAATGAAAAATCTTGGAATAAACACCTTAATTATAACTAACGCGGCAGGCGGTATAAATTTAGAATACAGTTCAGGCGCGCTTATGCTTATATCTGACCATATAAACCTTTCAGGTAGTAATCCCCTTATTGGTCCAAATATGGAGGAATATGGGACAAGATTTCCTGATATGAGCGATACTTATAGCGAAAAACTAAGAACATCTCTAATGGATATGGCTCTTACTAACAATATCGATTTGAAAGAAGGTATTTATGCTATGATGAGTGGACCTAGTTTTGAAACTCCTGCAGAAATAAGATATTTAAGAGCAATAGGTGCTGATGCCGTCGGTATGTCAACAGTCCCTGAAGCAATTGTGGCTTCCCATTGCAACATTAAAGTAATTGGTATATCGTGCATTACCAATATGGCTGCAGGTATATCAAAACAAAAATTAACCCATAAGGAAGTCTTTGAAACAGCACAAAGGGTTAAAAATGATTTTGCTAAAATTGTAGATTTTGCAATTTTAATAAGTTCAAAAAATGAGGGTTAACCCTCATTTTTTATTCTCTGTAATTCCTTTTTTAACCCTGCATCAATTGCATCAACTGGACATGCTTTAACGCAATCCATACATCTTATACATTCCATCGAATTGATGTTATCAAGAACATCTACATTCATCTTGCATGCATCAATGCATTTTTTACATTTGATACATTTCTTATCATCAACTTTCATTTGATAAAAGCTAAACTTATTAAATAAGCCGTAAATACCACCTAATGGACATAAGTACTTGCAAAATGGCCTATATATTTTAATCGATGCATAAACAACTATAACTAGTATTAGCATCTTATAGTCAAACAGTATTCCCAACGCACTTCTAACACCTTCATTGGCTATAGCCAGTGGTATGCCAGCTTCAAAGGTTCCCGCTGGACATAAATATTTGCAAAAGTAAGGATCTCCTGTTCCGTAATCATTAACCAACAACAAAGGGCCAATAATCACCATAAAAATTAAAACTATATACTTTAAATACCTAAGCTTTCCATCATATTTAAATTTGTTGTGCTTTTTTAACGGTATTTTATATAGTAAATCTTGTAATAATCCAAAGGGACATAAAAATCCACATATAAACCTGCCTAAAACTATGCCAAACAGCATTATAAGCCCTAGTACATAAAACGAAAAGTTATACTTTTTGTCTGCAAGAACTGCTTGCAATGAGCCTATGGGACACGACCCAAGAGCACCCGGGCAACTATAACAATTTAGTACTGGAACGCAGGTAACTTTTAAGTCACCCTTAAATATTGTGCCATTTATAAACCCTATAACATAACCATTAAAAAAGACTGTGCTGATAGTTTGAATTAATCGCCTCATCATCCTATACCTATACATTCTAGGCATATTCTAATAGCTTTGGCAAACACAACTTCATATTCATTTATGTATATTCCTATTCCAATAAAAATTATTGCAACAGCTAGTAGCATATACCTAATTTTTTGCATAATACCCTACCTTTCTAGGTAGATTATATCATTTTATGCTACTGTTTTATAGTTTTTATTTCTTCAAATCTCTTAACTTTTCCAGAAGTTGTTTTAATCATCTCTTCGTCAGTAACGATAACTCTTCTTATTTGCTTATATTTAGGTAATGTATCATTGATCTTATCAACATCACTTTTAATTAATTTTTCAATTTCTTCCTTTTCGCAATCGAAGTATTCATCATCATATACTACTTTTAGATAAAGTACCAAATCTCTATCATCCTCTTTATTAGGTATTCCAAGTACTACATTTTCTTTAACATAAGGAAGGTTCGCATAAGTTAATTCTAATTCCTCAGGATATATGTTTTTACCGTTCTTTAATACTATTACATTCTTCTTTCTACCCCTAAGGAAAAGAAAACCATCATTGTCTATGTAACCTAAATCTCCAGTATAGAACCATCCATTTTTTAACACTTCTGCCGTCTCTTCAGTGTTATTATAATAACCTTTCATTATATTTGGTCCTCTAGCTATGACTTCTCCCACACCTTTATCATCGGGACTGTTTATTTTAACTTCTACTTCTGGAAATGCCTTGCCAACAGAACCAAGTTTCATGTTGTCGGGGGTTTCTGCCGTTAATATTGGAGAGGTCTCTGTAAGCCCATATCCTTGAACAGTCATGATACCCAAATCTTTAAATCCCTTTAATGCTTTTGGGTCTATTGCTGCAGCACCACTAATTATGAATCTAAGTTCTCCACCCAATTTATCCAAAACACTCTTAAATACTTTTCTTCTAATGTCTATCCCTACTTTTAACAATGCATTTGCTACCTTGGTCATGAACTGAAGCTGTCCAAGCTTACCTTGCTTTTCAGCCTGATTAATTATTTTTTTATATATCGATTCGATAAGAAGCGGTACAGCCACAAATACTGAAACTTTGTATTCCACCATATTTTGCTGTATATATTTTAATCCATCGCAGTATACCGTCTTTGCTCCTGCAGCAATTAATACCCACTGTCCAGTAGAACCAAATGTGTGATGATATGGCAAAAATGCCATATTAATATCTGTTGAATAAAAAGGTTCAACGCTAATTGCTCCAGAAATATTAGTTGCTACGTTTCTTTGCGTAAGCATAACTATCTTAGACATTGACGTAGTACCAGATGTAAACAATAGTATTGAAACCTTGTCTTTATCTATTTCAATTGAATCATAACTAAGTTCATTTTGCTTTCTTAATTCTTGACCTTGTTTCAATAAATCATAAAAAGTTTTGTGCGTTGATGTTCTTTCCAAAGACACAAACTCAAGTTCTTTATCATCATTTTCTTCCATAATTTTTTCAATGACAGGTTCGTTTGCTTTATCAAAAAACACTAACTTTGATTCACTTCTTTCTATTGAAAGTTTAATTTCTTCATATGGGAGCCCTTTGTCCAATGGCACTACAGTACCTCCACCTAAAAGAGCTGCTGTATAAGCTGTAATCCATTCATAACTATTCTTACCTATAAACGCACATCTTTGGTTAAGTATACCCTTTTTAAGCATAACTGTACCTATTGCATAAATGTCATTTTTAAAATCATTATATGTTTTGTTCTCATATGTGACTTTTTTATTGTTTTTTTCTCCTTCAATTATTTTAAGTGTAAATGCCTCTCTATCGCCGTATTTCTCAACAGAGTTCAAAATAATCTCTTTAAGACTTTCGGCCTTGTACATTCTATTCATATTTTTCTCCTTACATAGTATTAAATACTAGTTATATTAGTAACATTTACCATAATACAACAATTTCTTTACTAGGTCAATGAAGTATATGTGAAAAATATTTCTTTTAATCAGCATAATTCAAATGTTATAATAAGGTATATTGGTTAGTATAAATAAGTAGGAGATAATTATGAAAGAATTCAAGTTACCTAGATGGAACGAACTCCCTGAGATGGAATTATATTTAAATCAAGTAATAAAATATTTAAACTTATGCTTAGGAGAGAATAACAATTCCATAACTAATACTATGATTAACAATTATGTTAAAGTAAAATTGATACCAGCACCAGAAAACAAAAAATACTCAAAGGAAGCTTTGGCTACTCTTTTTGTAATTGCAATTTTAAAGCCAGTTTATTCAATAGAAGAGATAGATAAGTTAATAAAACTGTATTTAGGATTTACTGATATAGAAACCTCCTATAACGAGTTTTGTGATATGATTGAAAAAGCCGTAAAGACAACATTTGAAGGAAAATCATTAATAAAAAAAAGCAACCCAAAAGATCCTAGAGATATTTTAAGAAACGTCTCCTACTCCTTTGCTAGTCAACTTTATGTTAGAACTATGTTATCAAAAATATAACTTTACTATCTATTAAAAATCAAACCTAAAATAAACACAATTAAATAAACAGGTACTAAAATTACACTGCCCAATATAATAGCTAGCTCCCTTAATTTGTTGCTAGTTTTTATTGTGTCCATAGCTATACCAAATACATTACCAACCATTATAATTCTACACACTGCAATAATCGATTTCCCTAATTTTTTACCATATTTATCATAAAGTATATCTGTAATTTCCTTGTCTGGCTTTCCGCTTTTATCCGCATAATGAGTTGCAAACATAACAGCAACACTTTGATCTTCAGGGACTTGGTCCTTTTCATTTGATAAAAGTTCACTTATTTCCTCATCTGTCATTCCGCTTTCTAAGGCCATTTTAACATGGGCTTGGGAACAAACCTTGCATCCATTCACTTCGGTTACTGCAAGCATTATTCTTTCAATGAAATCTTGAGTCAATATTTTTTTATCTCTAGTTGCCATATTTATTGCACTATAAGCAGAATCAAAATAGTATCTAAAGTATTCATTAACACTGGCAATCCTCTTATTATATTCCATGTTACCTCCTAGTTTTTAATTAATATGTCATAAGAATTATTTACCCCACTTTTCTGAAAATAATCGTTTTCCATGGGAATCCACTTCTCTTTAAATTCGATTAACTTTCTTTCCCCTTCTCTTTTCATAATCCTTTCAAGCTGAGTAACCTCATCACATTTAACAAAAACATTCACATCGTAATATTTTTTTAAATTTTTGTTTTGAGAATATGACCCTTCAATAATATTAATTCTTTTCTTTTGCAATTTAATCTCTTCACCAAACTCTTGCTTTTTACAATCAAACTCTCTATATTTTATTTCACTATTATGAATTTTTTTTAATACTTCATTTTCCAATCTATAATAATCTATGTTCCCCCCTAATTCATTTATCTTAATTTTTCCCTTGGGTAAATAGAAACTATCTATATGTATAACATTACAGTCATAAAGCTTAGATAAAATATTAGAATAATACGTTTTTCCAGATCCGGAATTACCATCAATTGATATTAATATATCTTTGCCGCAATTTTCAATTATTTCAATTAACTCTTTAAGTTTATTCAAATCACGAGATTTAATTTCAATATATTCTTTTGTTTTCACTTAAATTATTTCTCCTTTTAATAGCTTTGATTATAACAGGAATAAACACAATTTGAATCATTATGCCTGGAAAAGAATTTATAAATGCCACAGTAAAAAACGCATTCAATCCAAAGCTAATATCACTAAATCCAGCAATTCCTGCCATTGTAATTCCCCAAATCATTCTTCCTAAAATCATTGTAGTAATCAATGACTTGTAAATACCATATTTTTTATACAACAAAGAGGCTACTAATCCATAGGTAGCAAGTTCAAAACTCATAGCAATTCCTATTGGGAATAACGGTGGCATTCCAAATATAACGAATCTTAATAAGGGCGAAAGTAAGCCTATAATTAACCCATACATCGGACTACAAAGTAGACCGCAGATTATTATAGGCAAATGCATAGGTGCCAGCATGGCACCTATTTGTGGTATTTGTCCAGTTATAAATGGTAGTATCATAGCCAAGGAAAGGCATATTGCAGATACCGTTATATTTTCAGTTCTACTTTGCATTTATTATTCCTCAGTTCCAAAACAGTCTACAATTTTTCATATTTAGTCTCATTACCTTTGGAAAACAAGTAACGTTATATTGCTCACAATTCAAACAGTTAAAAAGTGGAGGTACTTCACTATCAGGTACATAACAAAATCCATATTTTTCAAAGAACTTAGGAGCTTTTGCAACCAAATAAACTCGCGTAGCCTCGAACTCATTAATTTTATTTAATGCATGAAGCAAAAGTGCCCTTCCTATATGCTTTCCTCTAAGCTCTTTCATTACTGCTATATCGTAAATTAAATATTCTCCATTTTTCTTTTGTATTGAAACCCCACCAACGAATTCAT
>DATFJV010000009.1:0-9565 GCA_035268985.1 Anaerovoracaceae bacterium | reverse complement strand
CCTATTAATAAGACTGGGGAAAGCATTGTCTGTCTACCACATAAAGTACTAATTGAAATAACAGGAGGAGAAGAATATGATGGCATCTCAAGCTAAACGAATATCCTTCATAGCCCTATTGGCCACTTTAGCCTTAATATTTTCATATGTTGAAATGCTAATACCCTTTAGTTTCGGCATACCGGGTATTAAAATTGGTATTGCTAATGTCGTAATACTAATAGCTTTATACTCTTATGATTTTAAAACAGCTTTTTCTGTTAATTTTATCAGAATAATAGTTGCTGGCCTATTATTCAACGGGTTTTTTGCTGCAATATACTCCCTAGCAGGAGGTATTATAAGTTTAGTAATAATGTCTTTGCTCAAAAAAACTGATAAATTCAGTATAGTTGGAGTAAGTGCATGCGGAGGAGTTTTCCATAATTTAGGCCAAATAACCATAGCTGCCATAATTGTACAAAGCCCAAAACTTTTTCTATACTTTCCAGTATTAATATTTTCTGGTTTAGCAACAGGCATAGCTGTTGGTATAATCTCATACCTTATCTTAAACAACCTACCCAAAGACCTTTTGCAACAGTGATTATATCAAAGAACTGAATCGAATTCAAGTCATTAATTTTAAGAAATCGAATCGAATTAGATTCGTTTTCTTTGTTTATTAGCTATTTCCCAATCTTTTTTAATTGGCACACTTTTTGCTTTATATAAAGATGTAGATAAATAATAGTAAGTGTTAATTATAAAGGAGGACATTATGGTTACATTGGAACAAACATTAAAGGAATATGCAGGTCGCAGAGAATTGACAAGAAGCGAAAAGGAAATGCTAAAAGAAGAGTACATAAGATGCAGCAAACTTGAGATTAATAACTTTAAAGAAGATGTTATTTTTCAAGGGTTAAAAGACAACGGAGTTGAAATCCCAAAAGAGCTAGTAGCTGCATATGTATACGAACTAGATAGCAACAAAATTGCCTAACTATTAATAAAATAAGTCCAAAAGAAATTCCCGAGGCTAGCCTCGGGAATTTTAATATTTGAATAAATTTTATGCTTCGGACTTTTCTTTTTCTTCTTTTGCTTTTTTTGCAGCTTCGGCTTTAGCTTTTAATTCTGCAATTTCTTCTGGGGTCTTTTTTGCAACAGGTTTCTTCGGAGCCCTTTTTTTAATTGGCTTAAAACTTACTATTGCCCCTGTAGGACATTCCGGAACACATAGTCCACAATTCTTGCATTTTTCAGGGTCAATCTTAGCTAAATTATTTTCAATAGTAATTGCATCAAAGTTACATACCTTTACACATTTACCACAGCCTATGCAACCAACTTCACAGGCTTTTCTTGTAACTGCACCTTTATCAGTAGAACTACATTTAACTACTACTTTGCTCTTTTCGGGAACCATGGTAATTATGCTTTGAGGACATGCTTCCACGCAAGCCTTACATCCAACACATGTGTTTCTGTTAACTCTAGCAACTCCATTAAAAACATCTATTGATTCAAAATCACATGCTGTAACACAATCACCCAAGCCTAAGCAACCATGCTTACAAGCATTCATGCCTCCAAACAGCTGTTTAGCCGCAGTACATGTTTCAATGCCTTTATAATCCATTATAGTTTTAACCGCATCTTTATTGCCGTTACAAAGAACAACAGCAACTTCTTTAGCAGCTGAACCCGCATCTACTCCTAGAACCTCTGCTAACTTTCCAGGCAATTCTTCTCCGCCTACAGGACACTTACTACAGCTTACTGTGGGATCTTCCGCCAATGCATTAGCATAGTCATCACAACCAGCATATCCGCAAGCGCCACAGTTGGCCCCAGGCAATTCTGCTCTAATTTTTGCAAATGTTTCATCTACAGGTACGAAAAATACCTTAGATGCTATTGTTAGTATTACTGCAGCAACGAGACCGACAGCTACTACAATCATAACCGGTGTAAATACATCCATTTTCGTCGCCTCCTTTTATTGGAATAATCCACTGAATCCCATGAAGGACAGTGAAAGTATCGCAGCACTAATTAATGTTAGAGGAACACCTCTAAATGATTCTGGCACTCCTTTTTCATTTTCAAGTGTACCTCTTACACCTGCAAATAAAACCATTGCCAGCAAGAAACCTATTCCTGCACCAAGTGCATTAAATAGAGATTCAATATAAGTCAAATTATCATTAATATTCATAATAGTTACACCTAATACTGCACAGTTTGTAGTAATAAGGGGAAGATATACGCCCAATGCTTTATGAAGCGAAGGAACATATTTCTTCAATATCATTTCTACAAGCTGTACTAAAGATGCAATTACTAGTATGAATACAACTGTTTGTAAATAACCAATTTCAAAATTATCCAAAACTTGATAGATTGGCCAAGTTGCCGCTGTCGCAAGTACCATTACGAATATTACAGCAGCTCCCATTCCTACAGCTGAGTCTAATTTCTTAGATACCCCTAAGAAAGGACAAATGCCTAAGAACTGGGCTAATACAAAGTTATCAACAAGGATAACTGACATCATAATTGTTATCAATCCTACCATTATGCTTCAGCTCCTTTCTGCTCAATTTTCTTCTTTAAATCCTCTTCTTCTTTTAATGTACAAGAGTTAAATAAAGGACATTCTTCACAGCTGAAGCTCTTTTTCTGAGTACCATTCGCTGTAAATTTATTTACTGCAGCTACTAGTATTCCATATACAAAGAATCCACCTGGGGCTAACATAAATATCCCCATAGGATCAATGTGTCCAGCGTAAATTGAAAATCCTAGAAGCGTTCCTGCTCCAAAGAATTCTCTAATAGCTCCCATAAGACCTAATGCTAAGGTAAATCCAAGACCCATTCCTACTCCATCTAATATAGAATCTATAACTGAATTTTTACTTGCAAACATCTCCGCTCTTCCTAGTATAACGCAGTTAACTACAATTAGAGGAATAAATAGTCCCAGTGATTTATATAGTGACGGAACATATGCTTGTAACAATAATTGCACAATTGTTACAAAGCCTGCTATTACTACAATGTAACAAGGTATTCTGACCTTATCTGGAATAATTTTTTTAAGCATTGATATTACAATATTGGAACATATAAGTACCGCAGTAGCTGATATACCCATACCTACGCCGTTCACCAATGATGTTGATACTGCTAATGCCGGACATGTACCCAATAATAAAACCAATACAGGGTTTTCTTTTATTAACCCTTTGGTTAATATAGCTAATTTCTTACCCATTAGTTTACACCTCCCATTTCTTTAAACTGCTCAAGAGCGCAGTATACAGCTTCGTGCACAGCACCAGAAGAAATGGATGCGCCAGATATGTGTTCTACCTCAGTATCTTCCTTGACTAAATTAGAATTTAGTTCAGATAGCCCATCATATTGACTTAAATGCTCAATAGTCATTGCTTTTGTACCAAGTCCCGGTGTATCAGCATGGTCGGTAATTTTTATTCCTGTTATAGCACCAGCATCATCAATACCTATCATAGTGGTTAATAATCCACCAAAACTTTTTGACTTAACAGTTACAACCATTCCACAATTATTATCTGCAACATGACTCGCCGTTACAAATACTTGTTCTGGAACAGTTTCCACAAGCTCTCCATCATAAACAGTAAATGCATCTGCTTTAGAAAGCAATTCCGCTCTTGCAGCATCTGCGGCCCTAGCTGTGTTTTCTTCAATGATTGGTTTTGTAACTCCATAAGTAGCTGCCAACGCAAACGTAACAGCCATACAAATAGCTACTAATACCACTATGGGTGCAACATATTCTTTAAATGCGTTATTACTTTTCATTTTTCTTTGCACCTCCATAAGATTTTTCTATAGTATATTTTTCAATTAAAGGAGTTGCCACATTCATTAACAGAATGGAAAAAGAAACTCCTTCAGGATATGCTCCCCAAATTCTGATAACCATAGTTAATAGTCCACATCCTACACCAAATATTATTTTACCAATAGGTAATGTAGGCGTTGTTACATAATCTGTAGCCATGAAGAATGCACCTAGCATAACTCCACCAGCAAATACATGGAATATAGCCATACTAAATGAACCGGAAGTTATTAATGCAATCACAAATACAGAACCTATGAACGCAACCGGTATAATTGGAGAAATTATTTGCTTCCATATTAAGTAAATACCGCCAATTAATAAGGCAAAGGCACTAACCTCTCCTACGCACCCCCCTATGAATCCTAGGAACATGTCGGTGTTACTAACTTGAGTTATCACATCAACTGTTTTATCTGTTGCCCAAACACCAAGAGGCGTTGCTCCAGTTGTTGCATCTGTTGCTGGAGACATCGTCGGAAGTGGCCATGTTGTCATCTGTGTTGCAAATGAAACAAACAGAACTATTCTTGCAGTTATTGCAGGATTTACAAAGTTTCTTCCTAGTCCGCCAAATAATTGTTTTACAATTATAACTGCGATAAAACATCCTATAATAGCAATCCAATAAGGCAAGCTTGATGGAACATTAAATGCAATTAAAACTCCAGTAACCGCCGCACTTAAATCTCCTGCCGTTTGTTGTTTATGTAACATTTTATTATATAGCCATTCAAATCCCACACTTGCCAATACACATACTAAGGTAAGCGAAATAACTCTTAACCCAAAAACATAAATTCCTACCGCAAAAGCAGGTGCCATAGCAACTAATACGTTTGCCATAACCTTCTGTGTGTCTAAAGAAGATACAAGGTGAGGAGCCGCAGTGACTAATAATTTATCGTATACTTTCTTTTCGTTTTCCATTATTTAATCCCAGCCTCCTTTACTAAAGCTTTACCTAGCTTATTTGTAAAACCAAGAGGTTTTCTAGCAGGACACACATATGCGCAACTACCACATTCCATGCACTGCATTACATCTAAATCGCTAAGTTTTTGTGCATCTCCAACATCATAAGCATCTGATATCGCCATTGGCAACAATTCAAAAGGACAAGCCAAATGACATCTACCACATCTGATACATGCTGTTTCTTCAGGTATAAAGGACTGTTTTTTAGAAAATGCTAATATAGCGTTGTTATTCTTAATAATAGGCATCTGATCTGAGAAAATTGCTCTTCCCATCATAGGACCACCCATTAGTATTTTCCTAGGTTCGGCCGCATATCCATCACAAAATTCAATAACATTGTTTATTAATGTTCCTATTGGAGCATATACATTCTTCGGTGTTGCAACAGCGTCTCCATCAATTGTCATCCTTTTTCTGGTTAAAGGCATTCCGTTTCTGAAATACTGACCAACAAAAGCCACGGATGTTACATTTGATAAAATAACTCCAAGTTGTGCGGGCAATACTCCCGCATCCATAGTCTTTCCAGTAATTTCGTAAATCATAACTCTCTCAGCACCTTTTGGGTATCTGGACTGTAATTTAAAAGTTTCAATATTGTTGATACCTTGTTGTTTGATCATATCATTTAAGTGCTCAATCGCTTCTGCTTTGTTTTCTTCGATACCGATATATCCTACTTTTAAATCTAAATGCTTCATAATTAATGCCATGCCATCAAGTATATCCTGGGCTTCTTCAATCATTACACGATTATCAGAAGTGATAAATGGTTCACATTCGGCACCATTAACTATTAAAGTGTCAACTTCATCCAAGTTCTTTGGATTGTACTTAATGTGGGTCGGGAAAGAAGCTCCTCCTAAACCAACTAATCCACTCTTTCTTACAGCTTTTACAAAGCTGTCTAGGTCATCCGCTTTTGGGATTTCAACCTCTTCACTTATTTCCTGTTTTTTGTCAGTTTCAATAACGACTAATACGTCACTACCGCCCGCTGCAGAACGTTGTTCTTCAATTTTTGCAACAGTTCCAGATACACTACAGTGTATAGGGGCACTTACAAAAGCATCTGTGTCACCAATCATTTGCCCAACCTTGACATAATCACCTTTTTTTACTAAAGGCTTACAAGGGGCTCCGATATGCTGAGACATGGAAATCTTTACAACGTCAGGGACAGGCATTACCTCTGTTTCGCAGTTGGTTGTGTTCTTGAAATGTCCAACCTTGACGCTTTGCAAATGTTTCTTGCTTCCACTCATTCTTTTGAAACCATCCTTTCATAAAATCTATAATAGTCATACCTAGTAAGTATACAACACAAAATTACAAAAATCACCTATTTTTCATTTTTTTCACAAAAAAAATAAGAAACCTTTGAATTAATCAAAGGCACTTATTATTATAATTTATCATTTACATTATTAAGCTACTTTTTTTGATGCTTGTTTTTTTAGTCTAACTTGAGGTTCTCTAGGTATTCCAAACAAAGGAATTAATCTATCCAAACCAGTAATTGTTAATATAAGCAAAGAAGCTACAGCAATCATCGCCATAAAGTTGTATTGAATAAAATCAGTTGGCACAAACTGATGTAGAGGATATACCGCATAAGCAATACCACTATAAAAAGCTAAATAACAATGCCAAGGAATAAGCTGTGACCCAAATACTCCCATTGCATCTCCGAATGTTGCATTTCTAAGTTTTAATTTGTACATGTCTTCATCTGAAGCATCTACGTTTTCTTCTACCAAATCTTTAGTGATAGGACCAACTGTAACTATCTGAGCCATTTCATCCGCAAGAGCGGCATTTCCTACTATACATAAAATACCGTTAAAGAACATTAATTGTCTTACGTTTCTTGAAATCTTTAATATCACTTTTGAGAGCGGCTCAAAGGCCGCTATTCTAGCCATAATTCCTCCAAATGCCGCTATCCACATCATCATTACTATTACCCAAGAACCTGCATCAGAAAATCCTGCAGCACACTGAGTTAAGAAAGGCATTAAAGCCCCTGTTGTTCCTGCAACAAGTCCAAAAAGATAAGCGGATACTATTCCAATACCAAGGCAAACAAAAGTATTCATTCCTGCAATGGCTGCCACTATTACTAAAACAAGGGGAACTACCATGTATAGAGGCACTCCATCCCTAACTTGTTCCAATAGAGGTATAACTGCGGGTCTTTCTTGTTGTAAAACTGTCCATACGTCATCTGGCATTTGGCTAACTACAGCTGTCGCATCAACTGGAGAAGTTTCCAAACCCAGACCAACTACAAAGAATACTACTGCCGCTGCTAATAAACATAAAACCGACCAAACACCTTGAGTTCTAATTCTATCTACAACTTCAACCCCCTGTATACCAGATGATACTATGGTTGTGTCTGATATAAGCCCTATATTATCACCAAAGCATGCTCCTCCGGCAATAGCACAGGCTGTTAAGATCAAATCTCCACCAACAAAATCTGACAACCATAAAAAGATTGGTGCACAAGCAGCAAATGTGCTCCATGAACTACCGGTTGCCACTGATAGTACTGCTGTTACAAGCAACCCTACTACTGCTACCGTTTTTGCAGTAACTCCTAATCCTAATGCAACATTTATAATAGCCGCTGCAACTCCCGTTGACATAAACACGCTCGCCATTGCATAGGCAAACATAAGTATAAACAAGGCAATAAGTATTTTGCCCACACTGCCCATAGCTGCGTCAATACAATCTTTGAATTTAATTCCTTCTACTACCAAAGAAACTATAACCGCTACTATAGTTGCCACAGGTGCCGCAATTAATAAATCCATTCCTTGGATAACTCCGAAAGCACCAAGTATCATCATCAATGCTAACACGAATACTGGTGTAAACTTAATAAAGTTTTTCATTTTAATGTTCCTCCTAAATATTTCTTTATATAACTACCACGCTTATTAGTAGCAATTATTATGCCAACACATTATCTTGAAATTTAGGGAAAACAAACGGAGATTGGCCCACAATTGGTTCAATCTCCGTTATTTTTGAATCGCTTTTAGCTATATTCCTACTGCTATTTCACCTTTTTCATTAACACCTATTACCTTATGCCCTTCTTCTTTGAGATTCTTTACATAATCTATTACGATTTTATCCAAAACTTCCCCTGGGCATGCAATTGGAATACCTGGAGGATAAGGGGTTATTCCTTCCGCAACAATTTGCCCCTCAGCCAAGTCTAAGTTAACTCTTTTCTTTTCATTCGGAATTTTTTCTAACCTTAAATTAAAAGCTTTAATTGAGCTATTCTTTATAACATCTATTATATTATTTGATTCTGAAATATCTTTTAGTGCACTTATCAGTTTTGTATAATCTTTCTTTTCATTACCTATACCTGTCATACACATGACGATATTTCCGGAAACTAGTTCTGGATAAATGTTCCGTTTTATTAATTCATTTTCTAGCATCCTGCCCGTTAAACCGAGTCTACTCATATCTAAATTCAATTTGGTCTCATCTAGTAGTCTATGCTTCATTACATCTAGTCCTTCTATTTCTTTTGCCGCTTCCCAGAAATATTTAATGTTTTTTTTCCAACTATGAATAAGCTCATGTCTATGATCCTTTAAGATTCTACCATTTATATCTAAACTGGCCATCAATAGATATGATGGACTAGTGCTTTCAATCATCTGTATCTTATCGTCTAGTTCCGATACATCTACTTTATTGGTACAAATATTTATCACTGCACTTTCAGTAAAAGAAAACAGCGTTTTATGTATACTGTTTATAACAATATCAGCACCTAAATTCTCAGCTGCTTTATTTCCATCGTAGAATTTTAAATGGGCGCCGTGAGCTTGATCGATAATTAGTACCATCCCTTTTTCATGGGCAATCTTCGAAATTTCTTTTATATCACTACAAATACCATAATAGTTAGGGCTGGGTAAAATTATAGCTTTAGCATCAGGATTACTGTTTATTTTCTCTTTTAAAAGCTCCACAGATATTTCTCCTAAAATCCCATATTCCTCTAAATATTCCGGTCCCACATAAACAGGTTTAATGCCACCTAAGGATACCCCATTAAATACAGATTTATGGGAATTTCTAGCCATGATTAATTTTTCACTGGGTTTGACAGTAGATAAAATAGAAGCCAGTAATCCACAGCTACTACCATTAACTAAAAGTCTCGTATATTTAGCATTATATAACGCTTCGTAATCAATCATTGTATTTTTAATTATACTATCTGGTTGAAACAAATTATCTGCACCCTGTATTTCCGTTATGTCACATGCCAAAATATCATCTAGAAATTCTCCGTAACCAAATTCCCTTAAATACTTATTACCTTTGTGTCCTGGCATATGAAATGATATCGGATTCTCATTTTTATGTTTTATTAAAAACTCAAATATTGTCATTTTTGTTTCCTTTATATATACTTTATTTAATTGATATGTATATATTATCACACCTCAAATCTATACTCAAACCAAATTTGACCACACAACATTTCTATGCTAAAATGTGTTTTTGAGTCTATTAGGAAACAGGAGGTGCGAATTGACTAATAATAACGAAAAAGACATCGTAATAGAAGTACAAAATCTATACAAAGTCTTTGGCAAGAACAGAAAAAAAGCCTTACGATTGTGTAAGGAAGGCGAAGACAAAAAGGATATTCTAG
>DATFJV010000008.1:0-6163 GCA_035268985.1 Anaerovoracaceae bacterium | reverse complement strand
TATCGGAGGGAATATGGCAAATAACGGTATAACAAGAATTTATTCAAGTGATCCATCAGACTTTGCTAAAGATCATCTATTTTACGCAGAGCTAGCTGGGGAATATACTAATATTAATGATTATAGAATTGAAAGAGATTTCTATAACAGTTTGCTGGTTATGCATATAGATGAAGGGGAACTAACGGTTGAATATGAAGGTAACACCTTGGTTGTAGCCGCAAAAGAGTTTGTGTTTATAGACTGTAGAAAACCGCATTGCTATTATTCAAAGAATAATATTTCTCTTAGATGGGTGCATCTTCAAGGCAATTCAGTATTTGCATATTCAGAAATACTTACAAAAAGGTTTGGAACCCCAATAGTAATAAAGTCTTCATCTGTAATTATTCAAGAGTTCAAGATATTAATGGGGAATTTAAGAGGTAATAACACTTTTGAACATACTTTATCGGCAGAAATACATATGTTTTTAGCTACGATTTCTGAAAAAATATCAACTCAAACCAGATCTACAGAGCAAGCTTTATCCATGGCTGAGTCATACCTAAGACAGAATTTCAATAAGCAGATTTCCATAGTGGATGTTGCAAATGAAGTGGAGATGAGTTTATTTTATTTCACAAGACAGTTCCAAAAACAGTTCGGTATTTCCCCGTATGAATATCTAATTATGCAGAGAATTAGCAATGCGAAGAAGTTGCTACTAAATTCCAACTTGAGCACACAAAAAATTGCTGAAGTTTGTGGTTATAATAATTCGTCTACGTTTATAGCTGCTTTTAAAAGTAGATTAGGATCGACGCCGAGCCAGTTTAGAAAAGCTGTTAAAGAACATCTAGGAATATAGAAAAAAGGCAGTTAGTAAGATTCCTTACTAACTGCCTTTTATATATTAATACTAATTTCTAACAATGGTGAATAGATTGCTGTAGTGTTCTGTACTTTTTTTAATAGCTTTTCTTATTGGTAGGCCTTGGCCAGAAAGTATAACCAGTTTTCCTACATTCGTTTCGTTGCCCTCCTTGTAAGGCGTAATCTCAATCATAGTTCCAACATTATTCACAAGTAAGAGCTCGCCCTCAATATTGACAAAACCTTTTACTCTATAAGTTTCTTCTGCAATTTCTTTTAAAAAGTACATAAGTTGTTCATATGTAGTTTCCTTTTTTATATTCATAAGAATCTTTTGTAGTGATATATCTGGAATATGAGCCTCGTAGCTTGTATCTTTATCTTCTAAAAAATCTATATTTTTTAACCATTCAAAATCAAAATTTCCATGGGCAGTATGATAAATAGGAATATCGGGCCTTTGAGTTTTAACTAGAGACTCGGTTTCTTCAATTTGAGATTTATCGGCTTTGTCTGTTTTATTTAAAAGCACTACATCACTAGATGCAATCTGTTTCTTAACACATCTTGCAGTCGTATACACTTTTTTGAATCTAACAGCATCAACTAGACATATTGTTCCGGCGTAATCAAGTTGAGCTTCATATTTAGGATTGTTAATTATAGCCCTTATATTAGTTGGATCAGCCAAACCGGATGCTTCGACGATAATACAATCAGGTTCACTGTCCAAAGCAATTAGAAGCTCTTCTTCAAAAGCATCAAGTTTACATGTGCAAAAGATTGATCCGTTGTTTATTTGTTTCATGGTAGCATCCAAAACTTCTAGTAGTGACCCATCAACACTTTCTTTTCCAAATTCATTAATAACTAAGTGCATTCTCATAGGAACTAAAGAAGGAATAAACTTTTTTAAAAAAGTGGTTTTCCCTGCACCTAGAAAGCCGGTAATAAGATAAAACTTAATCATTTGAGCCCTCCTAAAAAGCAAGATATCTATATAAAGACAAATTATATTGATGTTTAAATGTATTTAATTCTAATTTAAAGCTATGATACACTAGTTTCAAGCTGCTTTCAAGGGTTTTCAACAAATATTAAAATTTTTCTTGCCAAAAAGCAAGATATGTAGTATAGTGTTTTTAAATTAAAGGTTTAAGCAATCGAATAGTGTAATTAACATAGTAACAGGAAGTGTTTAAACGATGTATATAGTAAATATAAATGATAACAATGGCAGTGAGACAATCAGTATTAGTAAAACTATGCGTTTAGATAAGCTGATGAAAGAGCTTGATTTAATGTTGGATATGCCTTGCTCTGGCAATCACACTTGTGGCAAATGTAAAGTGACAGTAAAAGGCCATTTGTCTGAAATGACAGATGAAGAAAGAATGCTTCTTAAGGATGAAGAAATCAAGAATAATATTAGGTTGGCATGTTTTGCAGAAGTTAATGGAGATATTGAAATTTTTTTAGATCAAACAGAAGCGAATGTACTATCAATGGTGAAACAAGGAGACTTGGAATTCACTGAAGAAGGATATGGTATTTCCGTTGATATCGGAACAACAACAGTGGCTATGCAATTGTATGAACTTAGGACTGGGAAGCTGCTGGGAGAAGATTTAAGAAATAATGCACAGTGTATATTTGGGGCTGATGTGATATCAAGAATAAAATATGCCACTGAAAATGGAACTAAGTATTTGCAAGATTCTATACATAAACAATTACTTGATATGTCTAAAGAATGTATGCATAAGGCTGAGATTTATGAGATTAACAAATCTGTTGTTACAGGTAATACGGTGATGCTTCATTTTTATGAAGGTCTGGAAACGAGAAGTATTGCAGTAGCGCCTTTTAAAACTGAATCACTATTTGGTAGAAATGGTGACTTTGAATTATCAGGAAGTCAAACATATTTGCCTAGCTGTATCGGCTCTTATGTGGGCGCAGATATTTCATGTTCTATACTGGCGGCAGGTATGCAAAGGCATAATGATAGAATTGAGCTCTTAGCTGATTTAGGCACCAATGGGGAGTTGGTTTTGAATTATAGGGGTGAAATGTATTGTGCTTCAACGGCTGCAGGACCTGCATTTGAAGGAGCTAATCTTAGCCATGGTATGAGAGCAGAACTAGGAGCGATTTCCGAAATGATGGTTGACGATGGGAAAGTTTTATTTAAAGTAATTGGAAATGGAAAGCCAAAAGGTGTCTGTGGCTCTGGTGTTTTAGATGCAGTAAGTGTAATGCTTGAGCTTGGAGTCATTAATGAAACCGGTAGAATAGACGAAGGTTATATAGGCGATGGTGAAGTTGCATGGAAGATTCCATCAACTGAAGTTTATATAACGCAAAAGGACATTAGGCAAATTCAACTGGCAAAATCGGCAATATTTGCTGGTATAAAGACTTTACTTGATCAAGCAGGACTGAAAGAAAAAGATATCGAGACTTTTTATGTTGCGGGTGGTTTTGGATATCATATGAATGGAGAAAATGCAGCTAATATTGGATTGTTTCCTAGAGGTTTAGAGCGGTGCATGGAAGTAATAGGAAATGGTGCATTATCTGGAGCGATTATGTTGCTTTTCGATAATAAACAGAAAGAATATATAAAAGAAATTATTAATAAATCTACGGAGGTTGATTTATCTGGAAAGCAAGTGTTTTCGGATTATTATATAGAAGGCATGTTATTTGAAGAGGATGAAAAATATTAAATATGGAGGAAGATAAGATGAATGAGATATTAAATGAGATTAGTAGCTTACTACAAGCAGGAAAAGCAGGGAAATGTAAAAAAGCTGTACAAGAAGCTGTAGATCAAGGGATTCTGGCCCAAACAATTCTAGATGATGCTTTATTAGCTGGTATGGATGTGATAGGTGCGAAATTTAAGGCAAATGAAATTTTTGTACCAGAAGTTTTAGTATCTGCAAGGTGTATGAATAAGGGTTTAGAAATTCTAGAACCATTATTGTTGGAAGATGGTAATGATGGAGCAGGTACGGTTATCCTAGGAACCGTTAAAGGTGACCTACATGATATAGGTAAAAATTTAGTTGGTATAATGATGAAGGGCAAGGGTCTTACGGTAATCGATATTGGTGTTGACCAACCTGCGGAGAAATTTGTAGAAGCAGCTAAGGAAAATAATGCACAGGTAATTGCATGTTCTGCGCTTTTAACGACAACAATGGATTATATGCAAGATGTAGTAGCTGCAGTTAAAAATTCCGATTTATCTAATATTCCTATTATGATTGGTGGTGCTCCGGTAAACCAGGAATTTTGTGAAAAAATTGGAGCGACTAATTATACTGTGGATGGTGCTGAAGCTGCAGAGGTGGCATATAAGTATTGCCAAGCTTAAGATGAAGTTATAAGGAGATGTGTTATGCAACCAAAAGAGAGATTATTGAATGTATTGAGTGGTAAGTCCGTTGACAGAGTACCTTGGGTGCCGTTCGCAGGAGTCCATGCAGGGTCATTAAAAGGTTATACTGCGGAAGAAGTTTTAAAAGATGGAGATAAGTTATTTGAATCATTACTGGAAGTAAATAGACTTTATAAACCGGATGGACAACCTGTAGTGTTTGACCTTCAGTTGGAGGTAGAATGTTTAGGCTGTGAATTACAATGGGAAGAAATGAGTCCGCCTTCTGTAAAAACCCATCCCCTTGATGGTGATGAGGATGAGCCACCTACAGTCCCTTGTCTTTGCACAATACCCACTCCGGAAAGTGGAAGATATCCAATTATATTGGATGTAATGACAAGAATGAAAGAAGCTGTTGGAGATATAACTGCTTTATACGGTCTAGTTACAGGCCCTTTTACAATTGCATCCCATTTAAGGGGCAATAATATTTTTACAGATATGTATGATTGGGATGATGAAGTAAAGGATTTATTAAGCTATGCTTCAAAAGTTACCATGGCATCTGCGGAATATATGATTGACGCAGGCATGGACGTCATAGCCGTTGTTGATCCTCTTATTTCGCAAATTTCAGCCAATCACTTTGAGGAGTTCATGGACGAGCCGTTTACAGAAGTATTTAACTTTATTAGAGCGAAAGGTGTTAAATCATCATTCTTCGTATGTGGTGATGCTACCAGAAATCTAGAAGTAATGTGTGCTACCAAGCCAGATTCTATATCCATTGATGAAAACGTAGATTTGAAAGTGGCATTAGAAGTTGGCAGAAAGCATGGTGTTGTAATAGGTGGTAATATTCCGTTGACAACTGTTATGCTAACAGGTAATCAAATGGACAATATGAAGTGGGTTGTTGATTTGTTAGATGGTATGGAAGAGAAAACTGGATATATTTTAGCGCCAGGTTGTGATATGCCATATGCTACTCCTGTGGATAATACTGTTGGCGTAGCTCAAGCAGTAACGGATTTAGATAATGTAAGAGATATGGTTGCTAACTATACGGCTGAAGAAATCGATACTTCGGGTGTTGTTATTCCGGATTATGCAAACCTGGAAAAGCCCCTTATCGAATTATACACTTTGGATCCATTATCATGTGCCGCATGTACTTACATGTTAACGGGAACTGAAAAAGTATTAGAAGATCCGGAAATTGCTGACAAAGTGGATATGATTGAGTACAGATTTACTGAAAAAGAAAATATTGCTAGATGTGTTAAAGTTGGTGTTACTAATTTGCCTTGTATATATGTAAATGGAGAATTAAAATATAATTCAATTATTCCAGCACATAAAGATTTTGTTGAATTATTAAAGAAATACCTATAAGGGTATATTAAATATTGGTGACTATGATGTGTTCAAAAAAGTTAATTAAAGAATATGTATTGGATTTGGTATACAGCAAAGAGCAGATTTTAAGATTAGCCGAGTGTAATAAAGAAAATCCTAATTATTACACTTATTTAAATATTTTAGAAGAGTTAATCCAAGAGCATGGAGATAAAATTATACCTAAAGCATATGTTGTTACAAAAGAAAAAAATGATTACATGAAGGAAGGCAGCTTTGGTGTGATAAGCTGCCTTGTAACTTTAGGTAGTGATATTGATAAGCTTGTAAAGGAGTCTTTTGATTGTTTTGATTATTTGGAAGCCTTGTTTTTAAACGGTTTTGGAGATTCTGTTTTGTTTGAAAGTTCAAACATGTTATATAAGAGGCTAAAAGAAGATGTAAAAGATGAAGGATTGTATATGTCTACAAGACAGGAACCGGGTGATGTGAATATTAATATGGAAACACAAAAGGACATCTTTAATAACATTAAATCATACTTTACTGTTGATGTGA
>DATFJV010000007.1:0-2894 GCA_035268985.1 Anaerovoracaceae bacterium | reverse complement strand
TTTATGTATAAATTTTATACATAAATATTGATGATGATAATTAAAATATAGAGTACTTCTTGTTCTTCAAATATATAGTTCTACGAGTAACTCCAAGAATTTTAGCCGCCTCCGTAATGTTACCATCGACATTTTTTAGGGTTTTTCGTATCGCTATTTCTTCTATTTCTTCAAGAGTAAGAAGCTTATCAAAAGTAGAAGTTGTTAATATATCTTCAGAATATGTTTTTTCACCGAAGTAGTCAGGTAAGCTATTTTCAGTTATTTCATTTCCTTTGTTTGTAACTATAATGCTTTCAATTATATTTTCCAATTGCCTTATATTGCCCGGCCAATTATATTTAGACATGGTTTTAACTACATTTGATTTGATATTTTTGGTTGGCACTCCAATACGACAGCACACTTTTTCAACAATATTGTTTATCAACAATGGTATGTCTTCACAGCGGTTTCGCAATGGCGGAAGAATTATTTTAATAACATTCAGACGATAATACAGGTCTTCCCTGAAGCGATTTTTTTTTATTTCATTAAATAAATTTTTATTGGTGGCAGAAATTATACGTACATTAATTGGAATTGGCTTTTTACCTCCAACCCGTACAACTTGATTTTCTTGGAGCACCCTCAAAATTTTAACTTGTATATCCAAGGGCATATCGCCTATTTCATCTAAAAAAAGAGTTCCTCCTTCTGCAAGTTCAAATTTACCTGGTTTCCCACCACGTCTAGCACCTGTAAATGCACCTTCTTCGTAACCGAACATTTCACTTTCTATAAGGTTGTGAGGTATTGCACCGCAATTAACAGCTACAAAAGAACCTTTTCTTGAAATACTTGCATTGTGAATCGCCTGGGCAAGCATTTCTTTTCCTGTTCCACTTTCTCCCTCTATAAGAATTCGAGAATTTACTTTTGAAGCCAATTTTCCTAATTCAATACAATGATTCATATTTGGGCTTTTGCTTATAATATCTTCAAAAGTAAATCGAGCGGACACTCCCACTAAATCTTGGGCTAAACCACTAATTACAGATGTTTTCTTGAAAACAACCACCATACCTATTAGATTATCTTCGAATGAAATAATGGGTGTAGCACTTACAATACATCTGAAATCTTTATTATTTGTAGAAACAGCCATTTCATGGTTATAAAAGCCTTTTCCATTTATCAATATATCATGTATAGGCATTGATGTTGTAAATATAGTATCATAGGATCTATCAATCATATTATCAATTTTTATTCCCAACATATTTGCAGCCATGGAGTTAGCATAAGTAATAATGTTATTGGTATTTATGTGTACAATACCATCATCTATAGCTTCAAGAGTAGTGTGAAGTTCCTTATTGATTTTTCTAATGCGCATTTCATTTTGGATAGCCTCAGCAGCTGCTATTACCAATCCAAATGTATGATTGTTGGCTAAATCAATGTGAGCACTCATGTTAATTACACCAATTAATTCCTCCTTTTGATTAAATATGGGAGCTGCCGAGCAAGTATAAGAATGAAAGGATTCAAAATAATGTTCAGCTCCAATAGTTTGAACTGGTTTTTTTGTCTCTAATACTACGCCAGTGCTGTTTGTCCCACCAATTCTTTCTGAACGATTAGCACCTATAAGAGAATTAATTTTTTTTGAATTTTCTATCGCTTCCAAATCACCAATCATTTTTAGAAAATTACCTTTTTCATCAACTAGATCAACTCTAAATCCCGAACCTTCAACAACGTCATATAATAACTCCATGAAAGGCCAAGCTACACCAATAAATTCTTTGTGTGATTCAATCAAATTCTCTACTTCTATATGGGTTAAACATCTCTCGCTAATAGGTTTATAGGGATCTAAATTAAACAATTTACACCTTCTCCAGGAATCGGCAATTACTGGCCTGATTATATCCTCATCAATTTCTCCAGTTTCAATAAATCTTTTCCATTCCTTCCTATATGAAATTTGTATGCTTTTACTTGTGACATCTTTCATAAGAAATATTCTCCTCTGCTATTATTTAAATACAAAATCAAGTTTACAAATCAACACCCTAGTATCTTTTAAAAAGGAAACAGAATAGGTATTACAGTCATACACACTATAAATGATATAACTTGCAATGGCCACCCGGCTTTAAAATAATCCATAAATCTATATCCTCCAGGTCCTAGTATAATGGTATTTGGAGGAGTAGCTATTGGTGTCATAAAACAAGCTGAAGCCGCCATACAAGTACCCATTAATATAGGGTAAGGACTAAAATTTAAAGACTGTGCAATTGCCAATCCGATAGGAGCAATCATGGCAGTCGCTACCATATTTGACATAAAGTTTGTAAGGACAGCTGTTAACAAATATATTACCACTAAAACACCTATTGGAGATGAAACCATTCCAACGGTCAATTCTGCTATCATTTCTGTTGCTCCTGTTTCACCCATTGCTTTACTCAATGGCAGTAGCCCGGCAAATACAAATATTGCCGTCCAGCTTACAGAATCAAAAGCTTCTTCCATGGTAATACAACCTGTAGCAATACAAAGAACCGCTCCTAATACACCTGCTGTCTGAAGTTCAATTACTCCAGTAGCCATAGTAACTATTACAGATATAAATACTATTACTGCAATCCACATTTTGTCTTTTCTTAATTCTTTATTTTGATTAGCTGAAGTTTTTGAGTTGTTTATTAATGCGAAGTTATCTGTTATAGCAAAAGCTTCTTTACTTGTTATACAAACTATAGCAATAAAAAAAGACACTCCTAACATAGCTACTCTCTGAAATTCAGTTATCCCATTATCTAAGGTAACTATTACAAATATAAATACTACTACTAAAATCCAGCTCTTTAGTTTTCTTGTTTTCTTACTTGAAACATCCA
>DATFJV010000006.1:0-17971 GCA_035268985.1 Anaerovoracaceae bacterium | reverse complement strand
TGCGAGCCAAATCTTTTTATTAGCAGTAACTGCTTTGTTCTCTGCCACTTCAAGTCACCCTTCCTTTTTCGATAGTTTATATATTGTATAAGTGATTTTGCACTTGAATTTCCTAATTTATGTGTTACTTGTACCTGTCTTTTCCACTATGGTTGATGAAGAATCAATGCTAAATTCTCAAACCCTTGATATTACTGCCTTACAGCTTATTTATCCTTTCACCATACTCACGTCGACACATACATCCAATCAAAAAGTTTACGTTTTTATCGACCACTTCGACCACTTTTCTACCAAACCCTTTATATTACTGGTTTTCATCGGTGGTAGATGCTTTTTATCTCCCACCGTTTTTACCTTTACCTTGTTCAAGTTTTTTCTGCGCAGTCTTCACATGCTCAATAAAATCTCTTTCTACTTTTGTTAATTCATCTTTGCTTCTTTCTTTGTACTTCTCATACTCTAGTTCAGCTTTAATTTTAGCCTCTTCATGACTAATTTTTCCTGCATTGTCTAGCAACTCGCTTCCGCTCATTTTGATGAAGTCATCTAACTTTTCTACCCAATCCTTCATATACATTGGCCTTTGCCTAATCGCTTGGAGCTCAGCAAATTCTAAATATGCCGTGACTAATCTATTTAAGATCTTAATTTCATCTTCCTGTAAATAGTTCTTTGCAATAGATGCATCGGATTTTCTTAAGCTTTTTCCATCAAAGGATGTCATTCCCATAAAGTCTTTATCTGCGTCAACTCGTAAATAAACAATTTCTGCAGCTGTGTGACCATGAGCTGCAAAGTGCATTTTGTTCTGTAAACTCTATGGACTCAGATGCTCTTGGATCATAATCGATACTTGTTGCGTAGATATCAAGTATTTGCCTGTAGAAAACTTTCTCACTTGACCTGATATCTCTAATACGTTCAAGGAGTTCTTGAAAATAATTTCCGCCTCCTGCATTTTTAAGAAGGTCATCATTCATTGCAAATCCTTTTTTAAGATACTCTTTTAAGATCTTATTTGCCCAAATACGAAATTGTGTGCCTCGTAATGACTTTACCAGGTAACCAACGGATATGATCACATCGAGATTATAATAGTCAACTTGATAGGTTTTCCCATCAGTCGCAGTTGTTGCAAAATTTGCAACAACTGAATGACGCTCAAGTTCGCCCTCAGTAAAAATGTTTTTTATATGTCGAGAGATTGTAGACTTGTCACGCTGAAATAGCTCTGCCATGTGATCTATTGAAAGCCATACAGTATCTCCATCAAAATTTGTTTCAATTTTTGTTAAACCATCTTCGGTCTGATACATGATTATTCTTGAGTTCATTACTTCACCCCTTCCGTTAGTTTTCAGTATATACTAAACTGCTTAATTTAAAGACTTCAACTCATCGAAATTTTCGAGTAGTTGCACTGATCTATATCTTGCATAACAAACTAAATTATTTGGAACTCTTACGCTACATCTTGTGGTTCTGATTACTTCACCATACTCACGTCGATGCAATCATCCAATTAAAGAAACGGCACTGATTCATCATCTTCTTTCTCATCTTCTATAATTGGATTATGAATTGAACAATGAACTTCATTAAATTCATAGGTTAATACACCCTGTTCTGGGCAAATATCATAACCATTATCTATTATATATTGATTGAATATAGCCTCTGAATGTTCAAGTTTTTCTATTTCAAGATATTCATTGTAAGCACCTTTTATTGTTTTACAGTTAGAATTACAAACCTGTTCTTTAGCAGCTTCTGTATATCCAACAAACTTTGGAAATACAATAGCTGAAATAATCACAATAAAAGCTATTACAACTAAAATTTCTATTAATGTAAATCCTTTGTTTCTCAATTAATCACCTGATATTATAAATTTTTATTATTCGTTTTCTAGTTAAATAATTCAACAAATCATCAATTGTTTTGATTATTAGACATAGCTTCGCCACCCAGCAGCATTACTACCAGTTGGTTACTATTACCTCCAGGTTATTAACTGGGCCGAAACACCAATTATTTAGTCTGGATTTTTTTCTACTACTTCAATACCAAGTTCAACTATTCTCTCTTCACCAATAAAGTTAAGCTTAACCTTAGCCCTGCCCTTTCTTGGGTTTATTGAGACTATTCTGCCCTCTAATTCCATTAGAGGACCATCAATTACTTTAATTTTGTCGTTTTCCTTATATATAGTTGATATTTCAATTAAGTCCCTACTGTTTTTAGTAAGCCTTTCAATTATTCTAAGTTCATGCTCCTTTATAGTAAGTAATTCTTCACCATTTCTTAAAAGATTTAATGGCTTAATCACTTCCCTCATTTTTGAGTAAAGCTCTTTATCAATATTACCCCTTATAATTATATAACCAGGGAAAAGCTTTCTTTCTACTTTTTGATACTTACCATTCCTTCTTTCATTAAGAAGCCTTTGGTATATAAAGGAATCTAATTCATCAGAAAAATTAATATCAATTTGTCTTTTAATCTTCTCTTCAGCATTGTTAGGCGCAAATAGCGCATACCATTTATCTTCCATATAAAATAACAAAAGCTCAGATTAAACCAAGCTTTATACCTTTCTATTAATCAAATAAATATACTTCATAAAAAACCCCTTGGCCTTTTCTATTTTACTAACCTTTATATTATAACATATATATGTATTATTTAATGATTTTTCTATTACAAAAGACGACCATTCCATTACAATCAAATAAATATACATTACTGTGTATTATATCATAAATTACCTAAAATTAATAATTTACAGCCATAATTGATAATATGTTATAAGCTCTCCATTCTCATCAAATAGAAAATATATATTAGATATTGGAGATTTTTCTGGATACATCTCATCATAAAGCTCAGCAAAGACTTCATCCTTTTCCATAACAATAGCTATGGCTTCATTCCAGCTCATTCCATGCTTTTCTAAGCACGCTTCAGAAGATATAACTTTATTAGTATCATTATCATAATAGTAACAATCATAATACAATAAATCACCACTGGCCGTAAATCTAATATCACTTTTAATAGCAATAACAGAAATATTTAGATTATCAGTTACCACCTCATAATCCATGGTATATGAAACCATAGGATTACCCTGGTTATTACTGTTATATTCAATTATTAAATCCTCAATATCAATTTTGTCCTCATGATAATCCATAGTACTTAACGCACTATTGAGTTCCTCATGATTAATTGTATCTTCAGTTACAATAGGCTGCCTAACAAATACAGTTACACCATCTATTGTCTCATTAATCACAAGCCTGTCAGTCACTTCAAATATACTTTCAGGTTCAGGGTCTGGCTCAGGCTCTTCAATGGGCTCAGCAGCAGGTTCCTCCACCGGCTCTTCCGTTTCGTTATTACAAGAAGTCATAGTTAATATTAATGTCAGAATTAATATAGGTAATAACCTTTTTAACATAATACACCTCCGTATTCTTGCGCTTTACACTTTTTCAATCAATATTAATTACAGCCTTATCCAACTTATCAATATTCTCCCTAACCCAGTTAATCTCATCTTCATATATCTGATCCACTGCCAATTCTTCCATCACATCATCTTCGTAACTACTAGGTAAAAAATCAAAGTCAGTTGATTGAATAGCATACTTAAAACCATCTTTAAACGTAATAACATCACCATCAAACTTTATTTCATATCTATTAAAAGTCTTCCTATATACATCATCACCCGTGATTAAAGCAGCCCTAATAGTATCGCCTTTGTCCATAAGCTTAATCAATTCACCATTAACCTTATACCATTTTTCGTTATAGTTCTTAAGCTCACTATTTCTTCTTATTTCCATTATGGCTTTCATTTCCTCACAAGTTTCACCTAGCTCTATCTCTTTATCAGAAAATTCAATTGGACCAATTTCATTATCCTTATCTTTAATCCTGATTATTAAAAAGGTCTTTAAATCATCACCTAATTCCATTAATTCATCATTATCAATATCCATCAAAGCAAGTTTTTCAACATTATTCAAAGAATAAGGTAAACGTTCAACATACCTATCCATAAATACCTTTTTACCAAAACCATCGGGAGTTCTAATTACTATATCACTTTCATTAATACATATTTGTTCATCAGTTAAGAACTCCATTTGTATATATATTTTATTTATAAATATGAGTTCATAACCACCACCAACTTTATTAATTTTTAATAGACCACCTGTGTAATTAGAGTCCAGAAAACGCGACCATAAAACATGTTCCGTTTTAAATAATTCATTTTTTGTTTTTATTTTTTTTATTTTTTTCATACCTTTTCACTTATTCTTCCATATTAATTTAAACTATGTACATTATAACATGTAATATATCTATTTATCATTAATCTATTACATAAAATGAACTTTTTATTCACTTTCTAATCATTATACCACAAAAAGCAAAAACACCGCCATAGGCAGTGTTTTTGAAAGTGTGTGTATGGTAAACCCCAAGAAGGAGATTTACTGTCCGTTATATTTTTCAAGTCCAAGTCTAATAAGTTCAACAGCCCTTCTCATATCCTCTTTCTTAAGAACATATGCGATACGCATCTCATCTTTACCAAGACCAGGCGTTGCATAAAATCCTTCAGCAGGCGCAAACATAACTGTTTCACCTTTATCTTCAAACTCTTTTAATAAGTATACAAGAAAATCCTCAGCGCTGTCAACAGGAAGTTTCGCAGTCATGTAGAAAGCACCACCTGGTTTTTCGCATACTACGCCAGGAATCTTCATTAGCTCTTCGTATGCAGCATTTCTTCTTCCAACATATTCAGCCTTAGCTTCCTCATAATATGACTTAGGAAGTCTGTAAAGGGCAGCAGCACCCACTTGGTCAATAGTAGGCGTACATAATCTACCTTGGGCAATTTTTAATAAACCATCTAAGAATTCCTTATTCTTTGATATTGCACAACCAACCCTAGCACCACAAGCAGAAAATCTCTTAGAAACAGAATCTATAATTATGATTCTGTCTTCATATTCCTTCATCATACCAAAGGAAGTTACCTCTCTACCATCATAAGCAAACTCTCTATATACTTCATCAGATAATATCCATAAATCATGCTCCTTGGCAAGCTCACAGATCATCTTCATTTCATCTTTAGTCAATACATTACCAGTAGGATTACCAGGATTTAAACATACTATAGCCTTAGTCTTATCAGTAATACAACTTTCAATTAATTCCTTTTTAGCATAATGATAACCATCTTCAGCCTTAGTAGTAATAGGTTTAACTTCACCACTGGCACACTTTGCAAAAGTATGATAATTAGTATAGAAAGGTTCAGGAACTAGTACTTCATCACCTTCATTTAAGATAGTTAAGAAAGTCATGATTAGTGCTTCAGATCCACCCATTGTAACAAGAACATCATCATTCACATAATCCATATCATACATCTTCATGTAATCAACAATAGCACTTCTCAATGGCTCAATCCCTTGTGATTCTGCATAGGCAATAACCTTGCTGTCGAAATTTCTGATAGCGTCCATAAAACATTCAGGAGTTTCAACATCAGGTTGACCGATGTTTAGATGGTACACTTTTTTACCATCTGCCTCAGCCTTTTTACCCATTGGATTAAATCTTCTGATAGGGGAAAACTGCATAGCATTTACTCTGTTAGTTAGTTTCATATTAATTTCTCCTTTTCACTATGAATACATTATTTCAACTCTTCATGAGAGCTTAAAACTATTTCATCGATGTCTATTATAGCACCTGTGTCAACCTTAGACAAATACATTAAATATTCAATATTGCCCTTGGCACCAGTAACAGGAGAATAGGTAATCCCCAACGGATAAAGCCCATTTGTTTCAGCATATTTAAGAACATTTTCAATGACTTCACCGTGGACCTTCTTATCCCTTATAATGCCATTTTTGCCAACTTGACTTCTGCCAGCCTCAAATTGAGGCTTAACAAGACATACTATTCTACCATCATCAGAAAGCACTCCATTGACAACAGAAAATATCAACTTAAGAGATATAAATGACACATCAATGGATATGAAGTCAATCTTCTCAGCAATTAAATTAGTATCTAAGTATCTTACATTGGTTTTTTCCAGGTTAACAACCCTTTCATCAGTCCTAAGCTTGTAGTCAAGCTGTCCATAACCAACATCAATGGCATAAACCTTCCTGGCCCCATTTTTAAGCATGCAATCAGTAAAGCCACCAGTAGAAGCCCCTATATCCATGCATACCTTATCATTTAAATCAAGACCATATAGCTCCATTGCCTTTACAAGCTTTAGTCCGCCCCTACTAACATAAGGACAAGAATCACCTTTTACATTAATTTCCACATCCTCAGGAAAAGTAGCACCAGGTTTGTCCTCACGATTCCCGTTAATAAATACCAGTCCCGCCATAATGGTTCTCTTTGCCTTATCCCGTGATGTCGCCAGTCCATTATTGACAAGAAGTACATCTAGTCTCTCTTTTTTCAATATACTCCATAGCTCCTTTCACTATTTCGTCACTGGTTAGTCCCAGATCCTCTCTGAGTAAATCGACACTTCCCTGCTCTATAAATTTATCAGGCAAGCCCATACATATTACTTCTTTGTCACAAGCTGTTTTGAGCCTTTCTCCAAAGCCACCAATTATCGCATTATCTTCAATGGATATTAATAACTTTGACTCACAGCATATATCTTCAATGGGTTTTACCAAACCCACATTGACAACTCCCGTATCTATACCCTCGTTATTTAGTTTTTCCATAGCCTCAATCGCTATATCAAGCATATTACCAACAGCATATATAGTTACATCCTTACCCTCTTTCAAGGATATATTTTCACCATTAAATTTCTTTAATCTCAAATGACTAGCTTCAGCATTACCTCTAGGGTATCTAATAGCCACAGGCCCATCAATATTAATAGCATATTCAAGCATTTCTTCAAGCTGATAATTATCACAAGGAGATAACACCGTCATATTAGGAATCATGGATAAATAAGATAAATCATATTGACCATGATGAGTCTCCCCATCAGCACCAACAAGACCAGCCCTGTCCACCGCAAATATTACATGTAGATTTTGAAGAGCTACATCGAGTATTATCTGATCAAAACTCCTTTGAAGAAAAGTGGAATATATGGCAACTATGGGAATCTTACCAGCCCTAGCAAGCCCAGCAGCATAAGTTACAGCATGGGGCTCAGCAATTCCAACGTCGAATGTTCTATCAGGAAATCTGTCATGCATTGGCTTTAAGCCAGTGGCAACACCCATGGCAGCAGTTATAGCCACAATATCATTGTTTTCTTCAGCTAATCTAAGCAATTTCTTGCCAAATACCTTAGAATATGTATTTTCACTTTTATTAATAGATATTCCAGATTCCTTATCAAATTTGGATATTCCATGGAATCTGTTTGGGTATTTCTCAGCCCAATAGTAACCTTTGCCTTTTTTAGTAATAACATGGATAAGAACAGGTCCCTTTATATTATTGGCAATTTCCATAGCCTCAGTGAGTTTCTTAATATCGTGTCCATCAATTGGCCCAATATATTTAACACCCATTTCCTCTATAATTATACCCGAGCTAAACATGGAATACTTAAGTAATTCCTTTTTTGTGCTAATTGACTTACTTAAACTGTTACCAACAGCCGGTACAGTATCTAGGAATTTCTTGACGTTATCCTTAGCCGATTGATAATCATCACTGCTCCTTAACCTGTTTAAATGTAATGAAAATCCACCTATGTTTTTAGATATGGACATACCATTATCATTTAAGATAATTTTCATATTAGTCTTAGATGCACCAATGTTATTCATAGCCTCATAAGCCATACCACCAGTCATGGATCCATCACCAATTACAGCAATAACATCATAGTTTTTATTATCTAGGTCCCTTGCAGTAGCTATACCAAAAGCAGCACTAATAGAAGTAGTGCTGTGACCAGTTTCAAAAATATCATGCTTACTTTCCTTAGTTTTCGGAAAACCACTTAAACCCTTAAACTGCCTTAGAGTATCAAAATCCTTAGCCCTACCAGTTAGTATCTTATGTACATAAGCCTGATGACCCACATCAAAGATTATCTTATCCCTAGGGGAATCATATACCTTATGAAGAGCCAAAGTTAATTCCACAACTCCAAGATTAGAAGCCAAATGACCACCTGTTTTGGAAACAGCATCAATTAAAAAACTCCTTATTTCATCAGATAAAATTTCCATTTCATGGACATCCATCTTCTTTAATTTATCTATTAAATTATCATCATAAAGATCTATCTTCATTATTTAGTTCTTTCCTTTAAGCCAAGGGCTAAATCCCTAAATAGCTCAGCATTGTCATAATAGCAAGAAATAGGTTCAATGGCCTTATTTATTAATTCATCAAGCTTTTCATAGGCAGCATCAAGACCATATAGATTTACATAGCTATTCTTGCCCAATTCACTATCCTTATTTGTCATCTTACCAAGCTCTTCAACATCACCAACAACATCTAATATGTCATCAGATACCTGATAAGCAAGACCATAATTCTCAGCAAAAGCAGTTAGCTTTTCAAAAGTTACATCATCAGCCCCTGCTAAATAAAGGCCAGCTCTAATTGCAGCCACAATTAAAGCACCCGTTTTATTAATATGTATATATTCAAGCATTTCTTTAGAACATGCCTTATTCTCATTTTCAATATCAGAAGACTGACCAGCAATCATTCCTCTAAGACCAGCTCCTTTGGCAATGGTAAGCCCAGCATTAATTCTGCATTTTAAACACTCAGGAGTATCAAAATAGTAAATCATATCCCTTTGCATAACTTCGTAAGCAGTATTAAGTAGCGCATCTCCAGCAAGAATTGCCATTCCTTCACCAAAGACCTTATGATTTGAAGGTTTACCCCTTCTTAAATCATCATTGTCCATAGCAGGAAGATCATCATGTATAAGGGAATACGCATGTATATACTCAAGGGCACAAGCATATGGAAGCGCCCTCTTTATTTCACCTCCAGCAAAATCATCGGCAGCTAATAAAAGAACAGGTCTTATCCTTTTCCCACCATTTGATATACTGTATTTCACTGCATCATATAGAGTTTCACTTTTATTATCACCAAAAGGTATAAAATCCATGATGTGCTTTTCAACATAATCATAATATTCCTTATAGTTATCCATCATTTTCTTCCACCTCCTTCTCATAAATTTCAATCTTTTGATTAGCACTTTTCAGAATATCATTACAATATTTATATTCCTCCATACCAATCTCAAATTGCTTTAAAGCATCAGCAATAGTAGTTTCATCATCCCTTATCTTATCAGCAACGTTTTTTAAATTGTTAAGCGATTCCTCAAAAGTCTTCTCTTTCAAAGCTAACCCCTTTCCTTGGATAATATCTGAGCCTTAGCCGTACCATCCTTCATCTTTATATCATATACCTTTTCAATTGATATGTCATCTATAGACTTTAAAGTTATCATATTTTCGTCCAATATTAAACTATATCCCTTATCTAAAATGTTTAACGGGTTATTTTCATCAATTAGTAACTTTAAATTGTCAAGTTTCTTCTCATACCCAAGTATCCTATTTTTTAAATTTAAATGCATAGAATTGATATATGAATCAGCCCTTTCCCTGTTAATATCACTTAGATTCCTAAGAGATATTACCATATTATTAAGTAACTCATATATTTTATTAGTCAACTCTTCCCCATCATAAACAGCAATATTTGCAGCAGCCGTAGGAGTCTCAGCCCTAACATCAGCAACAAAATCCGATATAGAAAAGTCAGATTCGTGACCAACAGCAGATATTATAGGTATTTTAGAGTTGTATATAGCTAAAGCAACACCTTCATCATTAAAACAAGAAAGGTCCTCCTTAGAACCTCCGCCCCTGCCAACAATTAATACATCAATGTCATCTCTTTTATTTGCTAATTCTATATTTTCAATTATACTCCTCGGAGCATCACCACCTTGAACCATAGTTGGAAATATTAATATATCAACAAGACTATTTTTCTCAGTTATTATCCTCTTTATATCCTCAATAGCGGCTCCTGTAGCAGATGTAACCACCCCCACCTTTTTGGGGAACTCTGGTAAGGGCTTTTTAATAGCCTTATCAAATAGTCCTTGCTTTTCTAGCTTTTCCTTAAGCTCATAAAAAGCCTTGAGCAAATCACCATCTCCCATGGCTTTTACATTTTTAACACTTATGGAATATGAACCATTTTTGCCATATACATTAATATCACCAAAAACAAGTACTTCTGCACCTTCCTCCAATTTACCTTTAATCTTAGGTACATTACTCTTCCATATGCTGCAGTTCACCTTGCCCTTTTCATCAATTAGTGAAAAATATATGTGACCAGTTTTATGAAAATTAAGCCCAGATATCTCACCTTTAATATACATGTTATTAAGCAGAGGATCAGACTTTAATATTCTACTTATATATCCATTAAGCTGAGATACACTAATAGCATTAGGCATACTTTTCCCCTCCAAGAAGCGCAATTCCAACAGCATTATCAGATGATAACAAAGGATCACCAAAATATATATTTTTAGAAGACTTGTAGTCCACATACTTTCTTAAAAACTCACTGGAAGATACACCACCAGTAAACACAAAATCATATACCTGATATTTAACGCTTAAGTAATCAGTAAGATTAACCATTAAATCCCCTAAGGTTTTAAATAGACCTGGAACAATAGCAGTATCCAATTTGGCATCTAATGCTTTCATACACTGTGTTTCTAAGCCAGATAGATTAAAGTATCCATCATCAAGTTTTACACCCGTAGGATTGAGTTTTATCTTTTCTTTAACGGCAATCTCATCCATCCTTTTTCCAGCAGGAAATTCATAACCCAACTTAACTCCCACTCTATCAATCAATTGACCCAAAGATATATCTTTGCTTCCACCGACGATAGTTATATCATCATCAATTAAAAGTGCTTCAGATGTTCCTCCACTTAAATGATAAGCAATATATTTGTTAGGATTGGCTATTTTTTGATACTTTGAAATTGCTTTTATATGGCCTTCTTGATGAGAAAAGGTGTATAAAGGTATACCAAGGGAAGATGAAATCATAACACCAGCATTTTCACCTACCTTAAAGACAGGCATATATGAGCCTTCTACCGGTCTAGGTCTATCGGAAACAGCCACTGCTATAACTTTACCCATAACATCATCTTTAGCCATGGCGTTTTTGATCATAAAAGGCAAATCATTGGAATGATAAAAGAAGGCTTCAGATTGCCTAAGACCTTTATCACCCTTTTTTACTTCTAGCAGCTTGGAATTATTTACAATGATGTTTCCATCCAAATCAACCACAGCCACTGAAGTCTTGTAATTTGAAGTATCAATTCCTAATATATATTTACTCATAATCCTTTTTATTCTTAACAATATTGCCAAGTAGTGCATTTACATAACTCTTAGCATTGTCACTTCCATATTTTTTTACCATATCAACAGCTTCATTTATCGCTACTGCATCAGGCACATCTTCAATATACATAATTTCACAGATGGCAACCCTTAATATAGCTAAATCAGTCTTAGGTATTCTGCCAACTTTTCTAGTGTTGCTATTAGAAGCAATCAATTCATCAATAGCATCAATATTAGTTTTTATATTGTCTAAGATATCAATAGCCCTGTGATTTTTTTTATATCTCTCAGTTATTTCGTTGAAAGTTACATTTGAATAATCAAAATCATTGTTAACATCCATTTGAAACACTATTTTCATTGCAAGTTCCCTTGCATCCCTTACATCATCTCTTCGCATTATTGTTTTTCTACACCTTCTACATTAATGTTTACAGCCTCAATTACAATACCAGTGTTCTGTTCCAAAACTTCCTTAACCTTGTTTTGTATTTCAAAGGCTACTTGAGGAATATTTACTCCAAACTTTACAACAATATGTACATCTATAGTTGCACAACCATCATTTCTGTTAACCTTTATACCCTGGTTTACCGATTCCCTGCCAAGAATATTTTTAGAAAAGCTTTCAGATATTCCGCCAACTAATCTAGTTACACCATCAATCTTATATATCTCTTCTGTGGCATATTGAATGATAACTTCATCCTCAATTACTATTTCACCATATAGTTCATTATCCATATGTTATTCCTCCTTATTATCTATTATTAGCTTGACCTTTTCAATTCTTCTGTCCTTAACGCTTACAATGTTAAATTCGTAATTGTCGTAATACATAGGCACATAATTAACACCATCATCAGGTATTTCACCTAGCATGTCTATTATGAAACCACCAATAGTTTCGCTACTTTCAGACTCAAGTTTAACATTTAACTCCCTATTTATATCATCAAGATCCACAATTCCATCGATTAAATAAGTATTGTCATCAATAGTCTCAATTACGTGGTCATCTTCATCATATTCATCATCAATATCACCCATAATTTGCTCAATTATATCCTCAATGGTTACAATACCACTAACTCCACCGTATTCATCAATTAATATGGCAATATGCTGTTTTTGTCTTTGTAACTCCAGCAGCAAGGAATCTATGTTCTTAGTTTCAGGAACAAAATATGCTTTTCTAAGAATCTCTCTGATATCTACATTTTCAAATCCATTGTCCCTGGCTTTAATTAAATAGTCCTTGATATGAAATATACCAATTATATTGTCAGTATCATTTTCATATACAGGTATTCTAGAATACCTAAGTTCCATTAATTCCTCCAGATATTCCTCCACAGGATCACTTATATCAATCATGAAGACATCAGTTCTTGGAGTCATTATTTCGTGGGCTAACATATCATCAAAAGCAAAGATAGAATTTATCATATTCTTTCCTTCTTCTTTAATCTCACCACTTAATTGACCTTTGTCAAGCATGGACATAACCCTGTCTTCAGAAAATACATTATCATCTACATTCGTATTTTTCCTCATAATTTTTAATAGTATATTAGTTAATCCTAAAGCAATATATACTATTGGCCAAGTCAATTTAATTATAAATATTTGGAAACCAGAATATTTGATAGAATACTTTATGCTATCTTGAGCTGCGAACTTTTTAGGTAAAAACTCACCTAATACCATAAATAGTATCATGTATAAAACCAATATACCTATTTCCTTAATTATATCATTTAGTGGAAACATTAAATAAAATATTGTAGAAATATTAATTATATTGACAGTTACAGCAATTACTTTATTCGCATAATGATACTTTGAAGGTTTTTCCAACAATGATTCCACTTTTTTAGCAGCATCATCACCCTCATCTATCATTTCATCAATTAAACTCTTGTTAGTAGTATCTAAAGCCCTTTTTACGGCAACAGTTATACCATATATAACGGTTAGGAATATAACTAAAGTTATATATATGAGTAAACTACTCGGGTCAGATGACATTTATATCACTTCCTTTTTTTTTCTTAAGATGTTCCCATTTTCAAATCTTCTACCAAAATTAATTTTTATTGTTTCCTTAGGATGTGGAGCAGATAGAATAACTTCGCCATCCCCATTATACATTTTTTCAACAAAATATTCAAAGTGTCCAGCCTCAGGACCAAATATCTCAATTTTATCCCCTACACAAAACTTATTTCTCTGTTCAATTATTGTGTTACCAGAATCTTCTTCATAGCCTATTACAACACCTATAAATTCATGAGTCCTGGAATACGCACTTGTGAAATAGTTTTGGTCCTTGTTGTCAGGTTTATGGAAATAGAAACCTGTAGTAAATTCCCTGTGGGATGCCTTTTCAAGTTCAGTTAACCAGTACCCATCCACAGAATATTTCTCAGGTTCCTTTAGATAAGCATCAATGGCCATCCTGTAAGCCCTAACCACAGTGGCAACATAGTACATGCTTTTCATTCTACCTTCAATTTTAAAAGACCTAATACCAGAATTTATCAAATCTGGGATATTATTAATCATACATAAATCCCTAGAATTCATAATATATGTACCCCTAGAATCTTCTTCTATTGGATAATATTCCCCTGGTCTTTTTTCTTCAACCAAAGAATAATTCCATCTACAAGGATGAGCACACTGTCCTCTATTTGCATCCCTTTCAATCATGAAATTAGAAAGAAGACATCTTCCTGAGTATGATATGCACATGGCGCCATGTATAAATGCCTCAAGATCAATATCATGGGGTAAGTTATTTCTAATCTCATTAATCTCTGTTAATGTAAGCTCCCTGGCCAATACAAGTCTCTTTATTCCCTGATTTTTCCAAAAATTGGCAGTGGCATAATTGGTCATATTAGCTTGAGTGCTTAAATGAAGCTCCGCATCTGGGATTGTTTCCTTTAGAATGGTTATAACTCCTGGATCAGACACTATAAAGCCATCTATATCCAAGTCCTTTATGTCATTTAGATATTCCTTTAATGGCATAATATCCTCATTATGGGGATAAATATTTAAAGCCAAAAAGCCCTTCTTTCCCTTGTCGTGGGCATAGCTTAGGCCTTTTTTTATTTCATCTACATTCATGTTCCCTGCGCTGGCTCTTAAGCTAAACATCTCACCACCAAAATATACGGCATCTGCACCGTAATCAATGGCAGTTTTTAATTTTTCCAAGTCTCCAGCTGGAGCTAGTAGTTCAATTTCTTTATTCATCAAGTTTTGTTATAGCAAGACCGTCTCCACAGCTTATTAGGGCTGTGGATAGGTCCTTCCTTTCATTAAGATAGTTTAAATACTCTCTCATCCTTTTTATATTACTTCTGTGCCTTTTATGTTTGTCATAACTTGAATCCGCAGTAGAGGCCTTTAGCAGTACATTATCCGAAATTATTATAGCGCCTTTTTGACATTTCTTTTCAGCCATATCAAAAAACTGTTTGTAATGGCTTTTAGATGCATCAATAAATACCAAATCAAAGGTTTCATCTAAAGATTCAATGATGTCCCTAGCATCTCCTCCATAAATGTCAATATCATAGCCAAGGGAACATATATTATCCTTGGCTAGATTATACATTTCTTCATCCTTTTCAATGGATACTACCTTAGCATCCTTAGCAAGCTCCTTAAATACCATGGCCGAATATCCCACCGCTGTACCAATTTCCAATACGGATTTTGGCTTTAATATTTCCATCATATTAGCTAGGTAAATTTCAGTTTCTTTCAATATTATAGGGATGCGCTCTTCTTCAGCCCTTTCCCGAAGTTTTTTAAGTTCTTCGGTCTGCGGTCTGAAGAAACTATTAATATATTCAGTTACCTTATTATTCGTTATGTTCATTCTCATATTCTTCCAAAGCTTCATTGTACCTGGCTTTATGCATTAAGAAATCATTATATTCAGAACTGAAATTATGAGTTCCATCAAGCTTTTCACTTACAACGAAATATAGATAATCTGTATTAGCAGGATATAGGGCGGCAACAATAGCACTAAAACCTGGAGAACCAATAGGTCCTGGAGGTAACCCATTATTTACATACGTATTATATGGCGATTCAATTTGAGTATCAGCTGTTGACAGTCTGGTTTTTTGTTCACCTAAAATATACTGAACGGTTGAACACATTTGAAGCGGCATCCCTTTTTTTAACCTGTTATATATAACGGAGGCAACTCTAGGTCTATCTTCTTCATGTTTGCATTCCCTTTCGACTATAGATGCAACAGTTATAACCTCATTAATAGTCATTCCAAGCTCATCAGCTCTAGCCTTATATTCATCGGTAAATATCAAATCGAACTGATTAAGCATAGTAGTTATGATCTGTTCTTCACTGGCTCCATAAGCTATTTTATAAGTATCGGGAAATAGGAACCCTTCCAAGCGATTCTCATTATCCTGAGCAGTTTCGAGAAAATCAAATTGAAAATCCCCCTCTTCAAGCAATTTCACAAAAGTATCTCTGTTAATTAGCCCTTCTTCAGATAACTTATCAGCAACCTGGTATATTGTTAAACCCTCTGGAATGGTAAATGCATATGTTTCAACCCTACCTGTTACAATTACACTTCCTATTTCAGTGGGAGTCATAGATGGAGATAATGAGTATGTTCCAGCTTGGTATTCACCATCATATCCGTTTAACTTTGATAATATTTTAAAATTTTTAACACTATTGATAATGCCCTCTTCTTTTAGGGTTTCTGCTATGCCTGTGGTACTCGAACCTTGTTCTATGGTAATAGTTTTATATGTTGTATCCTCAGAATTAAGAGGACTGTTAAAACTCATAACAGCAAGATAGGCACCTAGACCTAAAACAATGATTAATAATATAATAACCTTTATTACGTTCTTCATCTCTTCTTCCTTTATTTAGTTCTACCCAAGTAATTACCAGTCCTTGTATCTATTTGAATTTTTTCGCCCTCTTCAATAAATATTGGAACTTGAATTACGGCACCAGTTTCAACTGTCGCAGTTTTTGTCACATTGGTAGCTGTATCACCTTTTACACCTGGTTCAGTTTCAATTACTACTAAATCAACAGAATTAGGAGCTTCAACCATGAACGCATTATCTTTGTAGAATTTTATAGTAGCTTCATCATTTTCTTTTAAATATTTCATAGCATCTTCAACTTGTTCTGCCATTAAAGGAATTTGGTCGTATGTTTCTTGATCCATAAAATAGTAAAGCTCGCCATCACTGTATAAATACTGCATTACCTTCGTCTCAATATGAGCTTTAGGAAACTTGTCATTCGGATTAAATGCCTCTTCTCTAGTAGCTCCAGTTAATATATTTCTGTATTTTGTTCTCACAAAAGCAGAACCTTTACCTGGTTTTACATGCTGAAAATCAATTACAACATGAGGCTCACCATTAATCTCAAAGGTCATACCTTTTCTAAAATCACCTGCATAAATCATTTCTCGTCACTCCTTATATAATTATTATTTAAAGCTAATATTCACTGTCTCCGAAAGTATTTCATAAACATCTTTCATCATAACTGAAAATCTTGCTTCAGCCTGTAAATACTTGGCAGCCACTGGATTGGCTGCTATTAAAGCATACATGCTTTGTATTTGTTGCATCATATCATTATCAGGAGCTTCTCCTGACATCTGTTTTGCTTGAAACTGAAACTGCTTTTGCTGAAAATCTTTCAATGAATTTGATAAATCAGGATCTTTATCAACTTCTTTTTTCAATTCGTTAAATTCCTTGTACTCTCCACTTTCTTTTATAGCATCTGACAATTTATGAGCTTCTTCATATACGTTCATATTTACCTCCTAGACTTCCATAAATATTGGAAGTATCATTGGACTTCTCTTTGTTTTGGAAAATATATATCCCTTAAGATCTGTCCTAACCTTATTCTTAATAGCGTTTCTATCTTTAATGCCCTCATCTTGACATTTTAATATGGTTTTTTTCACAACATCTGTAGCTTCATTTATTATAGCGGAATTTTCCCTTACGTAGACAAAACCTCTAGACACCAATTCAGGACCTGCCAATAGTTCTCCCGAACTTGAATCAATGGTAGCTACTGCCATAATTAATCCTGATTCACTAAGAAGCTTTCTGTCCCTTAAAACTACATTTCCGACATCACCAACTCCGTAACCATCCACTAGTATTGCCCCTGCAGTTACAGCATTCTTTTTGTGAGTTGCTCTATTTCCACTTATAGTAAGTGCATCACCGTTGGACATTACAAACACTTTACTTTTTTCCATTCCAAGACCCATAGCTAGCTCCGCATGACCATTTAAATGTCTGTGCTCACCATGTACTGGTATAAAGCATTTAGGTTTTATCAATGTGTGTATCAGCTTTAATTCCTCTTTGCAAGCATGCCCCGATACATGTATATCCATTATATCAGATTGAATAACTTCA
>DATFJV010000005.1:0-11863 GCA_035268985.1 Anaerovoracaceae bacterium | reverse complement strand
AATGAAGTTGAAGCTGATGAAGCTGCAATTTGGTTTTTAAACGATCATGAAGAAGTATGGAAACCCATGGTATCTGATGAAGCATACAGTAAGATAATAGAAAATCTATAAATAGTGTGATAGGGAATCAAAGATTCCCTATCCTTTAAAAAAGGAGTGATATTTTGTTAAATTTTCCAGAAAATCTTAGGTTTACAATAAGTGAACCGATAGATAAAGCGGTTAATTGGTTATTAATAAATTGAGACGGTTTATTTGATGGCATTAGTAATTTTGTATTGATGATTTTTAATGTAGTAGAAAATTCATTTAATATATTACCATGGTGGTTAATTATAGCAGGGTTGTTTTTTGTTAGCTATAAGTTATATAGTTTAAAAACTGCTATAACCTTTTCCATTATGATGTTTCTCATAGGTTTATTTGGGCTATGGGATCTTATGATATATACGTTAGTTATTGTAGTAATATCGGTTCTAGTATCTATAGTTTTGGGCATTCCAATTGGCATATTAATGGCTAAGTTTGAAATAATTAAAAAAATAAATTTGCCGATTTTAGACGCAATGCAAACTATGCCTAGTTTTGTATATCTAATACCAGCAGTTATGTTTTTTGGGTTTGGGAAAGTGCCCGCAGTTATAGCAACTACAACTTACGCCATTCCGCCGTTGATTAGATTAACATATTTAGGTATATCCAATGTTAATAAAGAAATTCTTGAAGCAGGTAAATCATTTGGTTCAACTAGCAAACAAATGCTATTAAAAATCGAATTTCCACAGGCTTTGTCAACTATGATGACAGGCATTAATCAAACTACAATGATGGCTATGGCCATGGTAGTTATATCTTCTATGATAGGTGCTGAAGGTATTGGTGAACAGGTTTTAATATCTATTAGAAGAATGGAAGTAGGTAATGGGTTTCAATCTGGACTCTCAATAGTATTTTTAGCAATAGTTCTTGATAGAGTGTTGCAAGGCGTGGCAAAAAAACTAAAGGAAACGGAGTGATTAAGTTGAGTAATAAAATCAAAGTTAAGGATCTCACCTTAATATTTGGGAAAAAAAGTGAAAAGGCTTTATCAATGTTAGATGATGGCTTGAGTATAAAAGAGGTTCGTGAGAAAACTGGTTTAGCTGTAGGGGTAAACAATATTAGCTTAGAAATAGAAGAAGGGGAAATGTTCGTAATAGTTGGGTTATCCGGTAGTGGTAAATCGTCATTAATAAGATGTTTAAACAAGCTAAACATACCAACTAGAGGTCAAGTATTAATAGATGGTGAAGATATTTGTGAGTATAATAAAGAGCAATTAATTAATTTAAGAAGAAATAAGATTTCTATGGTTTTTCAACATTTTGGATTACTTAATCACAGAAATGTAATAAAAAATGTTGAATATGGATTGGAAGTAAAAAGACTGGATGAAAAAGAAATAAGCGAAAAAGCATTAAATGCAATTGAACTTGTTGGTCTTAAAGGTTGGGAAAAATATTTTCCTAGACAACTTAGTGGAGGTATGAAACAAAGAGTTGGTTTGGCTAGAGCTTTAGCCAATGATTCAGAAATATTATTAATGGATGAACCTTTTTCAGCACTGGACCCACTTATTAGAAAAGAAATGCAAAATGATCTATTAAGTATTGAAGACTATATGGATAAAACTGTAATATTTATAACCCATGATATGAACGAAGCTTTTAGATTAGGCGACAGAGTAGCACTTATGAAAGATGGTGAAATAGTTCAAATGGGTAAGCCAAATGAGTTTTTCAAAAATCCTGCAAATGAATATGTGGAAAATTTCATTGAAGATGTTGATAAATCAAGAATAATGAGGGTAAGGAATATAATGAGGGAGCCGAATTGTATTGCAAAGATAGGTGAGTTGAGAGAAAATGTATTAGAGCATTTTAAAAACAATGAATTAGAATTTTGTTATGTCGTTGATTATGATAATAAATTATTAGGTTATGTGGATTTAGAATGCCTAGAAAAATCAAATAATTTAGTAATTGATAAGCTAATATATGAAGACTATCAGAAAATAAATAGAAGTTCTTTCTTGTCAGAAATTTGGAGCAGATTAGAAGAAAGTGATTACGACGTTGCTGTAACAGATAAGCGAAATCGCATAAGAGGAGTTATAAATTATGAGGATGTTGTAAAAGCTTTATCTTAAACTATTGATAAATGTTAACAGATATATTAGAATAGCGTTATAAAAACTAACGAGGTGTATTTAATGAAAAAAATTAGTAGTTTACCTATATACATGAAGATAGCCATAGATATGGCTAGTAAAATATCTAAAAGTGAAATTAAAATTGGTACTAAGATTAGTGGAAGATCAACTTTAGCTAGCGAATATAATGTATCCCCGGAAACAATTAGAAAAGCAAATACATTACTTTCAGATATGGACATTGTAGAAGTAAAGCATGGAAAAGGAATTTATGTTAATTCAAAAGAACAAGCAAGTAAATTTATAGACAACTATAAAAACAAAGAAAACATTAAAGATTTGAGAAATAGGATTAATCAGATAATAAATGAAAGAGAATCTTTAGACCAAGAATTATATGATGCGACTAACACAATAATTGAATATTCGGTTAGGTTTAAAAACAATGAACATATTCCTATTTACCAAGAATCAGTTCCTGAAGACTCTTGGGTAATAGGCAAATGTTTTAAAGAATTAATGGTATGGCAAAATACAGGTGTTACTATAGTAGCAGTTAAAAGAAATAACAGCATACAGATATCACCAGGACCATATGAGACATTTAAGGAAAAAGATGAAATCTTATTTGTGGGGGATAATAGTTCGGGTTTTAGATTAAAAGAATTCCTAAATGACGAAATCGATTATTTTAACGATGAGAGCGAAAGCTTATTAAAATAAATATTGCATCCTTTTAACACTTATATGCCAATAAATGAAAAAACCTTGATTTTGGCTAACTTTAGTAATAATATATTATTAAAAGTGTGCGAAGGAAGGAGTTTTAAATGATTGGTATGAATTTAGATAAATTAAGAGATTATTTATCAAACCCTATAATAAAAAAGATAGCAATTACCATATTTGTGGTGTTATTAGCTATCTTTTTTTGTATTATAAATGGGAATAAAGAAAATGAAGGATACGTTATAACTGACCAAGGAGAAAAAGATAATGTTTCAGAAGTAGTTACAAATGAAATATATGTGGATATAGACGGTTGTGTTGCTAGCCCAGGAGTTTATAAAGTAGAGCATGGAACTAGATTGTATGAGATAATAGAAATGGCTGGAGGTGCAACTTCCGATGGAAATGTAACTAATATAAATCGCGCAAAGGAAGTTAAAGATGGAGAAAAAATTATAATACCTAAAATTGGGGAAAGTTATACTGAAAATGGATTAATAAATTTAAATCTTGCAGATGCTAATAAATTAGAGGAATTAACGGGTATAGGCCCTGTTACTGCACAGATGATAATTAATTATAGAAATGAAAATAATGGTTTTGATTCAATAGAAGATATATTAAAAATCAATGGTATTGGTACTGCAACCTATAATAAAATTAAGAAAGAAATTACAGTATGAATTTAAATGAAGTTTATTTATTATTTAGCGAAGATAGTTTAGATTATTTAAAAGAAGAGTATATTAATGAAATTATTAATAGAAAAATTCTAGATGTTAGAATAAGCATGCTATTGGACGAATATGGTATTCAAAGCAATTATTGTGGTTATGAATATTTAAAAGAATCCATTATTACAGTTAAGGAAAATTCGTTTAGTGCAAACGCAATAACAAAGCAGGTTTATCCTTTGGTCGCAAAAAAGTATGATACAAACAACAGTTGTGTTGAACATGCAATTAGACATGCCCTTAAAAGCTCATATTCCAAGGGTTTCATGGACATGAAATACACCAATTGTCAATTTATCTATAAAATAGCAAAAATTATATAACTGTGTACACAAATTTAAACAATTTGTACGTGCAAAAAAACACTTCAATTCCTTGAATTATCAATTTGTTGATGATAGAATTAATTAGTTAATTGAAAGTGCAATTAACCTCAAAACTTGCATTCAGTTTTGAACAGATAAAAGAGGAGGTAATGCAAATGGGGAACACTCAAAAGGAAGATTGTAACAAGAACGATCTTCAAAAAGCAACAGAAGATTTAGTTGCTTTTATTCGATGTAGTGGCGATGCTGCTGGCAAAGAGAGATTTGCTAAATTAGGCCTTAAAACTTGCGATGAAGCAAAAGAAAAAGGCTTTTTGGACAGCGAATGTCAGTATGGATGTCTTGGTTTAGGTTCATGTATCGAAAAATGTGACCGTGATGCCATGAAACTAGTAGATGGTAAAGTAATTATCGATAATGAGAAATGTGATGGTTGCGGTGACTGTTTAGATGCTTGTGTACAAAAGATTATAACACTAGTTCCAAGAAACGCTACTAATTTTATACCATGTGCAAACAAAGACGAAGAAGAGAAAACTAGAGAAATATGCGGATTTGGCTGTATTGGTTGTGGTGAATGTGAAGAAGTTTGCCCTGAAGGTGCGGTAAAAGTAATAGATAACTGTGCAGTTATAGATTATGAGAAATGTGTAGGTTGCGTAGCTTGTACTGTAGCTTGCAAAAAGAAAATAATAATTGATGAAATCCACGATTTGACTGAGGTGAAAAATCAGGTTGCGTTTGTTAAATGCTCTGGTGGCTCAAAAGCTCACGCTAAGTTTGAAGAATTAGGTATCAAGGATTGCAAAGAAGCATCTGAAAAAAGAATAGAATTTCCTGAATTATGCCAAGTAGGATGCGTTGGCTGTGGAAATTGTGTAGATGTATGCAGATTTGATGCTATAAATATAGTTGACGGAACTGCTAAGGTGGATCCGGATAAATGTGTAGGATGTTTTGATTGTGTACACGAATGCCCAAATGACTTAATAATTGAAGCTCCATATATGGGAGCAAAACAAGTTGCTTGCTCCAATACATTCGATGCTACTTTCAAGAGATCAGTATGTGATTTCTGTTGTGTAGGTTGCGGAGATTGTATAGATAATTGCCCTAATGGTGCAATAAGCCTTGATGGTTCATTAGCCGTTATAGACCCTGAGATTTGCGAGAATTGTGGAATTTGCTTATATGTCTGCACAAGAGATGTTATAAGAGAACAGTGGGTTCCTGAATATAATTACTTGCAAAAAGCAGCGATGGAACTAGGAAAGGAGTAGGATATGAGAAAACTAAAAACAATGGACGGAAATACTGCAGCAGCACATGTTGCATACGCCTTTTCCGAAGTATCGTGTATTTATCCTATTACGCCTTCTTCACCTATGGCTGAAAACATTGATGCTTGGGCTGCGGATGACAGAAGAAATATTTTTGGAGAAAGAGTTAAAGTTGTGGAAATGCAATCGGAGGCTGGCGCATCAGGTGCAGTACACGGGGCATTAAATGCTGGTTCCTTAACTAGTACATTTACCGCTTCACAAGGCCTTTTACTTATGATTCCTAATATGTATAAAATAGCTGGTGAGCAATTACCAGGTGTATTTCATGTAGCTGCAAGAGCAATTGCGACCCATGCGCTTTCTATATTTGGAGATCATTCAGATGTTATGGGTACTCGTGCTACTGGTTTTGCTATGCTTTCAGCAGGTGGTGTTCAGGAAGTAATGGATTTGGCTGCAGTGGCTCATTTAGCTTCTATTAAATCTTCTATTCCATTTTTACATTTTTTTGATGGTTTCAGAACTTCCCATGAAAATCAAAAGATAGAAATTTGGGATTATGAAGATTTAAACGACATGGTTGATTGGGATAAAATTAAAGCATTCAAAGAACATGCTAACAATCCTTGTCACCCGCATTCTATGGGGTCGGCAGAGCAACCTGAAACATTTTTTCAACATTCTGAAGCTGTGAATTCACTGTATGATGTAGTACCCGATGTAGTTAACGAATATATGGAAAAGGTAAATGAAAAAATCGGTACTGACTATAAACCATTTAATTATTACGGTGCAGAAGATGCCACTGATGTAATAGTTGCAATGGGATCAGTAAATGATTGTGCTGAGGAAGTAATAGATTATTTATTATCCAAGGGTAAAAAAGTAGGTTTAATCAAAGTTAGATTATTCAGACCTTTTTCAGTAAAATATTTAATAAATGTATTGCCTAAAACTGTTAAAAAAGTTGCAGTACTTGATAGAACTAAAGAACCGGGTTCTTTGGGTGAACCTCTATATTTAGATGTGGTTAATGCTCTAAGAGGAACTGAGTTTAATGATGCATTTGTAGCCGGTGGACGTTATGGTCTAGGCTCTAAAGATACACAACCCGGTGATATAATTGCTGCCTTTGAAAATTTATGGAAAGAAGACTCAAAAAAAGAATTTACATTATCCATAATTGATGATGTTACAAATTTATCATTACCTGTTACAGAAAACCCTGTGGTTTCACCTAAAGGAACAGTTGCATGTAAGTTTTGGGGGCTTGGAGCAGATGGTACGGTTGGAGCTAATAAAAATAGCGTTAAGATTATTGGTGACTATACAGAAAAATTTGTACAGGCATATTTCCAGTATGACTCTAAAAAGTCTGGTGGTGTAACTGTATCCCATTTAAGATTTGGAGACAAACCGATCAAATCAACATATTATGTTAATAATGCAGACTTCATTGCATGTCATAATCCTGCATATATGAAGAAATTTGATATAGTTCAAGATGTTAACCCTGGTGGAATATTCTTACTGAATTGCATTTGGAATGATGAAGAAATTGGTAATCATTTACCTGCAGCCGCAAAGAAGTATATTGCTGAAAATGATATTAAATTTTATACATGTGATGCTGTAAAACATGCTGTTGAAATAGGCTTAGGAGCAAGAAGAACTAATACAGTACTTCAGGCAGCATTCTTTACCTTAGCTAAAATAATACCTATTGAAAAAGCCGCAGAATACATGAAAGAAGCCATAAAGAAGACCTATGGTAGAAAAGGCGATAAAATTGTTAATATGAATTGTGCAGCAGTTGATGCAGGTATTAATAATATACATAAGGTAGAAATTCCTAAAGAATGGGCTAATGCAATAGATAATGTTAAAGAAGATCAAGTTGAATATTTAAATGACTTACAAGAAAAATATATAAAGGAAGTTATGAACCCAACAAATTCAATGAATGGTGATAGTGTTCCTGTATCTTCATTTATGGATACCCCTGACGGTTTATTGCCATCTGGTACAGCTGCATTTGAAAAACGTGGGGTTGCTATAGAAGTTCCTAATTGGATTCCTGATAATTGTATACAATGTAATTGGTGTTCAACAGTTTGTCCTCATGCAGCCATCAGACCTTTTGCTCTTGACGACAAAGAAGCAGATGAAATGGGAGCAGATACTGTTCCACTTAAAGGAGATAAAACTAAGAAATTCATAATTACAGTTTCTGCCATGGATTGTACTGGATGTGGTTCTTGTATTGATGTATGTCCATCAAGAAAGAAAGCTCTAGAACCTAAGCCGATTGGAGAAGTTGCAGAATCACTACAACCTAAATTTGATTATGCAGTTAAAAATGTTAAAGACAAAGAATTACCATTTGATGAGTCTACAGTTAAAGGTGCACAATTCAAAAAACCTTTACTTGAATTCTCTGGAGCTTGCCCTGGATGCGGAGAAACTCCTTATGCTAAGCTAATAACTCAGTTGTTTGGTGATAGAATGTTTATAGCTAATGCTACTGGTTGTTCATCAATTTGGGGATGTTCGGCACCTTCAACACCTTATACAGTAAACAAAGAAGGTAGAGGTCCTGCTTGGGCAAATTCTCTATTTGAAGATAATGCAGAATTCGGACTTGGTATGGCTATATCAATGAAAACCCGTAGAGAAGAAATGAAATCAGTGGTAGAAAGATTAGCTGCTGACGTAAGATATAAGGAAATTGCCAATAGATGGTTAGAAGGCATGGAAGTTGTCAATGAAGCAGAAGAATCAGGAAAAGCTTTAATTGAATTATGCAAGGCAGATAAAAATAACGCGGATGCTAAATATGTTTTGGAAAATACTGATCTTTTACCAAAGCCTTCTGTATGGATATTTGGTGGAGACGGCTGGGCTTATGATATAGGTTACGGCGGTGTTGACCACGCTCTTGCTTCTGGTGAAAATATAAACATTATGGTATTTGATACTGAAGTATACTCAAATACAGGCGGACAGGCTTCTAAGGCAACGCCTATCGGAGCAGTTGCTAAATTTGCTGCAAATGGTAAACCGATAAATAAAAAGAACCTAGCACAAATGGCCATGACATATGGATATGTATATGTGGCACAAATTGCTATGGGCACTAACCCTAACCAAACTTTACAGGCTTTAAGAGAAGCAGAAGCTTATGACGGTCCTTCATTAATTATTGCATATGCACCTTGTATTAACCATGGATTAACTATAGGAATGGATAAATCTATGTTAGAAATGAAGAGAGCTGTTAGATCTGGATATTGGAATTTAATGAGATATAATCCATTACTTGTATCAGAGAAGAAAAATCCATTGAGTCTTGATAGCCAAGCTCCTACAGACTCTTATAAAGATTTCATAATGGGTGAAGTTAGATACAATTCATTATCTCTGAAATTCCCTGATAGAGCAAAAAAACTATTTGAAGAGTCTGAACAGGCTGCTATGGATAGATATGATGCTTTAGTAAGGCAACAACAGAGTTTTGAACCTAAATAGGAAGGAGATTAGTTATGTATAAAATTGTAAATAAAAGACAATTAAGTCATGACATGGTATGGTTTGACATTGAGGCTCCCCTTATTGCTAAAAAGGCACAGCCAGGTCAATTCGTAATACTTCGTACTGATGAGTACGCAGAGAGAATTCCCCTTACTATGGCTGGTCATGATGAAAAAAAGGGAACTATAACTATAGTATTTCAAGCAGTAGGTCAATCAACAATGTTAATGGCTCAGCTTGAAGAAGGCGATGCTTTTGAAGATGTAGTAGGGCCACTTGGTAAACCAACTGAAACTGAAGGAATTAAAAGAGTCTGCGTAGTAGGTGGTGGAACAGGTAACGCTTTAGCTTATCCTATAGCTACTGGTATGCATGATGCTGGTATAGAAGTGGATATGGTAATGGGCTTTAAAAATAAGGATTTAGTTTTTTTAGAAGATGAATTTAGAGCAGGTGTTGATAACCTATATATTACTACTGATGATGGTAGTTATGGCGAAAAAGGATTTACAACTGATAAATTAAAACAACTTATAGAAGACGGTAATAAATACGATGAGGTAATTGCAGTAGGCCCACCTATTATGATGAAATTTATTTGTGCAGTTACTAAAGATTATGATATTAAAACAGTCGTTTCGTTGACAGCATTAATGATTGATGGTACAGGTATGTGTGGAGGTTGTCGTATTACAGTCGGCGGAGAAAACAAATACGTATGTGTTGATGGTCCGGAATTTGATGGTCAAGATGTTGACTGGGATGGCATCATTGCTAGAAATGCATTCTATTTCAAGGAAGAAGAAGATGCAAGACAACATGTCTGCAAAATAACTGGAGGTGTTCGTCAATATGATTAATTTTGTAGAAAACAAAAACCCAATGCCTTCACAGGATCCTGAAATTCGTAATAAGAATTTCGTAGAGGTTACCAGTGGATATACAAAGGAAATGGCTATAAATGAAGCTATGAGATGCCTGCAGTGCAGAGATCATCCTTGTACTGACGGATGTCCAGTATTGATTGATATCCCAAAATTCGTTAATTGTGTTGCACGTGGTGAATTTGAAGAAGCATTTAAGATTATTAATACAACTAGTTCATTACCTGCTATATGTGGACGTGTTTGCCCCCAAGAAAGTCAATGTGAAGGTAAATGCGTTAGAGGTAAAGACGGAGACCCAGTTGCAATAGGAAGATTAGAAAGATTTGTAGCTGATTGGCATAGAGAACACTATGGCGATGAAAAGTTAGAAACTGTAAAAAGTAATAACCATAAAGCTGCAGTAGTTGGTTCGGGACCTGCAGGACTTGCATGCGCTGGGGATTTAATATCTAAAGGATACGATGTGACAGTATATGAAAGCCTTCATAAAGAAGGTGGAGTACTTGCATACGGAATTCCAGAATTCAGACTTCCAAAAGATATAGTTCAAGCTGAAGTTGATAAACTTGCTGAAAAAGGCGTTAAATTCATAAAAAATGCCGTAGTAGGTAAATTGATGTCTGTTGATGAACTTCTTGATGAAGGTTATGAAACAGTTTTCATAGGAACTGGTGCAGGGCTTCCTAGATTCATGGACATGCCTGGCGAAAATTTATTAGGAGTATATTCCGCAAACGAATATCTTACTAGAATTAATCTTATGAAAGCATATAAGAATGAATATGACACACCAATTAAAAGCAATAAAAATGTTGCTGTAATTGGTGGAGGCAATGTGGCCATGGACGCTGCTAGATGTGCTAAACGTATGGGAGCTGAAAATGTTTATATTGTTTACCGTCGTTCCATGGATGAAATTCCTGCTCGTAAAGAAGAAATAGAACATGCCATTGAAGAAGGAATAAATTTCAAACTTCTTAATAATCCAGTAAAAGTAATTGGTGATGAAAAACGATACGTAACTGGACTGGAATGTGTTGAAATGGAACTTGGCGAACCTGACGATTCAGGTAGAAGACGTCCTATTGAAAAGAAAGGTTCTAACTTCGTACTGGAAGTAGACGCTGTAATAGTTTCAATTGGTACTAGTTTAAATAAGCTTATATTGGAAACTACTGAAAATTTAGAGCCAAATAAAAAAGGTGGTATAGGTGCAACTGAAGAAAATGGCGTTACTACTAATCCCGCAGTATTTGCAGGTGGAGATGCTGTAACAGGTGCTGCAACTGTTATACTTGCCATGGGTGCTGGTAAAAAAGCAGCAGCTGGTATGATGGAATATATGGAAAACCATAAATAAAGATAATAAATGTTGGGGTAGATTTTTTCTGGTTCTGTGTCAATAGTTGGGGTAACCAATGAAAAAAATTGATAATTGAGCTTGAGAGCTTGGACTTAATAAAGAGGTCCAAGCTCTTTTTTCATACTAGTAATGCTAGTATGGCTGATATAATTGAATATGAGAATTAATAGTACAACAAAACAAGCATATTGGATTTGTTGTACTTTAAGTTAATCTAAACTTAGACGTCTTGTCCTGAATCGCTTAAAGTTGGGACAGCCATAGGATATTCTTTTTAGTACTTTGGTTTTGTTGTTACATCCTTCGGTATATCCGTTACTTAATCCGTATTCAAACATGTTCAGAATCTCAGTCTTCCAGTTATCCATAGTGTTAACGCAAGCTTCAAATTCAGATAGCCCTGCCACTTCTGCTTTCATCATCCAGTTACTAAGTTCTTTTTTCGCATCTATCCGATTATCACAATTGAAGATAGCTCTAAAACCTTGTAATAGGTAATATGCATCCATTAATCGTTCTGATGTATTTAGCATTACAACTACCGTATCGATTTCATCCTCTTTGAGCTTGTTTGGTGTCTTAATGAGAAGAGATTTACTCCTTTTAAAATATCGTCTGTATTCATCTGAAAATCTCTTTTGTTCGGCTTTTCTAACTTTTTCAAATGCCCATGTTCCTTGTCTCATTACATGAAATTTATCTGCAACAATATCTGCTTTAGGAAAACAAGCATTTGCAACACCTTTAAAGGAATAACTCATACCCATAACAACTACTTTTACGTTATTTCTATCTACAAAAGACTTAATATATTCCTTA
>DATFJV010000004.1:0-9950 GCA_035268985.1 Anaerovoracaceae bacterium | reverse complement strand
TATTAAAATTAGGGCCAAGGCATGGAGATAATGCTGAGGTTGTATTCTTAGAACTTGTATAAGAAGTAAATAAATGATATACAAATGCCAGGTTTATACCTGGCATTTTGAATTATAGAAAAATTATTAATGTACCTAGTAAAACTATAACGAAACCTAACACACTGTTAGTAAATAGGACACTTAAAAAGACCAATATAGCACCAGCCAGAGCAAAGCCCTTTTCCGTTTACTATTTCTGACTATCATAGTGAAATACGGTGGCAAGGTTAGCATAGCTACTCCGGTAAAGGCTACATGAGAGGCAATGAATAGAACTAAATCTATGCCGTGAATCAAAGCATAGCGATATTATAGATAAGAGAAGTCCTGTCATTAATTATGGCAACCTATTATACATCCTATATATTTTAAGACTTACCTTGTAGATGTTATCATATTAATTAGCATATTATTGTATAAAGTAAGTTTGCCATTTGAGCATTCTGCCGATACCGAAAATGGCCATCTGTAGTAGAATGCTTGGTAAATGTTCAGGTATTGACTAATTGCCGTATACATATGTAGGTGTTTCTAAAACTATTTTGCTTAATTCTTTTCTTGTATCTACTTTTATGCCATTGCTTCTGGCACATATAGAACATATTTTTAGCATTCAACTAACATTCTTATCTTATCACTAGATAACAGTGTATTAGCTAAAACCGAAAGAAGTCTTAATAATACTATAGAATACAAGGCTAGTGAAGTTTAAAACAAAAAAATATTAGCTAATGAGTTACCATTTAATGGCTATAAATAAAAGAAGACTCTTCAAATCTTCTTTAATAATATCATCATATCACTATATTAAGTCTCATTTAGGCTCATTTTTTAAATTTAAATCCTTTTGGTGCAGTTTGACTGTCCTCACAGCCATCACCAGTAATATAAAGAGTTGATACTTTTTTCTTTCCAAATAAATCTTTTGTAAAAATTTCATAACCATCTACAAATATATTATCTTTACCTAAAAAAGAACCAATTCTATTATATGTTATTTCTTTACCATCAGTAGTAATAATTGCGCCTAAATATGAATATTCCATGCTTACGCTTGTAACTTCGATGGGATTTTCCATTGTAAATCCATAGTCATTCTTACTAGTATCCGAATATCGCTTAACTTCAAACTTCCATAAATTTTCTTTTTTAGCATATTCGTATTGCTTTATAGTGATTTCTTTTGAAGTTAATTCAAATATTGCTTGTTCTGGTTCTTGAGTCTCTTCGTTCATACCATATACAAAAAATGAGTAAACGATGCAAAATGCAAAGAATTCAATTTCTTCATCTGTTAATCCTAATTTATCAGATTTCTTTATTATTTTTTTCGCCCACAAGATTCTATCTGCTTTTGGAACTTGAATTATTAATTTTGGATATTGTCCTTGTAAAACATCTGTTACATAATCGTATATTTCTAATATTTTAGTTGCACTAATCTTATTGTTACAATACTCCGATACAATTGAACAAAAATTAGCATTTGCAATATATTCTCTTTCTTCTAATTCTATTCCCAATTGATCTAAAAAATCTTTTGTTTGCATATAAACCTTTTTATCTATAATTTTCAATTTTTCCACTTTACCACCTCATTTTCATCTTTTTTAAATTATAACATAAAAAAGACTACTTTACAGCAGACTTTAATCCTTTGATTTTTTCTTGGCTTAGCGTTATTATTTATTAGTATATCAACATAACTTTGCTCACTTAAAATTCTTATCCAAGGGAACTAACATTTAATGTACTATTTGTATAAATCAATATAAACCTTAAAATATCAATATATAAACTATTATGTACAACAATTAAGAACTTGTACATAATTTTTTTTATACATCTCCCTAAAAATTTTTAATCTGTAAAGAACGTAAAAGCTCGTGTAATTTAAAATTTTAGTTTAAATAACACGATTATTCTTGTGATTTTATTATTTGTCGTGTAGAATAAAGTTAATTAGATTGCACGAAATGTTTCGAATTATTATATAGGAGAAATTAAATGTTTATTAATAGATTTTTAGAAAATGTGGTTAAAGAAGCGTCTACATCTTTTCCGGTGGCATTAGTGACAGGGCCTAGGCAAGTGGGTAAAACTACTCTATTAGAAAAAATTGCAGATGATAAGCGCAAGTATGTGACTCTCGATGACCCTATGGCAAGACAGTTAGCAAGGGAAGAACCGCAATTATTTATTGAAAGATATAGTCCTCCTGTTACCATAGATGAAATACAATATGCTTTAGAGTTACTTCCGTATATTAAGATTTATGCTGATGCCCATAAGACTAACGGAGATTTTTGGCTTACAAGTTCACAAATGTTTCAAATGATGAAAGGTGTAAGTGAAAGCCTTGCGGGAAGAGTTGCAATCATACCTATGCAAGGGATTTCTATGGCGGAATTAAATGGCATTACCAATGAACCTTATACAACTAATCATAAAAGACTATTAAGTAGATTGGAATATGCAAAACACATGAAATTAAATGATATATATGATTTAATTTATAAAGGTTCAATGCCTGGATTGCATGCTAATAACCAAGATACTGAAAGGTTTTATGCTTCTTACGTGGATACTTACATAAACCGTGATATAAGAGATTTAAGCCAAGTTGCAGATGAAATGCAATTTCATAGATTTATAACAGCATGTGCTGCTAGAACAAGTCAAATGGTGAATTATTCAGAACTGTCAAAAGATGTTGGTATATCGGTTCCTACTGCAAAAAAATGGCTGTCAATATTAGTTACTTCTGGAATTGTAGTTTTAGTAGAGCCGTATTTTAATAATGCTTTGAAGAGAATTGTAAAAACGCCAAATATGTATTTTATGGATACTGGTTTATGTGCTTACTTGACGAGATGGACATCGAGTGAATCATTAGAGGTTTCAGCTATGTCTGGTGCTTTTTTTGAGACATTTGTAGTATCTGAAATAATAAAGAGTTATTTAAATTCCGGAAAGAGGCCACCGATATTTTATTATAGAGATTTTGACCAAAAAGAAATTGATCTAATAATTGAAGAAAATGGAAAGCTTCAACCCATAGAAATTAAAAAAAGTTCTAAACCTAGGAGCAATGCTACTCGCAATTTTAAAGTTTTAAATAAATCTGATAAAGAAGTTGATGCTGGCAACATTATTTGTATGTGCAATGATTTAATGCCCATATCAGATAATGAATGGCTTGTTCCCGTATGGCTAGTTTAATTACTATAAATAATATATAACTTTAAATGACTTTGAATAAGCTTAACTGTTGCAATTAGAATTTTTAAAATATATAATTAGTGTTGAGGTGATAACATGAGAAAAGCATTAATAACTACTAAGAGATTGAATATTTATGAAGCCTTGCCTGAGGAAATTGATGGAATAATTGAAATTGAAAAGCATCCTGAGATTAGAGATTTTATATGGATAGGCACTCATGAAGAGCATTTGTCTGAGATAAATAATCCTAACCATTTACTTTTATTATTTTTTGATAAAGCTGAGGTTAAAGGCTATGCCCTTATAAGGCTTGATTTTAAGTCAAATATATTTGAAATAAGGAGAATTGCCATAACTGATAGAGGTCATAGCTATGGAAAAGAAGCCATGGAAGGCTTAATTGATTATGCTTTCAATGAAACTAATACAAACAGATTGTGGCTTGATGTGTACCCGGATAACTCCATCGGAATTAAACTATATGAAAGCCTAGGCATGCACAAAGATGGGATATTAAGAGAGAATTACAAAGCGGATAGAGGTTATCTCGACCAGATAATATATTCTTTGCTGAGGACAGAATATGAGGCTAATAAATACATATGAGATTAAGGTTAGTATATATTTTCTTTATAATATTCTTGCTTACATCATGTGGTAATGATGAAGTTGTTTTACACGGCCCTTATCCAGTAGAACATGTTAGAGACGGGGACACCGTTGAAGTAATGATGGAAGAATTGCCCATTGACGATGATGATATTTCTTTTGATATGCAGTCAGGTATGTATGTTATACCTATAAGAATGATAGGCATAAACTGTGAGGAATCTGTATGTGAAGATGAAAGCAGAAATACTGAATTTGGTAAATACGCATCTGATAATACAAAGAGTATTCTTAAAGATGAATACGTTTATCTTGAATATGATGAAGATATGTTGGATAAATATGGAAGACTATTAGCATATGTGTATTATGAGAGAGATGATGAAATTGTTATGATTAATGCAGAACTTTTAGAAACTGGCATGGCAGAGGTTATGCTGATTTTACCCAATGATAAGTATGGAAAAAGGTTTAATGAGCTAGAAGAAGAGGCAATTAATAAGGACCTTGGAATGTGGCGATAATCCTTGACTTATGGGTGAATATTTAATATAATCTATTAGACGCCCTTAAGTGGCTCCGCTATTAGGTTGGGGTCCTGCGCAATGGGATGCCGTGAACCTTGTCAGGTCCGAAAGGAAGCAGCAATAAGCGGATTTTTCCATGTGCCGCAGATAAGCCTTTTCCTACTAACGGCGCCACTTAAGGGCGTATTTATATAGTTGAAAGGAGCTAACATGTATTTAGCACTATACAGATCAGAAAGACCAGAAATATTTGAAGAAATACTGGGACAAGAGCATATAGTTAAGATTCTAAAAAATCAAATAAAAAATGGTACAGTGGGTCAGGCCTATCTATTTACTGGTACTAGAGGAACAGGAAAGACATCTACTGCTAGAATATTGGCAAAAGCACTTAACTGTAAAAGTGAAAATAGACCTTGCGGTATTTGTGATAATTGTATAGCTATAAAAGAGGGTAAATTTCTTGATGTTATAGAGCTAGATGCTGCTTCAAATAATGGCGTTGAAGATATAAGAAGGCTTAGGGAAACGGTAAACTATCCTCCCAATTTGGGGGAGAAAAAGATATATATAATAGATGAAGTACATATGTTGTCAACTGGAGCTGAAAATGCTCTTTTAAAGACTTTGGAAGAACCTCCAGAAAATGTTGTATTTATACTAGCAACTACTGATCCTCAAAAGGTGAGTGCGACTATAAGATCTAGATGCGTTACAATGAATTTTAAGAGGATATCTGAAAATGATTTAATTTTAGGGATGAAGAAGGTTTGCGAAAAGAGAAATAAGGAAATCACCAAGGATGCTTTAAGTCTTTTGGCAATTAATGCCGATGGTTCTGTTAGGGATTGCCTAAGTTTATTAGAGCAGTGTATAACTGCATCTGACGAGGTAATAGATAGAGATTTAGTTTTAGAATATATAGGCACAGTAGGAGATTCATTTTTAATTAATCTAACGGATGCAATAATTGGTGGTAAGATTGACGAAGCCTTGGTACTAATAGATAGTGTTATTAAAGATGGTAAAGACACGAAGCAGATAATTAAAGATTTACTAGGTCATTACAGAAATTTACTGATTGCCAAATTCGTAGAAAATGCCGAAGATCTAATAAATATGTCCAGCGAAAATCTTAATAGTATAAAAGAGCAAAGTGACAGAATTAAGCTCGCAGAATTAAATCAAGAAATAATACTTTTATCGGATGTGGTGAACAAGAGTAGATACTCCACTCAGCCTAGGATACTTTTAGAAACTGCTGTTATTAATATGGCAACTTTGGATTTAAATTCGGGTGCAAAGGATATAACAAAACCTAAGAAAAAACCCGTGGAAGAAGTGCACGAGAAAAACACAGTTGTTAATTCTGATAAAAATGATTTGGATAAACTATGGGCAAACATTGTAGATGTGGCCTCAAAAGAAAGTAGTAGTTTTAGAACCTTGGTTGGTAGGAGTTGTAAGTTAATAGAGGCAACAGAGAAAGAACTAAAGCTTGCGATAATTAATCCCAATAGAGTAGGTTATGTGGAAAAAGATAGGGATTTGATTAAAAAAGCGGCAACATTAGTTTTAAACAAAGATATTAATATACTAGTTGTAAAAAATGGAGATAAAGAAGCTGTTAATGTAAATGAGGCCGAAAGTATAGCAGAGGCTTTAAAAAGTAACTTAAACATAGATTTAGCTATAAAATAAATTAAAAGAGGTGAATAAATAATGGGAAAAGGAATGAGAGCAGGTAAAAAACCCAACAAAAAAAGTTCTGGCGGCAACATGCAACAACAATTAAAACAGATGCAAGAAATGCAGAAGCAGATGGAAGTAATGCAATCAGAATTGGATGAAAAAGAGATAACAACTACCGCGGGTGGAGGTGCTTTGGAAGTTACGGTAAATGGTAAAAAGGAAGTTACAAAACTTAATATAGATCCTGAGGTTGTAGATCCGGATGATGTTGAAATGCTTCAAGATTTAATAATTGCGGCAGTAAACGAAGGAATAAGACAGATTGATGAGATGTCAAATAATGAGATGTCTAAATTAACAGGTGGATTAGATTTGCCGGGAACGATGTAATGAAACAATATCCAAAATCTTTAAATAAATTAATTAATGAACTTTCAAAACTTCCAGGTATTGGGGGGAAAACGGCACAGAGACTTGCTTTTTATATATTATCATTGGAAGATAATGAGGCAGAAACATTGGCTAAATCAATAGTAGAAGCCAAAAGCAATCTTCATTATTGCTCAGTATGCGGTAATTTGACTGATACAGATCCTTGTCACATATGCAGTGACAAAGGAAGAAAGCAAGATATAGTCTGCGTTGTTGAAAACCCTCAAGACATTATCGCAATGGAGAGAATTAAAGAATACACGGGCCAGTATCATGTTTTAAATGGAGTTATATCTCCAATGGATGGCATAGGGCCAGATGACATCAATTTGAAATCATTAATAAAGAGATTACAAGATAGCCAGATTAATGAAGTTATTGTGGCCACAAATCCCAACATTGAGGGTGAAGCTACTGCTATGTATATAGCTAGACTTCTAAAACCTTCAGGCATTAAGGTTTCTAGAATAGCCCATGGAATACCTGTCGGGGGGGATTTAGAATATGCTGACGAAATCACCCTACTAAAGGCTGTTGAAGGTAGGAGAGTTCTGTAATGAGTAAAAAGATAAAATCCTACGAAATGCTTATTATGCAGTGTGAAGCCTTGATTGACGGAGAGATGGATGCTATCGCTAATATGGCTAATATATCTGCAGCGTTAAATGAATTTCTAAGCGACATTAATTGGGTGGGGTTTTACCTATTGAAAGAAGGAAGTCTTGTTTTAGGACCATTTCAAGGAAAACCTGCTTGCGTTAGAATAACTGTGGGTAGCGGTGTATGTGGCAGGGCAGTTTTAAAAAAGGAAACTTTAGTAGTACCAAATGTTCATGAGTTTGCCGGGCATATAGCTTGCGATTCTGATACAAATTCAGAAATGGTAATACCAATCATAAAAAATGATGAGGTTGTTGGAGTACTGGATGTAGACAGTACTCAATACAATAGATTTGATGAAATAGATTCAAGGTACTTAAAAATAATAGCTAATCTAATCTAGTAAAATAAAAGCAGTGACAAATTTGTCGCTGCTTTTATATATAATATAACCCTTTTTATAATTAACTTTTTTAGAACCAACCTAATCCGAAGAATGAGTTTATCTGACCAATTAATACAAATAGCATCATAATTGGTGCAATATATTTTAGACAGAATATATAGAAGTTTTTACTCTTGAATTCGCTAGATGAAGCAATTTCATCAACAACGAAGTCTTTTCTAATCCATCCGAAGATTACAGCTGTTAAGAATGCGCCAAGAGGCATCAATATACCTTCTGCAATTAGATCAAATCCATCTAACCAACAGAATCTTCCAAACATTGGTGGCAAATAAGTTCCTAAACCATCTAATGCAATTATAATCCCTTCTATCATAGCAGCTATACCTATAATCCAAGTATACTGTTTTCTCTTATTAACACCGGTTGATTTTAAGTGCTTATCAACTGGAATAGAAACGATAGCTTCTAATAGTGATATTGCAGAAGTAATTGCTGCGATAAATACTAATAGATAGAATATGAATCCGAAGATTGCTCCAGCTCCGCCCATTCCATTAAATATTGTTTGTAATGTCATGAATAATAATCCAGGGCCTGCGCCATATTCTTGACCTGCAGAAGCTACTGCTGGCATTATAGCCATACCTGCCATGATAGCAATTATGGTATCAGCTGCTGGGATAATCATTGCATTTTTATTAATGTTTTCATTTTTTGGTAGATATGATCCATAGGCAACCATAATACCCATACCAAGGGATAATGTAAAGAACATTTGCCCACCTGCAGAAGAAAGTACTGTAATCCATCCAGTTCCTTGGAATACTGAGAAGTCAGGTTTAAACATAAATGCAAGACCTTCAGCTGCGCCAGGAAGTGTTACACTTCTAATAATAACGATTATTAACATAAAGAATAATGCTGGCATTGCAATTTTAGTGAACTTTTCTATACCTTTAGAAACGCCTGCTTGCACTACTATTAGAGCAAGAGCTAAGAATATTATAGTATAGATACTACTTTCAAATCTGTTTTCGAACAATGCTACGAAGTAACCTACACCATCTTCGCCGCCAACTCCCCAGCTTGCGCCGAAGATATCGCCAAAGTTTGCAACAGCATATTTGATACAGTAACCACCAAGTAAACTGTAGAAACCTATGATTAAGAAAGGAGCGATAGCACCCATCCAACCGACTACTGCGTATTTTTCGCTTACAGCTTTATATGCGCCCAAAACACCAGTTCCTGTTTTTCTACCTAATGCTAGTTCCGTATTTAGTATAACGTATCCTACGAATACTACGAGTACTAAATAAAGTAATAGGAAGGCAAATCCTCCGCCTGCTCCCATTTTGTAAGGGAAACCCCAAAGATTCCCTAGGCCTACTGCTGAACCTACAGCAGCCATAAGAAAGCCAAAATTACTTCCCCACTGGCCACGATTGTTATCCTTTTCCATAAAAACCTCCGTAAATGTATAAATGAAATAATTGCATAGTTTTCAACTAATGGAGTTATTATAGCACCATGGCTGCTATTATGTCAATAAAAATAAAGAAAAATTTAAATTATTGTGTAAAAAAACAAATATAGCTTAATGTGATTTATAATTTTACAATAGCCACATATTATTCACATGCTTTTCAATTAACATTTGCTTGTAATATTTTAATGAAATGATATAATTACTATGCGATTACGCAAATATATATAATAGGTAGGAATTATGTCAATAGAGTTAGTGAAAGAGCATTTTGAAGAATGCGGAATAAATGAAAGAATAATGGAGTTTGATGTATCTAGCGCAACTGTAGAACTGGCAGCTAAGGCATTAAATGTAGAAGGCGGAAGAATTTGCAAGACGTTATCTTTCTTGGATGGAAATGGTTGCATTTTAGTTCAAACTGCAGGGGATGCAAGAATTGACAATAAGAAATTTAAGGAAGAATTTGGGAAAAAAGCAAAAATGCTAAAACCGGAAGAGGTACTTGAATATACAGGCCATGAGATTGGTGGAGTTTGTGCTTTCGGAATCAAAAATGAAAATGTGAAAATATATTGTGATGAATCATTAAAAAGATTTGAAACAATCTTTCCTGCATGTGGAAGTTCAAATAGTGCAATAGAGCTTAATTGCGATGAGCTATATAAGTATTCCAATTCATTAAAATGGATAGATGTTTGTAAACTTTAAGGGGGAAAATGGATTTAATCGAAACCAATAATGGTTTAAAAAAGGAATTATTTAGGTTAGCAGTATTGACGATAGGTGCATCGATATCTGCATTTAACATTGATAGCTTTGTTACAACTGGAGGACTTTATCCTGGAGGTTTTGCAGGTGTAACAATTTTGATTCAAAGAGTCGCTCAAATGTTTTTTCAAATATCTATACCTTATACGGCGATATA
>DATFJV010000003.1:0-10266 GCA_035268985.1 Anaerovoracaceae bacterium | reverse complement strand
TGTTCGCTAAATTGTAGTATACTATTATACACAAGAGATCACCATCCTTATCGTTTTTGTTGTGCAACTATATGATAACATATTGGTTAGGTCTCTTGTATTTTATTATTTATTTTCCCGAATGTAATTGTACGCTATATTAAAATACACCTTAACTATTGTATAATTATTCTAAGATATATAAAGAGGGAGAACTTTATGGATTTAAAAGCATTACAAAACACATGCTGCAGCTGTACAAAATGTCAATTGTCAGACTCTAGAAATAAAGTGGTGTTTGGACAAGGAAATGAAAAAACATCTCTTCTATTTATAGGCGAAGGTCCTGGCGAACAAGAGGATCTAAAAGGAATTCCATTTGTCGGTAAATCGGGACAGCTTTTTGATAAGATGTTAGAAGCCATAGATTTAACGAGAGATGACATATATATTGCAAATATAGTTAAATGTAGACCCCCAGGAAACAGAAACCCAAAGGCTGAAGAAATAGAGAGTTGCATACCATATTTATATAAGCAAATTGAATTAATAAATCCGGAAATTATAGTTTGTCTTGGCAAAATCGCGTCGGAAAACGTTATGCATAAAGATTTTAAAATAACCAAAGAAAGAGGCATTTGGTATTATATGAACAATCGTCACTATATGGCAACTTTTCATCCTTCATTTCTTTTAAGAGACCCTTCAAGAAAGGGGCAAGCTTGGTCAGATTTTAAAGAAATAAAAAATGCTTATAGGATATTAACAAAAAATTGTTCAAATTGAACCATCTCGGACCGAAGACAAACTGGTTTTCATCTGCATTTTATCTTTGCCGATTTCTTGGATATATCTCATTTGGTGTCGCTCTTTAGCTGTAACGAAAATCCTTTCAATGGTCTCTTTTAGTTTAGCACATACTTCCTCGGGACCATTGCTCAACCTTATATTCTCACATATATCTATGTATTCTGCCCATACATGTCTAGAAATAATCATTTAATGTTTTTACTTTATGTACATTTAGTTAGCATTGGACGATTCTTGCATATATTTTTATCACTTTTGTATTGTTTGTATCCGTCTCTGTTAGTTGTTGAATATTTTATAATTTGAAAAACCCTTTCTTAGTCATCGGACGTTTTTAAGGGAGAATTGATTTAATCCCATTATCCAAACAATGCTTGTCTTCTACTAAGTTGTAGATGAAAGACCAATCTAATAAATCATCAATCTTTCTAAGTAAATGCGTTTCAGGAACTGATTGGTCCAAAGACACCTTTTGAATTTGATTTTTCTTATTTTCTGCGTTTGATTTTGTTAACAATGCTATTCTACCTTCAAAATTATACATATATTATATCACAAATAACAGCTAAAAGCATTGATATTGCTAGGGTTTCACATATTTTTCATTTTTGTTTTTGTGCTAACACAGCCCTTGAAATCTTTCGATTTTCAAGGGCTTGTTCTTCAGTCTAAAGATGGCATACAAATGCCATCTTAAATACTTATTTCTTATTTGTCTTCTTCGTCGTTCCCACCAACATTATAGCTAGGTGCCTGAACATCTTCAGCTTTAACTTCTTCTTTTTCTACAGTTTCAAAGTCAACATCCTCTGGCTTTCCATTCCCATAACTAGTACTAGCATAACTTCCAGCATCGAAATTTTGGTTAGTACCTTGACTTGTACCGGTATACTCTCCTGTAAATGGTTCGCATACGCCATCCATTTGATTTGATAAGATTATATATCCAATACCAGGAAGCCCAATTATTGAAGTTATAATCATGGAAGTCATTGTTCCATATTTCTTAGCAAGCACTGCATTACACATAATTGTGTATACGTAGTATGCAAGGGGGATAACTCCTCCAATAATAGGAATTACTCCACTTAATATTCCACCTGCAACACCCCCTAAAGTTAATATCCATTTGGTCCCATCGATGACAAATGCTTCATAACCAGCTTCTTCTTCAATTATTGAGCCTCCTACATAAGCATTCCAAAATGGTATCCAAGCACGATATCTATCGTCCATTCCCTTGGCTGCCATAACTTTAGACAACCCAATCGCATAAATAACATATGATGCAACGGCTACTACTAGAATAAACAGACCCATTACTGCTAAAACTCCTAGAAACCCCATTGCATAAGCATCATTCTCATAATACATAATAATTCCTCCCTAAATAAATTCGCATCTTGTATACATATAATATATCATTTACTATTTTATATTGCAAGCAATTTGAGCTCCTATCGAAGCGTTGTTTAAAACAAGCTTGATATTTGTTTCCAAGCTCCTGCCTTCAGTTAAGGTTTTAACCTTATCAAGTAAAAAGGGAGTTGTTCTCTTCCCATTTATCCCCAAACTATAACACTCTTTTAAAGCCTCATTTATAAACAAATCCATTTTTTCAAAAGGTATCTCATCTTCCACTTTAACAGGGACTGCTACTAATGTGGCCCCTTTAAGCTTAAGATCCCTTTTTGTATTTATAAATTCTGCAATTTCCTCTGGTTTATCCATTCTTAATTCTGCTTTATTGCCTGACCTTCTACTATAAAAAGCCGGAAATTCATCTTCTCCATATGTTATTACACCAACCCCTGCGGTTTCTAAATATTCAAGGGTTGCTGAAATATCAAGTATAGATTTAACTCCAGCACAAACAACAGTCACATCAGTGTTTTTAAGCTCTTCCAAATCAGCTGAAACGTCAAAACTATCTCCTGCACCCCTATGAACTCCTCCGATTCCGCCGGTTACAAAGGTCTTTATTCCAGCCATATCCGCCACTATCATAGTGCCTGCCACTGTAGTCGCTCCATCTAATTTTTTACTAACAACATATGGAAAATCCCTTCTGCTTACTTTCACAACATCTTTTGCTTTTGCTAAGTATTCTATCTCTTCATAACTTAAACCTACTACTACTTCACCCTTAATAATTCCTATGGTTGCTGGTATAGCACCTTGTTCTTTGATTACATCTTCTACATTTGTTGCTGTTTCTATATTTTTAGGGTATGGCATTCCATGGGATATTATTGTTGATTCCAATGCAACAACAGGCCTCCCTTCATCCAATGCTTTTTTTACTATTTCATTAATCCTTATATTCATATTAAAACCCTCTTTCTTCAACTGCTTCAAATGTCAAATCTTTGTTCACAGCAGAAGCTGACTCCAAAGTAATTCCTGCAGTAATTATTCCAAGCATCGCAGTTCTAATAATATCAAACTCCAAAGCTTTACCCATTAATATTGCTCCACTAAAAGAATCTCCAGCACCAGTTGCACTAACAACCTTTTTGTAATTAGGTTTTATAAAGCCTTCATCTTCATTGCTCCTATAGTATACACCATCTTTATTTAAAGTAATATATATTTCTTTAACCCCTTTTGACAAGAAATAGCTACCTACTTCATGGAGATCGTCATCATTATTTATTTCCATTCCTGATAACACTTCTGCTTCTATTATATTAGGTTTTATAACATCGAACATACCAATAATGTTTTTAGCATTAACTGCTTTATTTGCAGATACAGGGTCTAAAAACAAAATTTTATCAGAGTATCTTTCGCAGCAATAGCTTAATATTTTTTCTGAAAAATTACAATCTAGGGCAACTATATCTGAACTCTCAATGATTTCTTTTTTTTCATCTATAAAATTTTCATCGATTACATCAATTATATTCATGTCACACATAGCAACTTCCATATCTTTATCACTATTTAATACTGACATATAAATGGCAGTGCTTCTTCCACCTATTAATTTGATACCTTCGGTTTTAACAAATAGTTCTTTGAGTATATTTACAGCGCCTTTACCTAAATAATCATTCCCTGCAACAGATATCATACTGGGGCTTAAACCTAACCTAGCAAGGTTTTCCACTATGTTTCTTCCAACTCCTCCGTAATTAACAGAAATAGATGCAGGATTAGAATCTTGCATCTTCAAAATTCCATAGGGAACTCCCTCTATGTCAATATTTATACCACCTATAACACATACATTCATTGGAAACCTAAACAAAAATACTCCCCCCTATAAACTCTCTTAGTATGGAGTTATTAACTATAGCACTGTCATCTTCTATAGATTTAAAATACCTAAGAAATTTAAGCATTCTCTCTGCTTCAGAATATTCAGGTTCTTCCTTCTTTATGCTTTTGAGTAATGGCTCTGCATACTTTTTAAGTACTGCTATCTCATATATGTGAACTGAGTTAAATAACACATCTGCTTTATCACTATATGGGAAAATATTTTTATCTTCCCCCGTCCTGACTTTAGGCCATTCCTTAATGGTTCTTTGAGCACTATGTCCACGATATTTATGGTCTCTTACCATTCTTCTTAGCATTCTCTCATCTGTAGTTGGAATCCTATTATGTAAATCAACATTCATTTGTGTTAAAGGACTTATATATATCTTAAATTTATCATCTTCTTTTATGAATTTTGTCAAGGTTTCGTTAAGTCCATGAATTCCCTCAACAACCATTATTTGATTTTTATTCATTGTCATTTTTCTTGTGCCATACTTTTTATGACCTGTCATAAAATCAAATACTGGAAGGTCAACTTCTTCTCCATTTAACAGTCCATTCATTTGTTTATTAAATAGTTCAATATCAAGAGCTCTTAGATTTTCATAGTCAGGTTCCCCTCTTTCATCTAAAGGAGTGTCCTCTCTTTCAACAAAATAATCATCGGTTCCTAAGTAAACTGGTTCTAGTCCATTAACCCTAAGTTGCACTATCAATCTTCTCGCAAATGTTGTTTTTCCCGATGAAGAGGGACCTGCTATTAGGATGATTCTTTTCTTTCTTTCATTAATAATATCTGCAATCTCAGCGATTCTTTTTTCATGAAGGGCTTCACTTAGCTGAATTATATCTCTACTTTTACCTTCTTCTATTCTTTCATTCAACTCGGACACATAATTAATTCCAAGAAGATTATTCCATTTAGTCTGATTTTTAAAAGCTTCATATAGCATTGTTTGATCTTCATATTTGGGTATTACATTTGGGTTTTCTTGATTAGGATATCTAAGAAGTACGCCCTTACGATATTTTCTAAGTTCAAAATGCTTTAAATACCCTGTACTTGGTACCATATGGCCATAAAAGTAATCCCTATAGTCTTCTATTGAATAAAATTTTAAAGTCTTTGATTCAATATTCTTGGCTAAAAGCTTTGTTTTTTCAGAAAAGCCCTCTTCCTCCATAATTTTTATGCCTTCTTCTAAGGAATACTTCTTTTCATCTATTGGTAGATCATTTTCTACCAATTCATGCATTCTTTTTTCAATGTTTTCAACATCTAATATGTTTATTTCTTCTTCTGTTTCTATATCGATGTACAAACCCTTATTTAAAGAATTCATAATTCCAACTTGAACATCTCCCAATACATCTTTAACCGATTTTAAAAACAGTAAGGACAGGCTATATTGAAATATCAAATTAGCACTTTGGCTTCGCATATCCAAAAACTCAATCTTACATGGCTTTTTAATCTTGTATGTAAGCTCTTCAATCTTATTATCAACCTTTGCTGCAAGAACTGTGTAAGGCAATTCCTCATAAAATCTATTATATATATCTTCGATGGTCATTCCCTCAGAAACCTCTATTTCAATAGGTTCTAGGTATAGACCTTTAATTAATTTAATTATCATGAACATTGCTCCTTAATACATGAATTTATTAATTCAGTTTATCACAACACCCCCCCTTAGTCAATCAATCTGAATGCTACTAAAAACCCACTTAAGCCTATTAATGTGAGTGAAATATATAGATAAATTCTATTCTCATCTCCTGTTTTGGGAGCCTCACAATTAACCTCCTTCTCTACCATTTTTGCCACTGGAATCTTGGTATTTTTAATTCCAATTTCTACTACCTCTTCATTTTTGTTAATCTCAAATTTATATATATTAGGATTCTCTTCATAACCCTTAAGTTCCTTTGTCTCAATTAGGTAATACTTTCCCAATAGCAATCCATTAAATTCGCATATTCCGTTATCATCTGTTAATATCGTCTCTATTTTCTCATCCTTTCCATATATTAATCCATCAAAATTTGAAATATCTTCATCAGCATATATGGTAAATTCCACACCATGTAAAGGGCCTTTCACATCCTTTTTTGTTATTATTGAGCTCCCTCTAGCCGTTTTATCAACTATTGTCATTTCATAGGTTTTAGAATCACCTTCCGTTATACTAAACTTCTCTATTTTTTCATCGGCAACATACCCTAATGGAGCTTTTACTTCCTTTATTTCATAATCTCCTACTAAAATATCCTCTATGAATATTTCGCCATTTTCGTCAGTTCTTTTAATGAATAATGGTTCCTCGTCACCATCTTTTAAAATTTCGAAGAATGCACCTTTTATAGGATTTCCTTTTTCAGTGATCTTGCTAAGCCTGAAACTAAGATATGGTTTGTTGTTAAAAGTAACTGTACCACTTGGCACATCTCCAGTCGGCTCAAAGCTAAGGCCATCCACTTCGTCCAACTTATATCCGCTAGGCGGACTAACTTCCTTGATAACGTATTCCTTGCTTGCCTTTAAAATATTTTTAACTAATACTTTACCATTCGCATCGGTATAAAATATATTATCCTCAGAACCTTCGTCCCTAATTGATTTGACTATTTCTTCACCAGAGTTTAAATCATAGATAATAAATCCCGCATCTTCCAATGGATTACCTGTATATTCATCATACTTTTCAATTGTTAAATCTATATTTTTAAGTTTGTTATTTATTATAACTTCTTGAGTTTCCTTATATTCAATATGCACCTTTTTTTTAGCAATATCTATATATCTAATAGGTACATCAACTTCAGATATCTGGTAATCTCCACAGATTAAATTTTCCAACTTAGCATAGCCCATATCGTCTGTGGTAACATTATATACTTTACCATCACTTGATCTGGTAACTTCAAATTCAATACCTCCAACAAAGCCATCCTCTGCAGTTTTATGTATAAGTAAATTACCTTTCTTAAGCTCATTATATACCAAAATCTCTTTTGTCTTTCCGTATTCAACAGAGACTCTTTTATCTGCATTTTCAATGTACCTTTCCGACGCATCAACTTCAGATATCTGGTAATCTCCACAGATTAAATTTTCCAACTTAGCATAGCCCATATCATCTGTGGTAACATTATATACTTTGCCATCACTTGATCTGGTAACTTCAAATTCAACACCTCCAACAAAGCCATCCTCTGCAGTTTTATGTATAAGTAAATTACCTTTTGGAAGATCCCCTTTAACTCTAAAATACATTGGCAAATTGGCATTTGTTCCTGTCATCAATGTTTGTCTATGATTTAGTACCGAATCCCAAACTATTAATGCATTATTGACACTATCAGGTACCTTGTATCCTTTTATTAGTAATCCATTTTCAAAAGGTTTATCCGTAGTTACTGTATAAAGATTCCCACTTCTATTAATGCTAATTTCCTTGTTATCTGTAAAGATATCAGTAAAAGTATTATTTGTATCATTTATTGTTACTTGATATTTACTCGAATTTATCCTATTAAGACTATACATCCTAGCTGAGCTGACACTTGAAGAAACAAAGGACGGCAATATATCTTTATTATTTAAATTGTTAATTATCCAATTATAGCATTTTAACGCCGGCTTTGATCTTCCATCTACGTTATTATTTTCAAACAAACTTTGATAATAGTGATTGCTATTTGATCCAGTAAATATTGCACCGTTTTTATCCACATATCTTCCTGTATATCTAGTACTAGCATTTTGGCTTAAACTTCGTCTAATACCCTCTTGGAATTCCCAAATAACAACTTGAGAAGCCCAATACCAATCGTCTGTATTTGTACCTAAAACTGGAGAAGCTTCTCCAAGATATTGAGGTGCGTACATTGCAGTTGCTATTATTCCTTTTCTTTGCATTTCAGGGTAAAATTTCATATATTTTGCTGCGTCAATATTAGTGCCCGTATATGTAATGGCCGTGTTTGTGTCAACCCTATGCTCAAGGCAATATGCTACTTTAGTTTTTGTACCATCTCTTATTAAATGATACTTTTTATCTTCATAAACTTCAGTATGCTTTAAAGTACCCATAAGCCAACCAACAGAATTATAGCAATAACCGTTAAAATATCCTGTCAGTTGATATTTCGAACCATCATAACCACTTAACACATTTCCCTCAAATTGAGATGCAGCAAAACATTTGTTCCTACTTCCCATAAGGATAACAAGGACAATTAGTATTAATAGTATAATAAGGGCTTTTTTAATATTTGTTTTCATATTTATTCACACTTTTTATTAATCACTTCAAATAACAAATCGCAATAACCTTCTTCTCCTTTTAACCTAATTACTTCGTCTAGAAATCTTTTTCTCCACTTATCCCAAGTGCTCCTACTCGCATATTTAAAGATAACATCATCATATGGTACTGAATATATTATATGCATAAGAACACCTTCTCTAAACTCACTCGGTACTATTGTTATAGCTGCTTCAATTATTTCAAAATACGCCTCTAATTCAGCTATTAGCTCTACTCTATTGTCAATTCCGATATCAAAATCTTTTAGATAATTTAAAACATCTTTCTTCTGTGGATACTGCTTAATATAGTTTACTACTTCATTATGCTTAAGCATGGATCCACATGTCCTATATTTATTTGCCATATTTACCTCCAAAAATAGCCATCGATATGAATCGATGGCCAAGCTTTAATTACTCTTGTTAATATACTCCATTAGCTTTTCACTTAATACCTTAGCTTCATTCACATGTAATGTAATTCCTCTACTCATATGCTCATGGTCTTCATCCCAATCTCTAATATCTAACTTGGGCTTACCTCCATTCCAAGCTATTATATTAAGCTCTTTGGTCCAACCGGTAGGATATTTATTAATAACCCCAACCTTTTCTACTACTTCATAATTAATTTCAGTAAAACTTGTCATTTCCTTCTCCTTTCGTAACACACAATTTGTATTTATAAGATACCAAAACAAAAATAATTACACAATGTCTAAACGTATTCATTTGATACCAATAAATACATATCTTCAGCATTAAAAATATTGTGGAATAATGTGTAATATTATGTTAAGATTTATTAAAAGGAGGTTGCATATGAAAAACTATGAATCGGCAGAAGATTATTTAGAAACCATATTAATGATTTCCAAAGAAAAAGAATATGTAATTAGCAAAGACATTGTAGAAAAAACAGGTTATTCAAAACCTAGTATAAGTATTGCTATGAAAAAACTTAGAGATAAAGGTTTTATTAATATAGATGACAAACATAAAATAACCCTTACTGATGAAGGGTTTGATATTGCCAAACATGTATTAGATAGGCATGAAACGTTGACTGAATTTTTTAAAAAATTAGGGGTTAATGAAGTAACTGCTGCAGAAGATGCCTGTAGGATGGAGCATTTTCTTAGTGAAGAATCCTACAACAAAATTAAAGATTGGATTAATTAAAAAATAACCCTTCAGAAAATTTTGAAGGGTTAATATATTACTCAACAAAGAAACTTACAGCTTGGTCATATTCTCTATCTATAAATAGTTTAACCATATATTCTCCAATAGGCCAACCTTCTGTAGGGCTAGATAAACTAAACAAAAGCGGTGTAGTGCTATCCATTGCTTCAACTTCTGCACTATCTATAAACACCTCATCACCAGCATCCATATAATACCACTCTGCCCCAGCCATTGTTTCTTCTGGTGCATTTTCTAGCACAGCAGTTAAAAAAATTATAGGTGTATCTTTTGTAAATTCATCTGTTATAGTAATTGGTTCATATGTTGCTTCATCAACTTCTGATGCCATATTAATATTATTATAATTTGCTGTTGTCACACTGACCGAACAAGCTGATAATATTAGTAATGATACTATAACTGTAGCTATAAGAGCCACATTAATTCTTTTCATGTTATGGTCCCTCCAAATTCTCTCTTGGTATATAAATTCACTATTAGTATACCATAAGTAGTTTGAATTACCAACTAATTATATAGTCATTATTAAAAACCATATTGGCGGAATTAACAATGCTGGTAGCATATTTAAGGTTTTGAAATCCTTTAATCCAAGTATTGCAAACCCAGATGCTGCTATTAGAAAACCTCCAACTAGGGAAATCTCTGTTAGCAAATCCCCGACCAGGAAATCTTGCAAAGAA
>DATFJV010000002.1:0-3123 GCA_035268985.1 Anaerovoracaceae bacterium | reverse complement strand
TTTAGGTCCATCTTATTCTAAAATAGGAACATCTGTAAATGAAATGATAGAATCTGGTTTTCCGGTTTCAGCTAAGATTGGACTGATAGCTACTTTATTGATTGTAGTTTTAGGAATACCCTTTGGTATAATATCTGCACTTAAGCAAAACCAAACTATCGACTATGTTGTTATGGTTTTAGCAACTTTGGGTATAACTGTCCCCAGTTTTGTTATAGCGACCTTGTTTATATACTTTTTTGCAGGAAAGTTGGGTTGGGTACCAACATTTGGGTTGAGCACTCCGGCGAGTTATGTTGGACCTGTCTTGGCTTTAGCAGGATATTCACTATCTTTTGTAACAAGACTTACCAGGTCTAGTATGCTTGAAGTTATGAGACAGGATTATATAAGAACTGCAAGAGCTAATGGGCTTAAAGAATTTTCAGTAATATACAAACACGCTATTAAAAATGCACTTATACCTGTAGTAACTTATATTGGACCTATGATTGCAGCAATTTTAACAGGATCTTTTGTAATAGAGAAAATATTTGCAATACCTGGAATAGGAAGACATTTCGTTGAAAGTGTTTCTAATAGAGATTATACAACCATTATGGGTATAACAGTTTTTTATGCTTTCTTCTATTTAATAATGATCTTCTTAGTAGATATAGCTTATTCATTATTAGATCCTCGAATCAAGCTTAAGGAGGGGAAATAATGGATAAAAATAAATTTGAATTTGTAGAGCAAACTGGAGAAGAAAAAGAAACTATAAGGCCTAGTTTAACCTATTGGGAAGATGCTTTTAGAAGATTGAAAAAAAACAAATTATCTATGATAGGATTTGTAGTTGTAATTTTAATAATTTTATTTGGTGTAGTTGGACCTTATTTAACACCTCATACATATTCTTCTCAGATCAACGAATATAAAAACCTTGGACCTATAGTAGAAGTACACGAGGTGGACGGCAAGTATTTTCATGTATCAAAGGATTATAATATGTTTTTATTAGAAGAGGATGGAACTCTAATAGAAAGATTAAACCTAAATCCCATGGATAGAGATATGATTAATAAAATATATACCTACACTTTAGGAGAAGAAGAGGTTATTTTAGACTTTTCATATAATCTACTACCAAACAAAAAGGGATATGATTATGATTATACAATAGAATACAATGGAGAGATTTCTAAAACTCCTTCAGGGAATAAATTTAATAAACTTTTCCCTTTTGGTACGGATAACTTAGGTAGAGATTTATTAACAAGGGTTATGTATGGAGCTAGGATTTCTTTATTAGTTGCCTTTGTAGCTACTATGGTTAACTTTTTTATAGGAGTAATATACGGAAGTATATCTGGATTTGAAGGTGGCAGAGTAGACAATGTTATGATGAGAATAGTAGATGTTATTAACTCAATTCCACTTGTAATATATGTTATATTGCTTATGGTATGGTTTAGAGGTGGAGGTTTGATGAATATTATCATAGCTTTGAGTAGTGTTTACTGGGTTGCAATGGCAAGACTTGTAAGAGGCCAGATGCTTTCAATTAAAGAACAAGAATTTGTACTTGCAGCAAAGGTAATGGGAGTTTCTAAAAGAAAGATAATATTTAGACATCTAATCCCAAATGCTATGGGACCGATTATAGTTTCAATGGCCATGATGATTCCATCAGCGGTTTTCACGGAATCTTTTCTAAGCTTCATAGGGTTGGGAGTTTCAGCACCTCAAGCATCATGGGGTACTTTAGCTAATAATGCACTATCAGGATTATTATCTTATCCTTATCAGTTGTTTTTCCCAGCTTTATCGATTGCTTTTACTATGCTGGCATTTAATTTTATAGGCGATGGGTTAAGAGATGCTTTAGACCCTAGATTGAGAAAAGGATAATGCATATGGAAAATAAAAAAGAGTATATATTAGAAGTTAATAATTTAAAAACATCATTTTACACACATGTTGGAGAAGTTCAAGCTGTAAGAGGTGTAGATTTTAAGATGAAAAAGGGAGATCTATTAGGAATAGTTGGAGAATCTGGAAGTGGAAAAAGTGTTACAGCCCTTTCAGTAATGAAATTAATAGATGTACCAGGAGAAATAAAAGAGGGTCAAATAATATTTAATGGAGAAGATATAACAAGCTACTCTAATAGAAAGATGTCCAACCTTAGAGGAAAAGAGATTGCTATGATATTCCAGGATCCAATGACCTCGCTAAATCCTGTATTTAAAATCAAGAATATCATGACAGAAGTAATAATGAGACATCAAAAAGTAAATCGAAAAAAAGCCATAGAAAAATCAATCGAGATGTTGGATTTAGTAGGAATTCCAGAACCTGAAAAAAGAATTAATTCATATGCCCATGAATTTTCAGGAGGAATGAGGCAAAGAGTTATGATTGCAACGGCATTGTCATGTGATCCTAAACTCTTGATAGCAGATGAACCTACTACTGCATTAGATGTTACAATACAAGCACAAATATTAGATTTAATGAAGGATGTAGCGAAGAAACTTAGCACATCTATTATAATAATAACACATGACTTAGGAGTTATCGCTGAAACATGCAAAGACTTAGTAGTTATGTATGGTGGCATGATAATGGAAAAAGGAAGCGTTGAAGAAATATTTGCTAATCCTCAACATCCATACACCAAAGGACTTCTAAAGTCTATTCCAAGAATGGATAGAGAACAAAAAGAAAGACTTTTACCAATAGAAGGGTCACCACCTGACTTGCTTTCACCTCCAAAAGGATGTCCTTTTAGTACGAGATGTCCTAGAGTTATGAAAATATGCAAAGAAAAAGAACCTCCAAAATTTATAGCTGGCGAAAATCATTTATCAGCTTGCTGGTTGCTTCACGAAAATGCGCCGGCGGTAGAAGGTTACAATAAAGGAGGGGAAGCAGTTGAAGAATAAAGAAGTTTTATTAGAACTCAAAAATCTCAAAAAGTATTTTGATGTTACCCAGGGGTTTTTCAAAAGAAAAAAAACCTATTTGACAGCTGTAGATGATGTAACTTTTGAAATATACAAAGGAGAAACATTCGGACTTGTTGGAGAATCTGGTTGTGGTAAATCCACATTAGGCCGAACTATAGTTAAGTTATAC
>DATFJV010000001.1:0-4930 GCA_035268985.1 Anaerovoracaceae bacterium | reverse complement strand
CATATCCAAAATTTCTAATCTCTTAGGATTAGATAAAGCCTTAAATATCTTGGCATACTCTTGATAATTCATAGCCCCCTCCTATACATAGAATACTTTCTATGTATTAATACTATCATATACATAGAAAAAAGTCAATGTATTTTAAAATAAACAAACCGAGGCAAGCCTCGGTTCATCATATTTTTATACATCACATATTCTATAACCTTCTTTTGTAAAGGCTTCTTCAATCTCTTGTAAGTGTTCGTTGTCCCTTGTTTCCATGGAAATTCTCAATTTGCATTCCCTAATATCGGTATTTTCTCCACCTGGATCATACCTAACACCTATAACATTAGCTCCACAATTGGCTACCAAATCCGCAACATCTCTAAGCTGTCCAGGCTTATCTAATAGCTCAATATCCAAAGTGGTGTGCCTGCCGGCAGTAAGTAGTCCTCTGTTTATGACTCTAGAAAGTATGTTAACATCAATGTTCCCCCCTGATACTACAGTACATACTTTTTTCCCTTTAACCGGCAGTTTATCAAACAACACAGCCGCTACCCCAACAGCACCCGCTCCTTCTGCAACTAGTTTTTGGTCTTCCATAAGCTTTAGTATAGCTGTGGCAATTTCATCGTCCGAAACAGTCACAACATCGTCTAAATACTCTGTACACATTTCGTAGGTTAATTCCCCTGGTTTTTTAACAGCAATACCATCTGCAAATGTGGAAATTGCAGGAAGCTCTATAACTTCTTCTTGCGTTAAGGAAGTATACATACTCCCAGCTCCTACTGCCTGTACACCATAAACCTTGCATTCAGGATTTAGTTTTTTCACTACATAGCCAATACCCGACGCTAGTCCTCCACCACCTATTGGAACGACTACAGCATCCACATCCTTGAGTTGATTCATAATCTCAAGTCCTATGGTCCCCTGTCCTGCAATCACTTCCTCATCATTGAAAGGATGAATAAACACTGCCCCTGTCTTCTTTTGGAATTCCACAGCAGCTTTATGTGCATCATCATAGACCCCATCTATGAGTTTTACCGTTGCTCCGTATTTTTTCGTAGCTTCAACTTTGGAAATAGGCGCTATAGAAGGTAGAAATATCGTGGCCTCGATGCCATTTTTCTGCGCCGCAAGTGCTACTCCTTGGGCATGATTACCCGCCGAACAAGCAACAACCCCCCTGGCTTTTTCTTCTTCGTTTAGGTTGGATATTTTATAGTAGGCTCCTCTAAGTTTAAATGAACCTGTATGTTGCAAATTTTCTGTTTTCAAATAAAGATCACACTTATCTGTTATTCTATTTGCAGGTACAATATCCGTATTCCTCGCTACCTTCTCCAATACAAAGGCTGCTTTATAGACTTCTTCCAATGTGAGCATAATTTTACCGGTGCAAATGCACTTTCCTTTCATAATGATATCTCCATTTAACCATTAATTTCCCTCCACGTCAATAGTTATTTGTGAATTTTAACATAATTATACAATTAATTTTGTTTATTTTCATTATATTGCAAAAATAACACCGCTAAGCGGTGTTATAATTCATCTATTATCCTATCTACAACCTCAATGTCAGCAGGCAACCATTCCACAGATTTAAGTTCTCCTTTACCAAGCCATTTAGCATTGCTGTGTTCAATAAGTTTGGGGACACCATCTGTAATACGGCATATATAACAATTCATGTTAAGACGAAACTTTTCATACTGATAATCCACCATATGAAAGAAACGTTCTATTTCAACCACAACATCAAGTTCTTCTTTAAGTTCCCTAATCAATGCTTCCTTGTCACTTTCGAAGGGTTCAACTTTGCCTCCAGGAAACTCCCATCCACCTTTCAAGTTACCATATCCCCTTTGCGTGGCAAATATTTTACCATCACCACCTACTATTATTGCACCTACAACTTTAATTGTTTTCATTTTTATCCCCTTAATTGCAAATATAACTATATAATTCATCCTTAATAGGAGTTACCAATTCATATGTGATTTCCACTGCAGTTTTATCAGTATTTGGCATTATAAAATCTTTTGGTTCTCCTATAGCAACCATTTCTCCCATGAAATAGAACTCCTTTGATCCCTTATCATTTTTATTTTTTCTTACAAACAAGTATATTTTCATTCCATTATCTTTTGAGGCATATATCCTTTTTATTTCTTTTGATTTTGAAGTTCTTCTAGATTTAGATATGGCAATTAATTTAGAAGGATTAATAAACCTATCTTCATATTTTATTGTATCTCCTATATGCTCATCTTTATCGTAATTTATAAATACCGGAAAAGTATTAGTTTTAGCATCATATTTATAACCACCTATATTTTGAGGGGGAACCGACTTTTCCCAATTTAAAAGTCTACACACATCATGGTAAGTATATTTTGAATATATTGAGAATTCCGTATCCATATATTTATTACTGTAGTATTCTTTGTTTCTTCTAAAGCCTAAATCAATAAGTTCTGCAATTTGTTTTTTGAATTCATCATTCCTCAAAGCGTCTTTAAATTCATCAGAAATTTGCCACTTATCATTTTGTTTTTTGATAAACACACAACTTCCCAACATTTTCTCGGTTCCTGTTTTAAAATTATTAGTTAGCATATTAGTCATATTGTCAAATTTATTGGATTCACTAAACTTATAGCTATTATAATTTATTAATTCATTCATAACAATCAATTCTTTATCTCTCTTACCTTCCGCCATCTTAGTTGAAACATACTTAAGCATTCCCTCTTTTGTATCATCAAATTCAACATCGTATTCATCTTCATATTTAGATAAAAAATTATGATATGAACCCATCTTCTCCAATATCCTCATAATATCTATGGATGCATGTTCTTCAAAGTCAATTATTTTAGGGATTCTTCCAAGCATAAATTTTAGATTCTTGTATTCATCTTTTAACAGCTTAAGCTCATGAAAATTAGCTTGCTCAATTGCTTCGAATATTCTTTTTTTCGAAATACTGTCAAAGTTAATCGTCGAACATCCTGGTATAGTTCTGTTACCATTAACTAGATTCCTTCTAACTGAATCCTTATTATATGATCTGTCACCGGTAAGGGCTATAGGAATTAAGAAGTTTTTTTGATAATTTCCAATGAAGTCTATAACCACTAAATATTCTTTGTTTATTATTTTTCTAAGACCTCTACCTAATTGTTGAACAAAAACAATAGCAGACTCAGTAGGTCTAACCATTACTATTTGATTGATTTTAGGAATATCCACACCTTCACTAAATATATCTATAGTGAAAATATAGTCTAACCCTTTTACCCTGTCCTTTTGTTCCAATCTTTTTATAGATTCTTCTCTAGTACTCTGACTATCTTCTCCAGTTAAAGCTATAGTATTATAACCTCTTTTATTAAACTCATCCGATAAAGTTCTTGCTTCAATTTTATTACTACAAAACACAAGACCATGAACACGATCTCCAAAACAGCCATAGTGTTCAATATTATCAATCATATGATTGACTCTAGCATCCAAATCAAGTAGATTGAAATCTCCTCCATTATAGACTTCTCCACCTATCTCTAAATCATTTACCCCATAGTAGTGAAAAGGGCAAATAAAGTTTTCTTCTAAAGCTTGTTTTAAACGAATTTCATATGCAATATTATGATCAAATGGACTATAAACGTCATAGCCATCATTTCTTTCAGGTGTAGCTGTCATTCCAAGTAAAAATTTGGGTTTAAAATAGTTTAATATTTTTTTATAAGAATTTGCACCTGATCTGTGGGTTTCGTCTATACAAATATATTCGAAGTGTTCCTCTGAAAATTGTTGTAATATTTCTAACTTAGACATGGTTTGAATGGTAGAAAAAATATAGTCAGCATCGAACTCCTTTTTATTCCCTGTTATATATCCATAGCTCTTGTCATACCCTAAAACTTTTTTATAGCTTTTTTGTGCATCTTTAAGTATCTGTTCTCTATGAACTATAAAAAGCATTTTTTTAGGTTGAAACTTTGCAACATCAAATGCAGATAAATAAGTTTTACCTGTACCCGTTGCAGATATCAATAGAGCTTTATTTTCTCTATCCACTCTAAGTCTTTCTAAATTATTCAAAGCTCTTTTTTGCATTTCATTTGGACTAATAGTTTCTAAATTTATGGTTCCACTATCTGCACTTAATCTAGCTTTCCTATATGAGCTATATATTTTTTCGTATTGATCTATCCAGTCTTTTGTAACAGCAGTTGAATTAATAAAATTATAATCGTATTCACTAATTATATTCTGCATAACAGAGCCATTTTCCAATGAAGACAATCTAATATTCCATTCTTTGTTCATGCAAAGGGCATTTTGAGTCAAATTGCTTGAGCCTATAATAAAGGAATAAGATTCATCTTCTTTCTTAAATATATAACCTTTGGCATGAAAATTTCCCTCAGTTACAATCCTAAGTTCAACGTTTCCAAATTCCAACAACCTTCTTAAAGCTTTGGGTTCAGTAAAATTCTGATACTGCGAAGTAATTATTCTACCTTTGATATTCTTTTCTTTAAGCTCGCTTAATATATTTAATAATACCTGAACTCCACTTTCCGTAATAAACGCAACAGAAAAACTGAACTCTATACAATTAATAAGCTCAGCCTCTAAAGATGTTAATACCTTAACACCTTCCTTATAGTTATTTATTATTAATTTGGGATTGTATTTTTCTAACGATTCTAGATTGCAATCTATAAAACCATTATTTAAACCTGTACTGATTGCTGCTTCAACACCCATAAATATCTCCATAAACATTATTATATTAATATTATACTACAATCAATTTAACTTATCTATTAAATGTAATACAAAGTCATTTTTTTGTATTACAAAAGCGGCTTTTGCCGCTCAGAAAAGAATTATATATATTTATGCCTTATTC